>CAYNPS010000097.1:0-13798 GCA_964399125.1 uncultured Terriglobales bacterium
TCCGCCGCGCTCAAAACCTCAGTTTTCTCCTGCTTCGACATGGGATTTTTCTATTCTAAAGGAGACAACAGAACCGGCGGCGGTAGCCGGTGGGCCGGAGATGGCCGCATGGCCAGCTCCGGTTAAACGATGCATACGAAATTCTGGAAGAGTGCAGCCGCCAAAGGCGCGGCTGCCCCACCGGCTACCGCCGGCGGTTCTGTCATTCTTTCACCAATGCCTTCAATGCATCTACGTTTCTCTGATCGTCTCCAGGCTCGTCGATGGGAGTTTCGGCAATGAATGCTGCGTGTGCCGTTCTGGGATCATTCAACAGGCGGCGGAACGGTTCCAATCCGATACTGCCTTGACCAATATGCTGATGGCGATCGAGCTTCGAAGCGCGCGCAGCTTTAGCGTCGTTGCAATGCCAAACTGGGATATTCTTCAGCCCAATCGTATTCTCCAGATATTTCATGGTGAACTCGTAGCCATCCGGCGAAACGATGTCGTAACCGGCGACGTGCGTGTGGCAAGTGTCAATACAAGCAGCAACAGGCACAATCGAGCGCAAGCGATCCACCAATTCCGCAACTTGTTCGAATGAGCTTCCAAGCGAGTACTCGGCTCCGGCGGCATTCTCGATCAACACTTTGAAGCCGCAGCCTTCCATGTCAAGGCGATCGGTCGCCTCCGCAATTGCACTGGCTGCACGCTTCAGGCCTTCCTCTCGCGTGAGTCCGCGGTAAGAGCCGGCGTGCAGGACGAGATATTGAGCGCCGAGCGCAAGGCCGCGTTCCACTTCGGCACGAAAGGCTTGAATGGATTTGCCGAGAAACTCCGTCGTCGAACTCGACATGTTCACCAAATAACTTGTGTGGATGACCAGCGGCTTGATGCCGTACTTCTCGTTTAGCCGAATCATCTCCTCGCACTGCGATTTCGCGAGCTGATATGGCTTCCACATACGCGGCGACGAAGAGAACATTTGGAAAGTATTGCAGCCGAGGCGATACGCGCGTTCCGCAGCGGTCTCCGGACCGCCGGATGTCGAAGTGTGAATCCCAATTCGGCGCGACGTGAGTTTGGGAGGCGCGCTCGGAGCAGGGCGCTTGAGGATGTCCTTCGCCTCGCGCTCCCACTTCGTCGCCATGAGTCGAGGATAGCAGGACGAAAAGCCGCGTCATTGCGATGCGCCGCGCATATTCATTAGACTGGCTCTTCCCCAAGGAGCAAACCCGATGCTGGTTGTAATGAAGGCGCAGGCCACCGAAGAGCAGGTGCGCGAGGTCTGTCGCAAGATCGAGTCTTTAGGATTCCGCGCGCATCCCATCCCCGGCGCGCAGCGCACAGCGATCGGCATTACCGGCAATCAAGGCGCGCTCGAGGCCGGCACTCTGGAGGAGATGCCCGGCGTCGGCGAAGTTATCCGCGTCAGCAAACCATACAAGCTCGTCAGCCGCGACGTGAAAGTTGAGAACTCGGTCATTCGTTTCCCCAATTCGCACGTAAGCATTGGCGGCCGAGACGTTGTAATGATGGCGGGCCCATGCTCGATCGAGTCGCGCGATCAGGCGATGACGATCGCCGAGCAAGTCGCGAAAAACGGCGGACACTTCCTGCGCGGCGGCGCATACAAGCCGCGAACCTCTCCGTATTCGTTTCAAGGCCTCGGCGAAGAAGGCCTCAAGATCATGGCCGAAATCCGCGAGCAGTTTGGATTGCTGATCGTGACGGAAGCTGTCGATAACGAGTCGCTTGATTTAGTCGAGCAATATGCCGACATGATTCAGATCGGCGCGCGCAATATGCAGAATTTTTCATTGCTCAAGCGCGCGGGTCGGTCTCGCAAGCCAGTGCTCCTCAAGCGCGGAATGTCGGCCACTTTGGAAGAGCTACTGATGGCAGCCGAGTACATCCTGAGCGAAGGCAATTACAACGTTGTGCTCTGTGAACGCGGAGTACGTACATTCGCCGACCACACTCGCAACACGCTTGATCTCAGTATTGTTCCGGCAGTGCAGCGCCTGAGCCATCTTCCCATTTTGGTCGATCCCAGCCACGGAACCGGCAAGCGCAACAAAGTCCTGCCGCTAGGACGCGCAGCAATCGCCGTCGGAGCAGACGGCTTGATCGTCGAAGTCCACCACGATCCCGACCACGCGCTGAGCGATGGCCAGCAATCCATCACACCCGACCAGTTCGCAACCCTGATGTTAGAAGTAAAGCAGATCGCTGCCGTGTTGGATCGAGGAGTGGTAGCGCCAGTGAGCACCTTGAAGCCAATGTTCACGTGAAGCTCCACCCCAACTTAGTGGAAGCCGCCGACTTTAGTCGCGGGCGCACGCCGCGAAGCCAGTGCGTCTATCGAGAGCGAGAGAACGCCGCGCTTTAGCGCTGGTTCACGCGCGAAGCGCGCTTATGTAACGAAAAAGATTCTTTCCTCTCGAGGCGGGAGTGCCTTTGGGCGAGGCATCTAGCATGTGCGCGCTTCGCGCGTGGCCAGCGCTAAAGCGCGTTTTCTTTCCGGCACCCTAGACCGCACGGCTCACGCCTTGTGCGGCCCGCGACTAAAGTCGCCGGCTTCCACCCGAAAGACAAGATACACACGCGCCAGGTTGAGTAGAAACCGAAGCTTTTACGAGGCAAACGTAAGCACGGTGACACGCCGTTTCAATGCTTCGCGGCTTCGAAGCTTCGTGGCTCCGCAGCTTGTTTCAATACCCCATAGCCCGTCCGCCTCTTCTTCCATCCGACCAGCCGAGCCGCCACCCACTTCCCTCTTCCACCATCACCGCGTGAACGTCTCCCTGGGAGCGCAGCTTGGGATTGATGGTGTTCCCATAGGCGCGCAGCTTTTCGGCGACATCGAACACAAGCGCTCCAGGCTCCACATCGACCTCGTCGGGCATGAACTGCTGATGGATGCGCGGATACTCGATCGCATCGCGAAGAGCCATTTTGGAGTCGATGATATTGACGATCACCTGGAATACCGTATTGGGAATCGTTGCCGAGCCGGGCGAGCCGAGCGCGAACCATGGCGAGCCATCTGGATGAAGAACGATCGTAGGAGTCATCGACGAGACGGGGCGCTTGCCCGGTTTGACCTCATCGCGATCTCCTGGCTTGCTGCTGAACGCGCTCATGATGTCGTTCAGCAGTACTCCGGTTCCGGCGATCATCACCTGCGAGCCATAGAAATCGTTGAGCGTGTAAGTGTTGCTCACAATGTTGCCGGCTTCGTCGATCACCGAAAAGTGCGTCGTGTCCGATGATTCATGAGTTCCCGGGCTCGGCGGCGCCGCCTGCGGCATCAGGCCGGCCGATGGAGTCGCGCGATCGGGAAGGATGGTGCTCGCCAGCTCGCGCGCATGATCTTTGCTGGTAAGCAGATCGATGGGTACGGGGAAGAACGCCGGATCGGCAGAGTACTCCGCGCGATCCTTGAATGCCCGTCGCATCGACTCGATCATGTGATGGCGCTGCTCGGTTGAGCCTTCCATCCCGAGCTGCGCGGGAAAGTTCTCGAAGATATTCAGCATCTCGATCAGCGTGGTTCCCCCGCTTGAAGACGGAGGCATCGAAAGCACCTGGTTGCCCCGGAAGGTTCCCTTTACCGGATCGCGCTCTATGGCTTTATAGGCGCGCAGGTCGTCGTAACGAATCGTTCCGCCATGAGCCTGCATGTCGGCGTCGATGAGATGCGCAGTCTTTCCTTCATAAAACTCCTGCCAGCCGTGCTTTTGAATGCGCTCGATTGTGGCGGCGAGCTCGGGCTGCTTGACCAACTCGCCTTGCTTCAGCGGACGGTCGGAGCCATGCAGAAAAATCTTTGCCGATTCGGGAAACTGTTCCATAACCGGAGCTTGCAGCGCCAGAATCAGCTCCATCCGCTGCGAAGCTGGGAATCCATCTTTTGCCAACCGACGCGCAGGCTCCAAGTCCTCCTTCCAAGAAAGCTTCCCAAAACGGGTATGCGCCATCCCCATGCCGGCAACTGTCCCTGGAACCGCAGAGGCTTTGTATCCCACTCGCGACTCCATCCGGTTGGCGAACATCCCTGTATGAGCGGACGCGGGCGCCATCTCTTTGTAGTCGATGGCGCGAGTACTGCCGTCAGCCATGCGGATGAGCATGTATCCGCCGCCACCCAGGTTCCCGGCCTCGGGATGGACCACAGCCAAGGCAAAGGCAACGGCCACAGCGGCATCGACGGCGTTGCCGCCTTTTCGCAGAATTGATAACCCAGCCTGCGAGGCAAGCTGATTGGCGCTGGCAATCATGGCGTGAGGAGCCCGTTCGGGCTCCTCGATCATCGGCCTCGCGGCCTTTTGCTCAAGACCAGATTGGGAAACTTCTTGCGCCCGTGGAGAGCTACTGACAACTAAGACCAGAGTAAAGACGAGGGAGACCCTGACGAACTTTTTAATCAAAGCCAATGCTCCAAGAAAAAAGCCTCGTTCGATGCGAACGAGGCCAAGCTGAGGGTTTCAATGCTCAGAAGTTCACTTTCAATCCAAGCTGGAGAACGCGATTTGGTTCGCCCAGCGCATTCACATTTGCAGAACTTGCCACTGCAGAAGTGCTGCAGCAGGTCTCTCCGAAAACGTTGCTGGTTATGGTTGGTGAACCTACGGTTGCATTCCTTGGATTTTCGAAGTTCGGGTGATTGAGGACATTGAACGCTTCCGCGCGGAATTGCACATTAAACCGTTCCGAGATTTTGAAATTCTTGAATAATCCTGAATCAAGATTCCAGAAATTCGGACCTTGGGCCAGATTGCGCCCGCTGCCTTGTTGCCCAGGAAGCGGGATACAGAAGTAAGTTTGCGTTCCAGTCACGTTCGTGCAGTTGAAGTGAGGATCCGCAGGATTGGTGATCAGACCACCGACCGTATAGAGCACTGGCCCTTCAACGCCGGAAACAGAGTGCAAGTGCCCCTGGTCCGGCGGCCCCTGAATGACTGCCGCGCTTTGATGGGTGTTGTTAGCAGTCAATTCACCACTTTGAATGGTGTAGGGCTCGCCACTCTGATAATCGAAGATGCCAGTTACCTGCCAGCCTCCGAGAATCTGATTAACTACGCCGTTCCAGTTCGATCCCCACTGCTTACCATGGCCGAAGGGCAACTCATACAGCAGATTAGCGGTCACAACGTGACGATTATCGAAATCCGAACGTGCTCGATCCAAGCGGAAGTTATTGACATCAGTCGGCGTGCGGCTGTTGGAAGTGCTCAATCCACCACCAGTCGAGGCGCCAACCGGATCAACCGACATATCGTCAATAGATTTGCTCAATGTGTATGTGAAACCAAAATCCAGTCCTTTCTCGAAACGACGACGAACGGCGGCAAAGAACCCGTGGTAGTACGAGTCGCCGCCGGAATCGAAGAAAAAGATCTGGCGGAATTGCGGATTTGGCCTGAAGTAGTTCGCCGGGAAGCCCTTGGTCACAATCTGCTGAACGCCTCCGACACTAAGCTGATCGATCCGCTGGGCGAAATTCCCGATGTTGTTCCTCAGGAAGTTATTGGCGGAAGTACTGCTGTTAAGAAAACTGTTGCTTACCATCTGCAAAAGCAATGTCGGTACCTGTGCGCCTGCTGGGCACGAGCCGCTCCCATCTGCATTGCAGCCGTTCAAAACATTCTGTCTCGCGATGTCAAAAGACTGAATGAACCCAGGCTGAAAGATGTTGATCTGATTCAGATCGTAAGCGCGGTATAGATGCGTGCCACGCTTACCGACATATCCGAATTCAGTCACAAAGCTGCCAGGCAGCTCTCGCTCGATGCTGAGATCCCAATTGTGGACTGAAGGATTCTTTAGGTTTGGATCGAACGCACCAATGTTCGGCGCTGCGTTATACGGCTGGTTGGGGCTGAACAAAGCTGCCGATGGCGTGACTGTTGGTGCGGGCACGCTCGTAGGAAAGCCTTGCGATATTCGGTTCTGGGTACCCGACGGAGCGACACAGCCTGCCGGAGGATTCGGCGTTCCGTTCGCATTCAGTTGGATATTGCAGCTCTGAATAAATCCTGGAATCTTGCCGGCGATCGAGGTGATCTGGAAGGTCGAGATGGTATCGAAAAGCCAACCATAACCGGCGCGAACGGCGGTTTTCTGGTCGGGCGACCAGGCAATACCGATGCGAGGACCGACGGATCCCAAATTGCTGTTCTTGTACCATCCGTCGCTCTTCACAAAGGTTACCGGGCCACCGGAGCCGTTCACTGGCAAATTCGGAACCAGCGCTTGTTTGGCGTCAGTGGGAGGAGGATTAACCTCCCAGCGAGCGCCCGCAGTGAGTACTAATTGCGGCGTAAGGCGCCATTCGTCCTGCAGGTAGGAATCGTACTGACGCGCACGCGTGTAAACCGTTGCATAGCGGCCGGGGTTGTAAGTGTTGGACCCAAAATCAGCCTGGTATCCCTGCTGAATTCCGGCGGGAATTCCCGCTAATTCCACAATTGCTTGCTGAAGCGTATTGATATCGCCTGAAAACGGAGCTGATCCAGGAACGTTTGGTATGCCTTTTGTCGATGGAACGTTGTTGAAGCCGCCCTGACGAATGCTTTGGTCAAAGAATGTGACAGGAGCCAAAATTCCACTGCCAAAGAATCCACGGCTGTCATTGTGTTCGTACACTCTGAAGTTTATGCCCGTGCGAATGGTATGTGCTCCGTGTACGTAGCTGACGTTGTCGATGAATTGCGGAGCCGTGACTGCCCGTGCAGTATGTGGGGAGACACAATTGGGCGAGTCTATGTTGATAAAGGATCCGAAGACGCACTCATCGCTCCATGGAGGAAGCTTCGTAGGATCGCCGAAATTCTTATTTGATTCACCGAACGTAAAGTCAAACGCAAATCGATTGAATCCAGCAGTAAACTCGTTCACGAGATTTTGTGTAAACGTGTGGCGGTAACTGACGGCCAGATTCTTGCCAGTTCGGAAGACCTCCCCGAGTGGGGCGAAGCCGGGAAACACTTCAGGCCGTGCATTCAGAAAATCGCCCTCTTCCGTGTTGTAGTGGTTCTGCAGATACCGAACAAAAACATTGTTGTTCTCATTGAACGTGTGATCGACGCGAACCATATAGAAGGGCCCGGTAAATTTTGTCGGAGGATTCCAGTTGAACCCGCCGATATTCAGGCCATCGGTTGCTGCCAAATGAGCAGTGCTGGTGTTCGGGAGAGGCGTGCTGTTGATTAGCCCCAAAACAGCCTTATCGGCACCAATGCCGGCAGGATCGTTGGCGAAAATGTTGTAGCTGTCTACGCAATTAGACATTACCCCGCCACTACAGACTGGCACGCCTGGCAGAAGATTCCCGTTTGCATCGATCAGTCCCGGAGCATTGCGATTGTAGATTTTTCCGTTGAAGTTGAACGATCCACGCACAAATCGAAAGATGCCGTTCCGAAGCGCTGAATAATACACATCCGGGATTCCCAAACTGGTCGAAATCGGCCCAGTTTGGCGAATGTCGTTGTTTTGGAAGCTGCCGAAGAAGAACGTCTTATTCTTGATGATCGGTCCGCCTACATCGAAACCGTACTGATTTAACTTTAGATCGGGACGAGGCTGGCCAGCATAGTTGTTAAACCATTCATTCGCGTTATAGACCGAATTGCGATTGAAATAATAGACATCTCCGTGCAGAGCATTCGTTCCAGGTTTCGTGCCGACCATTACGTTAGCCCCGCTATTGCGACCGTACTCAGCCGTGGGGTCGAGCGTTACAGTTCGAAACTCCTGCACATTATCAGGCGTGAGTCGCTGAATATTGGATTGCGGATTGGGAACTGTCGATTCGTTCGCGTCGATCCCATCAATCGTCACGTTGTGAGCACGATCACGGGAACCGAAGACGTGTGTCCCCGATCCAGCTGCCTGTGTACTTCGCTGTACCACCCCAGGCTCGAGGGTAAGGAGTCCCAAAGGATTGCGTCCGTTTAGGGGGAGGTTCTTAACCTCGTTTTCAGTAACAACGTCGCTGATTGCGGCATTCGTCGTCTCAATTCGCTGATATGAGGACTGAACTTCGATTGTCTGAGTCGTTCCTCCAACCGTAAGCGTCGCGTTTACGACCAGCGGCTGCCCTACAGAAAGCACATTATGTTGGCTGGTGAAGGTCTCAAATCCCTCATGACTCACGGTGACGCTGTATTGACCGGGAGTTACTGAAGGAATTGTCCACGTTCCCGAGCTGCTTGTTGTGCTGTCGTAGCTGATTCCTGTTGCTTCGTTCGTAACTTTGATCGAGGCGCTCGGAACGACTGCACCACTCTTGTCTAGCACCGTTCCTTCAATGCGGGAGGTGCTGACCTGGGACCACGCAGTACTCAGAAGCAATACGAAGATCGCGATGCCTATGATTCGTGCTCTCATGTTTTTCCTCTATTTTGGCGCGGCTGGCCGAGTACCTGAATTTCCGTCCCGTGCTCGACTTCGCGTCGGTTGAGGGTTGGAATTTTTCATTTCATCCATGATCGTTGTCAATGAAAAATCTTCTACTCGAAACGATTCGGTTTTGTTTGGGGACGAATGAGAGCGCCAATCTGCTAGTATCGCGACGCGCGCAAAACCAGAACTGCTCAAACTCGCTCCATGAGAAAAGCTCCTTTCGCGGTACTCACATTTGGTCTCTTGCTGCTTATCCCTATTAACAACGTCCGGTCCCAATCGACAGGCGACACGCAGAATCTGGACTTGCTGATCGCTGGGGGCGAACTGGTCGATGGCACCGGCTCTCCCGCTCAGCGCCTCGACTTGGGCGTAAAAGGTGACCGGATCGTATTTGTGGGCAGCTCGCGGAAGTCTCATGTCAAAGCGGCGCGGATCATCGACGCCGCCGGCCTGATCGTTGCACCCGGGTTCATCGATCCGCACACGCATACAGCGGACGATCTCTCCACTCCGCCACGAAACAGCAACGAGCCTTATCTCATGCAGGGTGTGACCACGGTGATCACCGGCAACGACGGTTCGAGTCCACTTCCGATTGCTGAAGCGCTGCACAAATGGGAGCAGCAGGGCATCGGGACGAATGCTGCGCTGCTGGTGGGCATGTGTTCAGTGCGGCGGCAAGTGATGGGAATGTCCGACTCAGCACCGACAGACGATCAGCTTGCGCAGATGAAGAAGCTCGTGGCGCAAGGAATGGATGATGGCGCATTCGGGATGTCTGCCGGGCTGTTTTATGCGCCGTGCAGCTTTGCGAAAACCGAAGAGGTGATTGAACTGGCCAAAGTCGCTGCTGCCAAGGGCGGTTACTACGACACGCACATGCGCGATGAGAGCGACTACTCGATTGGGCTGCTTGGTTCAATTCGGGAAACGATTCGCATCGGCCAGGAAGCTGGCTTGCCCGCGCATATTTCTCATATCAAGGCCCTCGGAACGGACGTTTGGGGACAGAGCAGCGAGGCGATCAAGATCATTCAGGAGGCTCAGGCGAAGGGAATTAAAGTCACCGCCGATCAATATCCCTACAATGCTTCCGGAACGAGTCTGGTTCCCGCTTTGGTACCACGCTGGGCCGAGGCCGGCGGGCGCGAGCAGATGCTGAAGCGCTTCGATGATCCGCAGGTTCGTCCGAAATTGCTGCAGGAGATGGAGAACAACCTCAAGCGTCGCGGCGGAGCAAAATCACTGCTGATTACCGCGGCTGCGGATTCACGCGCCGTGGGCAAGAACTTGCAGCAGATCGCCGACGAACGGCACGAGTCGCCGCTCGATGCCGCATTGGAGATCATTCGCGCCGGATCGAACGATGTGGCGTCGTTCAACATGAGCGAGCAGGACATCGAGAACTTCATGAAGCAGCCGTGGGTGATGACCGGCTCCGATGGTTCGCCGGGACATCCCCGCAAATACGGGACGTTTCCACGCAAGATCCGCGAATACGCGCTCAAACGCAAGGTGATCAGCGTGCCGTTCGCGATCCGTTCGAGCAGCGGATTGACTGCCGAGTCGCTGGGAATTAAAGAACGAGGATTCCTGCGCGTCGGTTACTTCGCCGATGTTGCCGTGTTCGATCCACAGACCATTTCGGAACTCTCGACGTATGAACACCCCGAGGTGCTGGCCCGAGGGATGAAGTACGTGATCGTAAACGGCAAGCTGGCCGTCGACGGCGGAAAGTACACCGGAGCGCTGGCAGGCAGAGCTCTGCGAAAAGGTTCTTAGACCTGTTTCGTTCTTGCTGTGACCTGGGCGGCGATCAGCGCAGTTTGTGGCCTGTCCGGAAAGTGCCGCTCCACAGTCAGGATCAGAATTCGCTACTCTTTTCCCTCCTGGGGTCCCTAGGCTGCCCACGGATCCTCATGCATCGATCCTAAGTCACGGTGCCTCAACCGATTTGGCCGAAAACAGCGAAATTCCCTGCTGATTCCCTGCTAGTTCCCTGGTCGGTCGCAAATCGCCTGTGTTTATGCGGGTCGGGCGATCAAAATTTTTTCTGCGGGAATTTTTTCCCTGCAAGATTCCCTGGGCAGGGAATCGCGAGTTTCCAGAAGTCGGATCATCCATGTCCGGCCTAGTGCGCGCGCGAGAAAGACGGTTACATCACTTCCTCGAGCGTGTCGATTTTGCAACCCGTGACACCAATCCTAAGCTGGCCTAGATCGTGATGCCGACCTCTTCGGACTTACTCGTCTTTACGGCCCAGGCCATTCGCGGAGTGTTATGGGCGATGCCGTAGCGACCCCGGGCGTCGAGCAGGATCATGCCGCCATGGCCGTTCACACGAGAGTTGAGGTATCCGATGGCTTCCCGTGCGGCCAGCTCCGGAGGAGCGCCGCTGGCCACGCGATCCGTCGCCCACTTGCCAAGAACTAGCTTCATAATCGGCTCACCCCATCCAGTACAGGAGACGGCTCCGCTTTGGTCGTCGGCATAGCATCCGCAGCCGATCAGCGAGGAGTCACCTACGCGGCCCGGAGTCTTGTTGATAGTCCCGCCAGTCGAGGTTGCGGCTGCGAGGTGGCCGGCGCTGTCGAGCGCGACGGCTCCGACCGTGTCGTGTCCGGCGAAGGTCAGGTCGCGCTTACCCTGGGCAGCGGCGGCTTTGGCCGCCGCCAGGCGAATCTTTTCCCGCTCGACTACCAGCTCGGAGTTATCGATCAGCTCTATGCCGAGCCCAGCCACAAACTGCTCGGCACCTTCGGCGACAAAGTAAACATGCGGGCTCTCGCTTAGGATGAGCCGCGCCGCGCGAATAGGATTGCGCAGACGCTCGACACATCCGACTCCGCCGGCGCGAAGAGTTGCGCCATCCATGATGAGGGCGTCCATCTGCACCTTGCCGTCGGCGGTAAGAAAGCTGCCGCGCGCGGCGTCGAAGGTGTCGTCGTCCTCCATCACCACCACGGCTTCTTCCACGGCCTTGAGCGCAGATCCGCCGGATGCGAGCACCTGCCAGCCGACGCGCAGAGCCTTCTGAACTCCGCGACGGTGTTCTTCGACGACATCGTCGGGCATCGCCCATGCTCCGCCATGAACGACGAGAACGGGATCAACTTGCACCCAGCACTCCAGATGTGAAAATGCGAACTAATACGTGTATCACGATCACTGGCGTGGAAACCGGAGAGTCGCCTGGGAATTGCCCTAGATGTTCCAGTGGCAAGAATTTAGGTATCGCGAACACAAACCCGGGCGAGGGCGCCCGTCTCCACGTTGTTCCTGCTCTGTCGTAGGATTATGTTGATGATCAGTGTTTTCCTGCTTTGTTTTTCCCTCTTGCCCGGACAAGTCTCGTCTTCTTCGCCAGCACAAACTAGTGCAACTCAATCACAAAATGTGGATCCAGCGGAGGCGAAAGCGAAAGAACTTCTCGCTCAAATGATCCAAGCGCTTGGTGGCGACGCTTACCTGCATTACACCGATGTGACGCAAGAAGGTAGGACCAACGGCTTTTATCACGGACAGCCGACCGGCGGCACGGCCCCGTTCTGGCGCTTCTACAAGTTTCCCGACAAGGAACGGGTGGAACTCACCAAGCAGCGCGACTGGATCGTGATCCACAACGGGGGGCGCGGCACCGAAACCACCTTCCACGGCACGAGGCCTGAAGATGATGACGCCAATCGCGAATATGTATTACGCGATCAGTATTCGATGGATAACGTGCTGCGAAATTGGCTGAATAAGCCCGGAACCGTTCTCTTCTACGACGGTCAGGGTTTCACCGATAATCATCAGGTTGAGAAAGTCACGGTGGCGAATGCCGCGAATCAGCAGGAAACCTTCTTCATCGACATATCGAGTCACCTGCCGATCCGCAAGAGCTTCACCGTGCGTGATCCTAAATACAAGGAGAAAGACACGTATTCCGATATTTACTCCGAATATCGGTTGATTCAGGGAATCCAGACATCGATGGTCGTTACGCGTATGAAAAACGATGAGATGGTTTCACAGCGGTTTGTGAGCAAAGTCTCATACAACGAAGGCTTGAAAGACGATCTCTTCGTGCCGCCCACCACCATCCAGGCGAAGAACTCGAAGAAGAAGTAGGCCTTAGCTGATGATGAAAGATCTGTGCTTGCGCCCAGGTATTCCGTTCACGTGCCGCAAGCCATTGTGAGGATGTGTTTTGCAACTCTTCCTAACAGCTTCTCTCGACTCTGGTGACCGCAACAAAGCGATTGGCCAGGGGTTTAAATCCGCAGAGTAGAGGGCCCAATGACATACACCAGAGTCTCTGAAGTTCTTACGAAGGTAGGTGCTCGCGTTAAGAGCAGCCGGCTAGTCGCACTGGCACTAGTTGCTGCATTTACATCGGTTGCGATGCAGCCTGCGCAGGCACAGAGTTCCGATACATGGAAGAGCATCGCCATTATTGGCGGCTCGACCGCTGCCGGAGCCTACATCGGACACAAAATGGCAGGTAGAACCGGTGCGGTGGTCGGTGCAGGAGTCGGCGCTTCAGTCGGATATTCGATTGATCGCCGCCGTCGCGCGAATGAGTACTACAACCAGTATGGCGATAATGGCTATTACGGCAGCGATCCATACTATGGAAATGGGGGCTATTACCCTGGACCGTACAGCGGTCCTTCCAACGGGCCTTATGACCCATATGGATATCCGTCGGGCTTTCAGAGCAACAGTAACAGTTATAGCGGAACCAGCCGTTTCGCCAAGCGTCACTGACGCGTAGTCAATCACCACGGAGCCGCTCGGCTCCGTGGTTTAGCTTCTCAGGATAGGCGTCCATACCTGCATGGCTGAGGGCTGGCGATTTGCCCACGCGTAGTACGGGATCAACGTCAGCGACACCGGCCGTGTCGTGTGCTGGCGAGGGTCATATCGGGAATAGAGAGGCTGCGAGGCGGAGTTTTGTTCTACGACTCCGTCATGATGCAGCACGACAACTCCATCGAGAAGATCTGCTTTATATTCGCTAGTGAATCCAGAGTCTGGCTGTTTGCCTGCTTCCAGAGCTACATCAGTCAAAGCCACTCCCTTGGGCTGATCGAGCTGCTCCATGCAATAAACCAGCGGTCCGCGCTGCACTGCTATCCGTCCATTGTCTTCGGCTATTCGCGAATTGGCCTGAAGCATTTGGGGGCGCATATCTAACCGTAGGCGGATAGCATCGCCCGGCGACCATTGGCGGCGAATGGCAAGATACTCTGCGGGCTTTGCTCCATTGATTTTCTTTCCGTTCACGCTGACTTCGGCGCTGTCTGCCCATCCGGGAATGCGCAGGTACAGTGTGAATTGCGCAGGTTCTGCGGGCGTGACTGACATATCGACGACGCCTTGCCAGGGATAATCGGTTTTCTGAGTGAGCTGAATG
>CAYNPS010000098.1:0-8775 GCA_964399125.1 uncultured Terriglobales bacterium
TAAGACGTGATCTGCTCTCCAGGCGATTGCAGCTTGTAGTACGCCTGATAGACCTTGTCTTGCAACACCTGATACTGAACTGAAACCATCACTTTGACGAAAACATTGTCGCGCGTCTTGGTTTCCACTTCGACTCGAAACTGCTGAACACGCAGATTCACGCGACCGGCGACGTGCTCGAACCATGGCAGCTTGAAATTCAATCCCGGGCCGGCGATGCGGACGAATTTGCCGAAACGTTGAATGACCGCAGCTTCGGCCGTGTCGACCGTGAAGAGTCCGCTGAGAATGGTGGCAATGACGATGACAGCAAGAACAATAAAGCCGATTAGGCTTGGATCCATGAGGCGCTCCTGGAAGGGTGTGCTGTGAGAGTAACCCGATTTTTCTAGTTTTCGGCGAAAAATCAAAGGCCTTGAACACGGAGGACGCGGAGGGCACAGAGGAAGCTAAAGCAGGCGCTGTAGTAGGTGTTAAGGCAAGCGGCTCGCACTGCAAAACTGTCAGGGGTTCGGCTTAGGCAATGAAACCTTCGTGCCCTCCGTGTTCAAAGCTTTTGATCTAGTGCGGTTCGTATGGCGCTGCAGTTGTTGGATCGTACGTGCGTCCATATTTGTTTTTGTGCTGCGCCAGAGTTTCTGTGGAAGGAATCTCTAGCACTCCTAATCGAACTGGGGCATCGTTGACCGTCACTCGGCGCGAAAGTTTGTCCATCTCCTCGCGGGTCAATCCTTCGGCCCATACCTGCATGAGGTACTCACCGGGCTGTACTTTCTCGATCTTCGTTTCGCCGGAGCTGCCGGCGATCGCGTAATACGGCGTGCCGAGGGAAATGACGATGGCGTTCATCTGCGGATGGATGTTGCAGAAGATATAGCTCACGCCGGTGCGATCGAACTTGACCGAGCGACTGGCGCCAGACTCGTAGAGTCCCAAATCGAACCTCTTGCCTTCGAATAGCGAAAAGACGTTGTGAAAGAAGGGATCGTGGTTAGGAAAATCGACGGTTGATCCGGGTGGAACCACAAGCACATGGGGCGAGAACGTTTTGTTTTTTTGGAGTAGCGTGGCATGAGCAGGTGGCTCTCTGAGTGCATCGCGTTTCGCAGCATCGACGGGCGTGAGCGACACAACCGCACCGCTGGGATCACCCCCTGCGGTGACGCGGACCATTGCCGTGACTTCAGCCGCGTGAAGGGACACGTCTGCAGCGACAGCCAAAGCGGCGGTCGCGGCAACCAGCCGAAGGATATTCAGGGCTCTCATTAGAACAGCAGCCCAATGCCCATTCCGATATTGTCCGTCGAAGCTCGTACGTTCGTCAGTCGCGAAGATACGATATGACGATATTCGAGCGAGAAAAGCAGATCGGAACGAGGGCGATAAATCACGTTGCTCATGGCACTGGTGTTTCTGCCCAATCCGGGATACAGGACGTTCTGACGCGCAACGAACCGGCGTATCTCTTTCGAGAATGGGTTGTCGAGTCCATATCCAGCGTTGAATTGCAGCGTAGGGGTGGCCTGCAAGCTGAGCTGACTCCATCCACCAGCGTCGTCGAGACCTCTCACGAGGGCTAACGGATTCTGCAGAACGTCTGAGTAAACCACGCTTTCACCGCTGCTGGCGCCAAATCCACCCAGCGCTTGCCCGCGGAAGAACTCGCCTTTAAGAGCGACGCGCTGGAAAACCGGAATCTGCCAATCTGCGGTTCCGGCCCAGCCATCGACGATGCGGTTGAATCCCCAATTCTGACGGCTGAAGTAGCCGCCTAAATTGAACGACGTGGGGCGATCTTCGTCCTTTCCACTCGACCATCCAATGCGTGCCGAGTACCCGGGCTGTCGAGAGAGCTCTCCGGCTCCGGCGGCACGATAAAACTGAGCGCGCGGCGTCTCGCCGGTGAGCGGATCGAGAACGCCGGCAGCAAAAGTCACTCGCTTTGAGTTCCGCAGATCGAGCCAGTGCTGCAATTGCAATTGCGGTACCCATGTCCACAGATTTCCGCTGTACGCGAATTCAGGCTGCGCCAGGGCAATAAGCGAAGTTGGCGAAAGCGGGGAAAACATCGGGGAATCCTGGCCGGCGGTGATCGACGTATGTGACCAGTTCAAGCTAACGTTCCCGGTGCGCAGACGCATCAAGCCGAGCACGCTGCCATTTTCCGTGTCGGGAAAGCCTCCAGCGAAGTCAAAGCGGAGATTGCCATTGACTCTCGCTCCGGCCCATTCCGGTCCGAAGATCTCTAGTCCCATTTGTGACTGGCGCAGCGTTCCCGCAACCGAGCCGGTGCCGTAGAGTCCGTATCCGGGAATCGCGACGCCAGGACTGTCAATGCTGTCCGGGACTCCGCGATTACTGAACATATTCAGCATCACCAGACCAGAGAGTCGTACGCGGTATTTCGAGCCGCTCTCAACTTTTGTCTGGTACTGATCGTCGACTTTGCCAGTCAACAGAGAATATTCATCTTCGAGCTTGGCCAGTCGCGCGCTCGTCGAAGGAGAAGGAGCCTGTTCCTGCGGCTCCGTGCTTTGCATTTGCGCACTAATCCCAGTGCTCGAAGAGCTCTTTGGCGAGAGCGCTTCCAGCCGGCGCTCGAGCTCCTGTGTCTCAGCACGATAGCGGTCCGCCTCACTCCGCAGTTCGGCTACCGAGTT
This sequence comes from uncultured Terriglobales bacterium, assembly GCA_964399125.1. Lineage (GTDB taxonomy): Bacteria > Acidobacteriota > Terriglobia > Terriglobales > Acidobacteriaceae > Gp1-AA112. The sequence continues at coordinate 2,661 of CAYNPS010000098.1, forward strand.
CTGCAACTGGGAAATTTCAACCTGAAGCTGACGGACCGCTTGTGTTAGTTGCGCCTCCGAATTGTCCGGACTCGTAGAAGCCGGCTGCTGGCCAAGTGCGCCGGCAACGAATAAAAGCACGACGCTCCCGGTGATTTGAACTTTCATGTGCAAGACTCCTTCGAGATTCCGGTCCCGTGAAGTCAGGGGTTCAGATCACGTTTACCGGAGTGCTGCTTACCACCTTATCGCTCAATTCTGTGGGTCCCACAACGGGCAGAGTGACTAGAATCGTCGTTCCTTCTATCGAGGTCTTCTCGATTCGCAAATCACCGCCATGATCCTGAACGATCTTCTGTGCGATCGTCAGTCCAAGGCCAGTACCGTTGGCTTTACCATGTGTGAAAAAAGGCTCGAAGACTTTGGCGTGATGATCTTCCGCAATACCACGGCCGTTATCGGTTACACGGATCTCGACTCTGCTATTCACTGTGCGGAGGTCCACATGAACTATTCCCGATTGAGGACACGCCGCCTCGCACGCGTTCAAAAAGAGATTATGAAAGACACGTTCCAACCGCTTAATGTCGTACATCCCTTCGCGAGTGCCGGTTGAGCTGACTTCGATAGTCACATTGCGAAATTCCTGGCGCGCTCGAATGCTGTGGATCGCTGCCTGTATTGCTTCTTCAGGATGGCAAAGCCCGAGGCGCAGAGACTCGCGCGTGCGCGAGAACTCCAGCAGGGAGTCGATCAGCTCATTCATCTGTATGACAGCAGTTCGAATCTCCTCGTAGAGCTCCTGTTTTTCAGCGAGTGCGCGCCGCGAATCGCTCATGAATTCCGCATTTGAGAAAATCGCCGAGAGATAGTGTCTTAAGTCATGAGAGATAGAACTGGCCATGCGACCGATGGTGGCTAGCCGCTCGCTTTCCAGGAGTTCGCGCTGGCTGTTTTGTAAGTCGGCGCGCATGCGACTGAAGGCTGCAGTTAGCTCTGCAACTTCGTCCCGTCCGCCTTTTCTCAGTGGATACTCGAAGTCCGATTGACCGAGAGCACGCACACCCGCCACCAAAGAACTGAGCGGTCTGGTGATCGTGCTGGAAATAACCCAGACCAGCGTGGCGCCGAAGACAAGGGCAAGGGTTCCCAAGGCCAGAATGAGTCGATCGAGGTCGGTGAGAAAACGCGTTGACTGATCGAGCGACTTCAGCACCGTAAGCCGAACGTTCGTCGGAGCGGCCGCGAGCTGTACATCCTCGGCGAGGAACTTCTCTTCACCGAGACTGATTTCGCGCGGCGCTCTTTCCAGCGCTGACGCTGAGAGTTGCGCAGAGGCGTCACGCTCCTGTGCAGGCGGAACTGTGCTGCGTACCAGAGCGTCATTCGCGCGGAAGATCACTTGACTTCCCGCGACCTGGCTCAGCTCGCGCGCAACTTTGTCGTTGATCTCTGATCCAAGAGCTAGAAAGCCGATCACATGATTGCGCTCTGCTTCCCCGAGGTAAATCGGCCGCATCGCCACTTCAAACAGGTGGTTCCCGCAAAGCCACCACGAAACGCTCTCTGGGGGCGGAAGAGAAGAGGTAAGTTGCTTTTGAATTTCATCGCGCGCCAGGTCCGAGGACTCTGACTGCAGGGCCATCATTTTTCCGCCGGCATCCGAAAGGACGAGAAGATCGCTCCCTGCTGTCCGCCACAGCTCCGTCGAAGCATCCTGAATGGTGGCGGCGTGGCGCGTGGTCATGAGAGCGCGCACAATCGGCAGATCGGCCATCAGGTCGGCAGAGCGCACCAGATTCTCCTCGCGCTGGCGCTGAACGTTTTCGAACGTCATAACGGAATTGTGTACGTCTTGTATGACCTGATAGCGCACATGTGCACTGACCACACGACGGATAACCACAAGGCTCGCCCCGGTGAGAAAAATGGAGATGAGCAGCAGTGCAAGAAGGAATTTGGCGCGAAGCGTCACAAAAGATGATTACGGCACGAAGCGGTATCCTACGCCATGTACGGTGAGGAAATGCTCAGGATTTGCGGGCTCCTGCTCCAGCTTCTGCCGAAGCTTCAGTATGTGATTATCCACCGTCCGCGTGCTTGGGTAGTCCTGATAACCCCAAACTTCGTTCAGCAGCTCATCGCGTGAGATCACGCGCTCGCGATTCTCCACCATAAATTTGAGAACCTTGAACTCCTGCGCGGTCATTGGCACCGGTTCGCCCGCGCGTGTGAGTTGCATGCGCGTAAAATCGACCGAGACTTTATCGAAGGCGAAGCGTTCCTCATTGGGAACGCGCGCCGACCGCCGCAATGCCGCCCGTGTTCGCGCCAGCAGCTCGCGCGGAGAAAATGGTTTGGTAACGTAGTCGTCGGCTCCAAGCTCCAGTAGGACAACCTTATCCATCACGTCCGACGCTGCGCTCACGATAATGATCGGCAATGCAGGGGCGCGACGCTTAACCTCCTGACAAACCTCTCGTCCTCCCAATCCGGGCATACGCAGATCGAGAATTACAACGTTCGGCTGGCGCGCCGCAAAGGCTTGTAATCCTGCTTCACCGGTTCCGGCGATTTCGACCGTAAATCCTTCAGGCTCAAACAGACGGCTCATCGCCCGTTGAACCTTGGGGTCATCTTCAATAATGAGAATACGATCCATTGAGAGTTTTGGGTGACTAGGGTATCAACCGGTCAGGGATGAATTGTCAAGGATTTGTAAAAACCAGAACGGCCACGGATATCACGGATTTTACGGATTGCTGCGATTCGAATTGAGCAGCATTCTACGCGCGACCGGCCGGAGCCAGAAGAGGGCCAGCACGGCTGAAACGAGGTCGCAGGCGATCATGGCCCAGAAGACGCTGGTCCAGTTGCCTGATTTCACTGAAGCCATCGCTGCTAGTGGACCTGCGAAAATCGAGGCGACTCCGGCTCCCGTGAGGACCACGCCGAAATTCGTCGTTGCCCATTTCGCTCCGAAGAGATCCGCAGTGATCGAGGGAAACAAAGAGAAGATCTCGCCCCAGGCGAAGAAGCACAGACCCGAGAGTGATATGAACCACACTGGATGGCTTGCGAGGCGAAGCAACAGAAACACAGCAGCACCTTCCAGCGTGAATGCCGCAAACATCGTATTCTCTCGTCCAAGGTGATCGGAGACCCAGCCCCAAAACGGGCGGGTAAGCCCGTTGAGGATGCGGTCGATCTGAATCGCCGACACCAAGGCGGTCATGCCAAAAATCACAATTACCTTGTCCACGTTGTAGAACTTCGCGATCGGGCTTAGCTGCGCCGTTACCATCAGGCCTCCGAATGACATAAGCGTCATCATCAGATAGATCAGCCAGAATGAACCGGTGCGCATCATCTGCCAGGGTGACATATCCACCCCGGAGTGGACGGCTTTCGCCGTCGTTCGTTCCCGATTCGGATCGTAGCCCACAGGCATCCAGGCATCAGGTGGATTCTCCATGACCAAAGCAGAGAGAACGACCACGATTCCCTGCGCGAGCCCCCAGACAATGAACGTCCTCGAGTATCCCGAGGAGCGAATCATCGACGCGATTCCTGAAACGGTAAAGGCAGTTCCGAGTCCGTATGCGCCACTGGTGAGGCCCACGCACAGTCCTCGGCGGTCGGGAAACCACTTAAGCGCATTACCGATTGTGCCGCCGTACACGATGCCCGCGCCTATACCGCCGATCGTATACACCAGCACAAGCTCACTGACAGTTCTAGCTTCTCCCGCGCCCACCCATCCGATGCCGACCAACACACCCGCACAGACCATAATGGGACGCGGCCCGAAGCGATCGATTAGATAGCCATCGAACGGTACCAGCCAGGTGACAGCAATCAAGAAAGTCGAAAACGCCACTTGGATTGCCGGCAGTGTGGCGTGAAGGCTGGCTGTAAGCTCGCCGGTGAAGAGGGTCCAGGAGTACTGTAGGTTCGCCACCGCCATCATGGCAACGATGCCGGCGACGAGCTGGACCCAGCGGCTGACCGCTCGAGTCGCCGACGAGTGGATCGAGACAGGTGCGCTAGCCACGGTCTCTATATATAACTGAGTCTTCCCAATTGCAAAGACAAAAGCCGCACCATCAAATGTATGGAGTTATCCGGCTGCAAGGACTCTTATGACGAAAATTCGATCGATCCGCGTCTTATCGGCTGCGAAGGTAAATGGTGTGCTCTACGGAATTCTTGGCTTGCTGATCGCCCCGCTTGTTCTCCTTGGCCCGGGATTGGCAGTAGCAGGCGGCGAGCGCCGTGGATTCGGCGGAGCCGTGATCTTAGCACTCTTTCTGCCGTTCGCTTATGCGTGCATCGGCTTTCTCGCCGGTGCGCTCCTCGCGTTCATCTACAACGCAATCTCGCATGCAATCGGCGGAATCGAAGTCGAGTTGGTGCCCCCACCTCTTCCGTTAGCGAGTGCGCCACCCGTACCGACTCCCACGCCGGAGATGCCGACGCTGCCTGAAGTTCCGCCGCAGATGGCCAATTCCACAGACAGCTGAGTGATACACTGAGAAGTTTTGTCCGCACTCATAATTGCCGTTCTATGTGGACTGGAGAAGTGGTAAATGCCTGAAACCATGCAGGCCATTGTGAAGCCGCAGGCGGCGCCTGGGTCAGAGGTGCGTCAGGTTCCGCTTCCCGAGATCGGCCCCAATGATGTTCTCGTCAAAGTAAAAGTGGCCTCTATCTGCGGCACCGACCTGCATATCTACGAATGGGATGCGTGGGCGCAAAAGCGCATTCATCCACCATTGGTTCCCGGCCACGAATTCTGCGGCACGGTCGCCGCGGTAGGCCGCGAGGTCACCAGCGTGAAGGAAGGCGACTTCGTTTCCGCGGAGATGCATGTGAACTGCGGCAAGTGTCTCCAGTGCCGCACGGGTGAAGCCCACATTTGTCAGCATGTAAAGATCATCGGCGTCGATGCTGACGGCGCCTTCGCTGATTATGTAAAGATTCCGGAATCGAATATCTGGAAGCTCGATCCATCGATTCCCGCCGACTACGCTTCCATCCTCGATCCGCTGGGCAATGCAGTTCACACCGTTTTGGCGGGCGAGATCGCCGCGAAGACAGTCGCCGTGATTGGCTGTGGTCCCATCGGACTCTTTTCAATTGCAGTGGCCCGCGCTGTTGGGGCATCGCAGGTATTTGCGCTCGAGGTAAACGAGCACCGCCGCAAGCTCGCGAAAGCCATGAAGGCGGATCACGTATGCGATCCAAGCAAGGACAACGTGAAGAAGTTTGTCCTGGAGCGCACCGATGGAACTGGAATCGATGTTGTTCTGGAGATGTCAGGCCATCCGGATGGCATCAAAACAGGCTTCGACATTCTTCGCCTCGGGGGTCGGGTTTCGTTGCTTGGGATTCCTTCTGTGCCCATCAAGATGAACTTCGCTGAGGACCTGATCTTCAAGGGCGCAATCGTGCAAGGCATCAACGGCCGTCTTATGTATAAGACGTGGTACCAGATGCAGGCGCTCCTCAAGGCGGGCAAGCTCGACTTGTCACCTGTGATCACCGATCGGATGCCGCTCAAGGACTTCAGCAAAGGAATGCAGCGGCTAAAAACAGGCGAGGCCAGTAAAATCCTGCTCTATCCAAACGGTGTGGGCCGATAACTCTTCCACCACGGAGGTGCGGAGGAGAATCTGGGCGCTGACTTTGGCGAAACGGCAAGCTTGAAACCCGGCGCGCCTTTATCCGTTGTTGTCTCCATGATGCAAGAGCTCGTTTAGAATCGCCGTTCCATGTCTGCCCTGCTATTCAAAAAGATCCTCGTCGCTAATCGCGGCGAGATTGCAGTACGCGTGATTCGCGCCTGCCGCGAGCTTGGCATCTCCACGGTTGCAGTCTTCTCCGATGTTGATCGTGCGGCTCTGCACGTGACCAAAGCGGATGAGGCATATCATATTGGGCCGGCAGCCGCACGCGAGTCCTACCTCAATATCGAGCGCATCCTCGATGTCGCGCGACATTGTGGCGCCGATGCGATTCATCCAGGCTACGGATTTCTTTCTGAAAACGCACAATTTGCGAAAGCCTGTGCGGATGCGGGTGTGAAATTCATCGGACCTCCGCCTTCCGCGATGGAAGCTATGGGTTCAAAGAC
>CAYNPS010000098.1:8875-13641 GCA_964399125.1 uncultured Terriglobales bacterium
CTGGGAGACGAGCACGGCAACATGGTTTATCTCGGCGAGCGCGAGTGTTCCGTACAGCGCCGTCATCAGAAGGTGATCGAGGAAGCGCCTTCTGCTGTCGTCGATGCAGCCATGCGCCAAGCTATGGGTGAGACCGCTGTCGCTCTCGCGCGCACCGCGGGATATTTCAATGCTGGGACAGTGGAGTTTCTCGTCGATCGAGACAAGAACTTTTACTTTCTGGAAATGAATACTCGTTTGCAGGTGGAGCATCCTGTGACAGAGCTTGTCACCGGGCTCGACCTCGTTCATCTACAAATTCTGATTGCGTCCGGAGCGCAGCTTCCGTTTTCTCAAAATGACTTAGAGTTGCACGGACACGCCATCGAGGTGCGTGTCTACGCCGAAGATCCTGACAATAACTTTTTTCCCAGTCCGGGAAAAATCACGCGATTACTCACGCCGGCAGGTCCCGGCATCCGCGAGGACAGCGGCATTTACGAAGGCTGGACGGTTCCGCTCGACTACGATCCAATGCTTTCGAAGTTGATCGCCTATGCCCCCACTCGCGAGCAGGCCATTCGACGATTACGTCGCGCGCTCGACGAGTACTTTGTCGGTGGCATCTCGACTAACTTAGGGCTGTTTCGCGAGATTCTCGAAGATCCCGACTTCATAGCGGCTCGTATCCACACTGGATATCTCGATCGTTTGTTGTCGTCTCGCGCTCCTGCTGTTTCCAGTAATGGAGGAGGAGAAAAGATTGCTGCGATCGCCGCAGCGCTTCTGCAATCCATGAAGAACGGTAATGGAGCGCGATTGAACGGGCAGGTAAACGGTAACAACAGCTACGAAGGTAAGTGGAAGAGCAGCGCGCGGCAGGAGGCGCTGCGCGAGCGATGATCTTCGACGTCACCGTGAACGGACGCGATCATCGCGTGGAACTCGAGCAGCAGGACGGCGAAAACTGGAGTTGCCAAGTGGACGGCGAACCGGTCGCCGTTAACGTAACGTCTGCTGCAACCGGAGTGCTCTCGCTGCTGATCGCTGGTCAATCCTATGAGGTCGTCCTCAACGCAGCACAGCAGCAGATCGTTGTCGGGAGAGACCGTTATGCAGTAGAGATTCGAGACCCGCGTTCATGGCGTTCGCGCCGCGCTCGCGGTGGGTCGGCCGAAGGCCCGAAGAAAGTGGTTGCTCCCATGCCCGGGAAAGTCGTGCGCGTGATCGCGGCCGAAGGAGCACAGGTTGAACAAGGCGCCGGAGTTGTGGTCATCGAAGCAATGAAAATGCAAAATGAACTGAAGTCGCCTAAGAAAGGCAGGGTTACACGCCTGCTTGCTGTCGAAGGCGCGGCCGTGAATGCCGGCGATGTGCTGGCCGTGATTGATTGAGAGTCTTTGTCAGGCTTCGACCTGCAATCCTCCGATCAACTCCTTGATGTCCTTAATGCGGTGTTCCAGGCACCAGCGATACAGTTGATCGACGATGTGTTCAGTCGCACAAGGATCGAAGTAGCTGGCGGTTCCTACCTGCACCGCGGCCGCCCCGGCCAGTAGAAACTCAATTACATCGCTGCCACTGCTAATCCCTCCCATTCCTATGACGGGAATATTTACTGTCCGTGCTGCTTCATAAACCATTCGCAACGCGATCGGCTTAATTGCGGGGCCGGAAAGACCTGCGGTGAGATTTGAAATTCTTGGCTTACGCGTCTCCGGATCGATTGCTAGTGCCACAAAGGTATTGACGAGCGAAAGCGCGTCGGCTCCGGATTCCTCTGCCACTCGCGCCATCATAGGAATGCTCGTCACGTTGGGTGACAATTTCACGATGATCGGACGGCGGGATTGCTTCTTACACGTCGATACCACTTCTTCCAGCATGTGAGGATCGCTACCGAACGTGATGCCGCCTTGTCGCGTATTAGGACAGGAAACGTTCACCTCGTAAGCCGCGATTCCTTCGCCTTCGTTCAGAATGCGAATGACCGATTCGTAGTCCTCGCGCGAGTGGCCGAAGACGTTGGCGATCACCACAATGTTCTTCTTGCGCGAAAGAATAGGCAGCTTGTCACGGAGAAAAGCTTCTGCGCCTATGTTCTGTAAGCCAATTGCATTCAGCATTCCCGCCGCGGTCTCAAACATCCGCGGTGGAGGATTGCCGGCCATCGGCTCGGGCGAAAGGCCCTTCACTACAAAGCCGCCGAGCCTGTCGAGCGTGACGATGTCTTCGAATTCGACGCCGTATCCGAAGGTTCCGCTGGCAGCGATGATCGGATTCTTGAAATGAATGCCGCAGAAACTGATGCTCAGGTCCAGGCCAGTGCCTTGATTGGGGGAGTTCATCTCATTGCGATTTAATCACGACGCACGGAGCTCTGCGAACACAAACATTAAATCCCGGTGCTCCATCGGGTGCCGCCCTTCTGTGCAGGTGAGAGCCTATGCACTGCGTCAAAGCTGCTAGTATTTCGCCCATGTTCTCGCGTAGGGAATTTCTAACCGCCAGCATTGGAACCCTGTCATTAGCGTTCGCGGGCGGTATCGGTTTCGCGGAAACTCATCGCAGGCTTGGAGTGCAGCTGTATACAGTTCGCAAGCAAGCCGAATCCGATCTGCCCGGAGTTTTGAAACGGATTCGAGCGATCGGTTATGACGAGGTCGAGACTTACTGGAATGTCTATTCGCATCCAGCAAAAGAGTTGCGGCAAATGATCACAGATGCTGGATTGAAGGTCCCCAGCGCACACTTCAACTACGCCGGTCTTCCCGACAAGCTCGATTACGCGCGCGAGCTCGGAGTCGAATACGTTGTGTGCCCGATGCTTCCCGAAAACATGCGGGATTCACTTGACGGCTTTGCCCATGCCGCCGAGAACTTCAACCAATGGGGAGAACGCACGAAGAGCATGGGCATGCGCTTCGGATTCCACAATCACAACTACGAATTTCGAAAATTTGGAGAGACTACCGGCTTCGACACTTTGGTTGCACGCACCGATCCCAAATTGGTCTGCTTCGAGATGGACTGCTACTGGATTACGCAAGCAGGTCAAGATCCCGTGGCCATGCTGGAGAGACTTGGCAAGCGCATTCGTCTGTTACACCTGAAGGATCGCAAACCGGGATTCCCGTCATCGCAGCAGCTCAATTCAGCAGCCGAACACTTCACCGAAGTGGGAAGTGGGAGCATCGATTGGAAAAAGATTCTGGATCTGGCCCAGAAAGATGGTATCGAGCATTCTTTCGTGGAGCAGGACGAGACTGAGCGCCCGCCTATCGAGAGCTTACGCATCAGTTACAAGAATCTCGAAGCAATTCCAAGCTGATTCCCGGGCGGGCCTAGATCAATTCCCCTGCGCAGCCGCATCGAGCAGATCGAAGCTAACATTTCGATCCTCTCCTTCGATCTTCCTGGCTGCGAGTTCGTACTCAGAATCCTTGTAAGCACTCGCCGCTTCGAGCAGTGGTTGTACCAGGTCGCGAGCTCCGAGGTCGCCGAGCTGCTTGTATGGCCATGGCTTTTGGCCAAGTGCATACGGAAGCAAATAGTCCAGAGCAGCGCGAATGCCGCGACCATCTTTTGTTCTGAAGTGCCAAAGATCCACGCCGACCTCGTCGCCTAATGTCGCAAGTTCGGTCAACGCACGCAAATTGAAGCAGCTATATCCGAATGACCGTGTTCGGGCCAGTTCGAGCGGCTGCTTGCCATCCGGTTCGATCTGGTTCGCAATGCGCTTCTGCTCGGTGCTGGTCAAAATCTCTTTTGCGAGGTCGCGACGACCCAGAAAGAGCGCGTAGTCGGCGGTCTGCACATCATAGAACGAGCCATGATTGTTCTTCGCATTCGACTCGTCCTTGCCATTCTTGCTCGTGCGCAGCCAGTCGAGAAAAGCGGCGAACCACTGCTCGATTCTTTTTTGGTCAGCATCGTTCCAATTCTTCGACCCGTTGAGCAGACCCACAGCATCGATGACTTCCGTTAAACCATGGCTGTCGATGATCCCGATTCCCCTCCCTGTCGTAATGCCGCGAATGCCTTGAGCGTATTCGAGGTTCGGGTTCATTTTGGTACTCGGATCGAGGAACCAGGTGCGCAACAAAAGCGCCGCTCGTACCGCATAATCTTCGTTGCCTGTGAAGTAGTAGCCGAGCGCAAGAGCGCGAACAGAGCCGGCCATCTTTCCCATCTCATCATGATCGGAAATGCCCTTGATCTCCGGATTGCGCTCTCCATCGCGTCGAATGTACGGCAGGCGATTCGGCGTGTCAGGATTCGGCCAGAAGTATGGGGCGAGGCTCATGTAGTCGTGCTTATCGCCGCTCGGAGGCGTGGCGTCCTTCTGCATAACCGAGAATGGCCCCGCACTCATTGCTTTGTCGGCTTCAGCGCGAACATCGCGCAGAATTGCGCTCGATGCCGATTGAGACTTCGCTATCTCGCGCTGATGTTGGAGCTCCTTCGCATTCAATAAGAAGACGCGCGGGAGCTTGTCAGGCGAGGAGAACGGGAGCGCAGCGAGCAACCACAGAACACAGGACAGGATCATCTTTTTTCCCAAAGCTTGTCTTTGTATACCTTCGCATTCAGGCTAGCGCGCATTGCACGTGATGAAACCTATGATTCAGGAAGTGCGTGGGATTCTTCGCTTCCAATGTCGTTCGACGTGACAGGTGAATTGGCCTGCGGTTCACCCGTTCGCTACCGCGGGATTGGCCCTGACATGTGATCAGGCGACGAAATACTTAGCGGACGGGTGATGCACAATTACCGCAGAGGTCGAT
>CAYNPS010000099.1:0-13640 GCA_964399125.1 uncultured Terriglobales bacterium
AGTCGCCACTTTCAACATCAACGACATCAATAAACGGTTTCAAAATCTTTCGGCGTGGTTGTCGAGAGCGGAGCCGGACGTGGTTTGTCTGCAAGAACTCAAGGCCGAGCACGACGCCTTTCCCGCGGAACGATTGCGAGCCCTTGGGTATGAAGCAGTTTGGCTAGGAGAACGCTCGTGGAACGGGGTGGCGATCGTTGCTCGCGATCGCGTTCCTGTGTTGACGCGCTCGGCTTTGCCCGGGGGACTTAATGATCACCAGGCGCGCTATATCGAGGCAGCCGTAAATGGAGTTTTGATCACTTCCATTTATTTGCCGAATGGCAATCCTCAGCCCGGCCCGAAGTTCGATTACAAGTTAGCCTGGTTTGAACGTCTGATCATGCATGCCGCCGAACTGATGAAGACCGGCGCGCCTGTGATACTGGCCGGGGACTATAACGTCGTGCCAACACCACAAGACATCTATCCAACGCGCTCCCTTGATAATAATGCTTTGATCCAGCCTGAGAGCCGCCAGGCTTTTGCGCGACTCGTGTCGCAAGGATGGACGGATGCTCTGCGTCGCTTGCAGCCAACGGGTCCACTATGGACGTTTTGGGATTACAAGTTTGAACGCTGGCAGAAGGACAAGGGCATGCGGCTCGACCACTTCCTGCTCTCGCCACAAATTTCGAAGCGGCTCGTCGCCGGCGGTGTGGATCGGTGGGTCCGCGGGGAAGTAAACGCAAGTGACCATGCGCCGGCGTGGATAGAGCTTGATCTTTGAGGCCCTGCCCGGTTACACAGGATTCAGCGGTGCCAATTGTTCGGAAACCCGCGCCGCCGAAGTCGCATGTGCCGCCCAGGCGGAACACACAAACTCTTCTTTCACCTTCTGCCAGTCCTCACGTGGGAGCACCTACGCGACCTTATTTTCCGCTTCTTCCAGTGTTCATTTCACCATTCCCACGGTTACGGCCGACGCATGTTCGGCGGAGTGGTAAACGCGTTCGGTTGCGGGTTTAAAGTCGGTGAGTTTCGCTTTGGGAATGTCGGTGAAGGTTTGCGGGTTCAGATCAACGAGAGGAAACCAGGAGCTTTGGATCTGCAGCATGATGCGATGTCCGCGGCGGAAGGTGTGGTTGATGTCAGGCATTTCGTAGTTCACGGCTGTGACTTCGTTGGCTGTGAGAGGCTGGGGATTGTCCCAGCCGTTGCGGAACTTCGCCCGCATTGGCTCTCCGCGGACGAGCATCTGGTATCCGCCCATTTTTTCCACGGGCATCTCGATGTCGGTGGGGCGCTGGGCTTCCGGTGGAGCGGGATCGTCGAAGTCTTCCGGGTACTCGTCGATCAGCTTCACCACAAAATCCGAATCGGTACCGCTGGAAGAGATGTGCAGATGGGCACTGACAGGTCCGGCTAAAGTCACATCATCCGGCAGCGGATCGCTGTCATAGACGAGCACGTCAGGACGCTTTGAAGCGAAGCGCTGATCGCCGACCATGTACTCTTTTGGGACTCCGACCGCGGCATAGCTGAGATACGGAACCGGATGCCGCGGATCGCTCACGTACTCGTCGAAGCCCGCTTCTCCCGCCGCCGGCGGATCGAACGAAAGCTTTCCGTTGGCGTGCAGGTACAGCGACTTGCTCTGCGCCTCCTTCGGAGGCCACGCGGAATACTGCCGCCACACGTTGGTGCCGGTCTCGAAAACCGTAGCTTCCGCAAGATGAGCGTCGCCATTCCCTTTCAGATACTGCTCAAAGAACGGCAGGATGATGTGATCGCGATAATAGTCGGCCGTGTTGGAATGGAAGAGCACGCGGCCCATGCGCTGTCCGAGGTAGGTCGCCCAGCCGCCATGCGTCCAAGGGCCGATGGCGATGCCATTGAAGATTCCAGGATTATTCTTCTCAATTGCGTGGTAAGTCTTGAACGGGCCTTCCAGATCCTGCTCGTCAAACCATCCGCCGACGGTGAGCACCGCGCACTTGACCCCTTTCATGTGCTGCGAGACATCGCGCGGTTTCCAAAAATCGTTGTACACCGCATTGTTGGCCTGGTCGTCGAACAGCGGACTCTTGATCATCTCTTCCAGATTCGCGATCGGATAGTGATGCAGGAAATACTCGTAGCCGTCGGTAGTGCCGTATTCATAAGGCGAAAAGGGTTGCGCCGGAGGTAGTTCCAAATCGGTACTACGAGGCTTGAATCGGGCGTAGAAGCCAAAGTTCGCGGCCAGCATGAAGGCTCCGCCGTGGTAGCCGTCGTCGCCTTCGAACAGGTTCGTCATGGGAGCTTGCGGCGATGCCGCCTTGATCGCCGGATGCGAATTGATGATGCTCGCCGAGGTGAAGAATCCGGGATAAGAAATTCCGTAGATGCCTACCCTGCCGTTGTTATTAGGCACGTTCTTCAGCAGCCACTCGATCGTGTCGTAGGTGTCGGTGCTCTCATCGACGTCCTTAGGCGAACTCGGACGATCGAATTGCGGAGGCATATCGACGAAGCGTCCCTCGGATTGATAACGCCCGCGCACATCCTGGAACACGAAGATGTATCCCGCGCGCTCGAAGGCTTCCGACTGCGCCAGCCGAGTGCGGTAATGGTCTTCGCCATATGGAGAGACGCTGTAAGGTGTGCGCGTCATGAGAAATGGATACGGATGCGACGTGTCCTTGGGCACATAGACCGAGGTAAAGAGATGAACACCGTCGCGCATAGCAATCCGGTATTCATACTTGGTGTAGTGCGCCTTCACATCGAAAGGCTCTGGCTTTCCCTCTTGCGCGAAAACGGCGAGTACCAGCAGCGAAACAAGCATCAAAATGGCAGATTTCATCGGTTCTCCGGGAGTCGATTGGGCTTGTTAAGACTTAAAGAAGGATGAAAGTACGCGGCTTGAGGGAGAACGTCAATTCCGAAAGTCGAGTCTAGGACCTGTTACCGAAGATCGTTGGTTACCGTCAACATTCTTCTGAAATTCTGAGGTATCTTGATTCCTGGAGAATTAGGAAGGGCGGGCCGGCGTCTCACACATCCTTTCCTCCCATGTACCCAGTGGCACATTTGTTCCGATCGACATTGTTGCGGTCCTTTCTTAGGGCACACAGCAAGTTGCCGCCATTCGGGCTGGCTCTTTCGATCTCCGGCATTGTCCATATTTTCCTGTTGCTGCTGTGGTTTGAGTTCGTGCACACCACCCGGATCGTTCTCGTCACCGAGGTGATGGTTGCAGCTTCTCCTACCTCGCACGAATCTGTCGTATTTCAGTCGCAAGATTCCTCCGGCGCGGCGCTCCTGCCTGCGCATCGACGCCTGCGACGCGTCCGCAAATCGGTTCCGGCCAATCCCAATATAGGAACGTCGGACTCAGCTGCGATGGCGACTCTCCGTAAAGAGGCCCAGCGCACAACTGCAAGTCTGATGAAGGAGCTTCAATTTCGATTGAACTATGGCATCGGAAGCAAGGATTACGAACTCCCGATTCACAAGCAGGGCGAGATTCCTTTGATCAGTGCCGCCGATCTTCCGTCCCATTTCGAGCAATACCTCGAGATTGAGATTCTGATCGATACTGCCGGCAGTGTCGCGGAAGCGAAAATCGTACATGGAGCTGCGGATCAGAAAATCGAGGATCGTCTGCTCGCGGCGGTTCGTCAGTTCAAATACATACCAGCCAAGTATCTGCAGAAACCGGTGCCGTGCCAGATGGACATCGTAGTCCACATTCCGAGCTGATCTGAAACGGCAGCAGTCATTACTGCTTAAACGCGGATTGTCTAGTGGGTACTTATCCCGATCCTTCGCACGGGATCTTTGAAGCCCGGCACGTCCACTCACGTGTATCACTTGCTTGCACGATATTTGACCGAACATTTTCCCACCAGGTTCACGGTGAGGGCGCAAACTTGGTGTCGATCTGGGAGCTCTGAGCAACACCATATATGCCGATGCTTTTAGTACTTGTAATTGAACCATTTCATCCCCGCAGGTATGGTAGATGAGCTCATACCGATGTTGGGAAGGAAGACGAATGAGATTTCAAAGACGCGAATTCCTTCAAGTATTGTCATATGCCCTGGGATCCAGCCTCATTCTGCCACAGAGCAAATTCGCCGGCGCGGCACAGAGTCCCGCAGAGCCAGCGAGTCCTGCCTCGCATTCAAAGGCAGCCGCTAAACGTGAATCGGGAGGAACGGAAATGGAAAAAGTAGCCGGAATTGGAGGGTTATTCTTCCGAGCTCATGATCCCAAAGCATTGGGAAACTGGTACCAGCAACACCTGGGGATCGCGCTCACACCAACGAGTGAAGGCGGAACCGTTTGGCAGCAAGAGGCCGGACCGACCGCCTTCAGCCCCTTTCCCGAAACGAGCAAGTATTTCGGGAATCCTAATAAGGTCTGGATGATCAACTTTCGAGTGCATGACCTCAACAAAATGGTAGCCCAGCTACGATCGTCAGGACTTGAGGTCAAAGAGCCGGAATCTTATCCCAACATTGGGAGCTTCGCTCGTCTGCATGACCCTGAGGGAAATCCCATCGAATTGTGGCAGCCTGCATAATCGGCGCTCTACACGCAGTCACGCAGGTGAGGCTCGATCGGGACTCTCCGGATGTGCCCCTTTCCTGGAATGGGGCAGAGCAGCACCGAGCGTCTGGGCGAAGGTCGCGCACCCATTTGCTAGCCGTCAGTCCACACTCAAGTAGCAGACGGAAAATAGAGATTGGCGACTTTATCGGCAAGATCTTTGGGATTCAGGTCAGTGCGATTGGCCAGTACAATGATCGTTAAGTTCGAATCTGGGAATCGTTCGATGAAGGTTAGAAAGCCGATCGTACCTCCTGTGTGCCACATGCGCCGGCGACCTTGATAGGTATCGAGAAACCAGCCAAATCCGTAGCCCTCATTCTCTTTGTGGGATACTGAGGATTGTCCCGGGATTTTTACGGGAGTGATGGCCGGCTGAAACTCCTTCTCGCTGAGTAAGCTGTGCGATCTAAGAGCGTCGTCCCATTTAATCAAGTCATCGACTGAGGAATAAAGCGCGCCGTCTCCCAGAGTCGCCGATGTGGGGCTTTGGTCCGTCTCCAGCCATATTCCCTTATCGTTCGTATAT
Organism: uncultured Terriglobales bacterium; assembly: GCA_964399125.1. Classification (GTDB taxonomy): domain Bacteria; phylum Acidobacteriota; class Terriglobia; order Terriglobales; family Acidobacteriaceae; genus Gp1-AA112. The sequence goes on from CAYNPS010000099.1 coordinate 5,108, forward strand.
CCATACGCCCGGTTCGCGACCTGGTTCTTTCCATACTGGAACACAACCGTGCTGCGCATATTTAGCGGTATGAAGATACGATCGCGTAGAAAGTCCCGAAATGGCTGGCCTGAGGCTTTACTAACTATGTTTGAAAGGACTACATAGCCGCCGTTGCAGTATTCCCATTTTGATCCAGGAGGAAACTTTGTGCCGCTTTGTTGTTCCAGCAACGTTAATACGCCTTCGTCATCGATCTGCGGGATCGTTTGCCATGGTCGACCCTCAAACTGCTTCATCAGCAAGTCTTCATAGTCTTCGAGGCCGGAGGTACGGTTGAGAAGGTTGCGTATTGTGATTTGACGTCCATAGGCGGGAAACTCCGGAAAGATATCGGTGATGTGATCTTCATAGCGCAGCTTGCCATCATGAACGAGCAGCATGATCGCCATCGCGGTGAACTGTTTGGTGAACGACGCAAGACGGAAATTCGTGTGTACATCAATGGGAAGGTTCGAACGCAGATCGCGCATTCCGTATCCCTGCTCCAAGATCGTTCGATTGTCTTTGCGAACAACAACAGCCAGACCTGGTTCTGTCTTGGAAGTGACGGCGGAGAAGATTGGCTCAATCTGCTTTGCCGTTGGCTCTTGCCCGAGGCCGCTCTGGCTGAAAAATAAAATCAGAAGAAACGCACACAGCGACCTCACAACGGCGGTATCCTTATGCATTTTTGCGATCTCTTAGTCCTGCACCGACCTGCCCAATCTGGTGACCAATACACCCTCAATAGCGTGATTAGGTCAACAGCAGCGGCTTGCCGGCGTGTGCGACCCTTCACTGTGCGAAGAATGCGGGGCTAATTCTCTTGGACTGTTGCCGACATCAAAACGCAAATGGTTGGCCTTTGCCGATTCTTTAGGACTCCAACGACTTTCCATTTACTCTCCCAACATCCGTGCGATGAATTAGAGATCAAAGCACAAAGCGGCAGCAACATAATTCGTCCATGCTCGACCGGTAGGATGGAATTCTCTAAGATCCTGCTGAACTCCGTGGTCGCGAAGGTATATCTGCGAAATTTGGGCAGAATCGAGGGCTTGGTGCTCGTCTTGAAACTCCCCTACTTAATCCCTGCTAGCGAAGGGCGAAACCCAAAGTGAATACGCCTCCCAAGTGCTGCAAACTTCTGCACACATCTGCAGAACGCTCACCATACGTCGTTTACGAATGCACGGTTAAGCCATTGAAAATACAGCCTCAATAGACGATTACTTAGGAACATGTCCTTTGGGCGTATGCGTGCACCTACCGCCCGCGTGAAGCTTCAAAATCACAAGCTTGTCGTAGGCGGCCTTCTAATGCTGGCTATGGCCCTGCCGGTTGTAGCCGAAGATGCAGATCCGACAGGAAAAGCGGTACCAACCTCAACGGCATCGACCAAAATTGAGGAAGCGACGGCCGCTTCGCCTACGCTAGTCTCCGCCAATGCTTCAACGACCTTGCTGCCAGCCGGGCCGGAGCCTGTTGTGGCTACGCCGCCCGTGATCGTTCGTAGCGAAAAATCGGAGCGTTCTGTAGCAGGAATTAGAACGTGGCAGGCACTCCTGGTAGCCGAGCATTCGGCGGCAGTTTTTGATGCCTGGTCTACGCGAAGAGCTTTGACGAGCGGAAACGGATATGAGCGCAACCCGCTCATGAAGCCGTTTGCAAATTCTGCGACAATTTATCCGGCTACCCAGGCTGCCCCGTTCCTGTTCGACTTTCTCGGGTACCGCATGATGAGAAGTCAGAATCGTTTTCTTCGGCGTACCTGGTGGCTACCTCAAGCCGCTTCTTTTGCCGGATCGCTATGGTGTGGTTCGCGCAACTTGCATGTAGCAAACCTGAAGCACTAAGTAATGAATCTGTCTATTGATTGTTTGAGCCGTTGCTCATTTAAGCTGGAGGAACAAGACTGAATGTCGGGTGTAGAAACCTTGCAAATTGGAACCGAGTATTTCCTGGAAAAGACGAAGACGCGGGAGCTTCGCGTTGGCGTGATCGGATTGGGCTATGTCGGTCTGCCGTTGAGCTTGCTTTTTAGCGACCAGAAATTCCGCGTCACGGGCTTTGACGTCGATCAGCAGAAGGTCGACACCCTGAGCGCCGGCGGATCCTATATCTATCGCATCCTGCCGGATGAAATCGCTGCAGCTAAGTCTTCCGGGTTCACGGCGACGACCGATTACGCGCACATCTCCGAAATGGACGCAGTCATCATCTGCGTTCCCACTCCGCTGAACGATCATCATGAGCCGGATCTCAGCTACATCGAGAAGACGACACACGCCATTGCTCCAAATCTGCGTGCCGGCCACCTTATCGTTCTCGAAAGCACGACTTATCCCGGCACTACGGAAGAAATCGTTGTTCCCATTCTGGAAAAAGAGAATAAATTTGGATTGAAGGCCGCCCGGTCAGGGTCTTCCCTAAACGGAACCTTCCACGTCGCATTCTCACCCGAGCGTGAGGATCCCGGCAACACTCAGGTCGCTCGGCGCGACATTCCCAAGGTGATCGGCGGTCTCGATCCGCTGGCCACACAGTACGCGGGCGCTCTCTACAACTCGATTTTCAATCGCGTTGTTCCAGTCTCGTCACCCGCGACTGCGGAGATGACGAAGCTCCTTGAGAACATCTATCGCTGCGTGAACATCGCGTTGGTAAACGAGCTCAAACTGCTATGTCTCCGGATGGGCATTGATATCTTCGAGGTCATCCAGGCGGCAGCGACGAAGCCGTTCGGATTCCAGCCGTTTTATCCGGGGCCCGGACTTGGCGGCCACTGCATTCCGATTGATCCCTTCTATCTTTCCTGGAAAGCAAAAGAGTTCGATTTCCACACACGCTTTATCGAGCTTGCTGGCGAAGTAAACCTCAGCATGCCGTACCACGTAGTCTCAAGCGTCGCCAGAGCGATGAATGAGCGTAAAAAAACACTGAATGGATCAAAGGTACTCGTGCTCGGTCTCGCGTATAAGAAGGATATCGACGATCTCCGCGAATCGCCGTCGCTCACGATCATCGAACTGCTGCAAAAAGAGGGAGCGGAGGTTAGTTACAACGATCCTTTCTTTCCAAAAGTAGGACGCGGACGCAAATACGATTTGAACATGACCAGCACTCCGCTGTCCGACATCGAGAACTTCGACTGCGTGTTGATCGTTACCGATCACTCCACCTACGACTACAAGGACATCGTGAAGCGTTCGAAGCTCGTCGTCGATACGCGCAACGCGACTCGAGGCATCACTGCAGAGAACCTCGTTCGCTGCTGAACGCTTGTCGCAAACGCCAACTTCACTCTTGAGATTGCCCGGCGCAAAATCGCCGGGCTTTTTTCTTTTTAGGCATTCAGGCACTACGAGCGGCGCAGGATTTTCTCTCACAGGAGAGATGTTCCCCTTCCCGTTGTCGATGGCTGAAAAATCTTTTCACCAACGTAGCGCCAGAACAGAGTCTTATTTTTGCCGGTTTTGATCGTTGCGCTAAACGCCGCTGGAACGCTAATGTGAGGGTCACGGGGGCAGCGCGGACAAGCGTGGAAGTAAACATCGGCGGATGAGATGCGCAGTGGTTGGTGGGGGTATCAATGGAGTGATGTCGGCGTGGGCTCTCGCCAAACGAGGTCATCAAGTCAACCTCTATGAACGTGGCGAGCTCATGGGAGCCACCAGCTCTGCCTCTACAAAATTGATTCATGGCGGACTGCGGTATCTCGAAGCCGGCGAGTTTCGCCTGGTGCGCGAGGCGCTGCGAGAGCGGCTCTTCTGGTTGCATTCGGCTCCCAATCTGGTACACAAAATTGAGCTGCTTCTTCCCGTATATCGATGGTCGCGAAGGCCGCGCTGGCTTCTCCGCGCAGGTTTATTCCTGTATGACTCGTTAGCCGGAAAAGCAAATCTCGGGCGCCATCGCTGGCTCTCTGCGGCCGACCTTCATCGTGTCATACCCGAACTCAAGTCAGACGATCTGCTCGGTGGTTTCGTCTTTTTCGACGCACAGATGGACGATCGTGCTCTCGGCCTCTGGGCCGCCGAGATGGCGCGACAGTCTGGAGTTCATCTAAATACACGCGTAAGAGTAGAGATCGTCAGCAGCAGCGGTGCGCTGAGCCTGAATGGCAGCAGCTTGAGCTACGACGTTGTCATTAACGCTGCAGGTCCGTGGGCCGAAGCTTTGCTTCACGACAGCGGCATTGAGTCATTGCACCATCTCGACCTCGTACGCGGAAGTCACCTGCTCCTTAGCCGGACGGCATCACACGGTTTGCTGGTCGAGTCACCAGAAGAAGAGCGCTTCTGCTTCATCCTTCCCTATCAGGGAAAGACTCTGCTCGGCACTACGGAAGTCCGTCAGTCACTCGATGAACCGATCGAGTGTTCGCCGGAAGAGCAGGCTTATCTGATTAACATTTACAATCGCTACATCCGCACAAAAGCGATGGAGAATGATATTTGTGGCAGTTTCGCTGGAGTCCGTCCGCTGATTCGTTCAAGCGCGAATCAGTCCCGCGCCACGCGCGAGTACGCCATCGAAGCCCACGGCCGTCTGCTGACAATCTTTGGTGGCAAATGGACGACCGCCCACGCATTGGGCGAGAAAGTCGCTTGCCAAGTAGAGTCGATGGTATAGGGAAGTAAAGAGATAAAGAACCAAAATGGAATTCATCGATCTTAAGGCGCAATATCGCAGTCTCGAAGCTTCTATTCAGGCGCGTCTTAAGACAGTGCTTCAGAACGCACAGTTCATTATTGGTCCTGAGGTAGTTGAGCTCGAGTCAGCGCTCGCCGCGAGAGTCGGAGCAAAGCACTGCATCTCATGTTCCAGCGGGACCGACGCCCTACTGCTTGCGCTCATGGCCCTCGGTATCGGACCAGGCGACGAGGTGGTCACTACGCCATTCACCTTTATCGCCACAGGCGAGATGATCGCCTTGTTAGGCGCAAAGCCGGTATTCGTCGACATAGATCCCCGAACCTACAATCTTGATGCCGAACTCCTGGCTACGGCGATCACGCCGCGCACTCGCGCGATCATGCCCGTCGCGCTGTATGGTCAATGCGCAGACATGGACTCGATCAATGCAATCGCGGCAGAGCACAGGCTGGCTGTGATCGAAGACGCAGCCCAGAGCTTTGGCGCAACTTACAAAGGCCGACAGTCCTGTAACCTGAGCACGATTGGCTGCACGAGCTTCTTTCCTTCCAAGCCGCTTGGCTGCTACGGAGATGGAGGCGCGTGTTTTACGAATGACGACGAACTCGCCAAAGCGATGCGCCAGGCCCGTAATCACGGACAGGAGGGCAGATACCATCATGTGAAGCTGGGTTTCAACGGCCGTCTCGACACGCTGCAAGCTGCCGTCTTGCTCGTGAAACTGGAAGTCTTCGACCAAGAAATCCAGCGTCGCAATGAAGTCGCACAACTGTACTCAGCCGCACTTGGCGATATCGTCCAGGTCCCCTACATCGAGAGCTACAACACTTGCGCCTGGGCGCAGTACACGGTCCGAGTCCCAAATCGGGATCATGTCCAGCGAGTTTTGAGCGAGATGGACATTCCCACTGCGGTCCACTATCCCAAACCGATTCATCTGCAGCCTGTGTTCGCAAACCTCGGGCTTGGCAAGGGCAGCTTTCCCATCTCGGAACGTGCAAGCGAGGAGGTCCTAAGCCTACCCATGCATCCGTACATTTCGGATTCGGATGTGCGCAAAGTCACAAACTCATTGCTTAATTCGCTGAAGGCCGCGACGCCGGTGGTGGCGCAAGTCCGCTGAAGCTACTCACCCTCAGCAGATCTATGCAACTGTTCGATGAATGGCGAGGAGTTGTTGCAGAGTGCCTTTCAAATTTGCGAGCGGCAAGGCGTTGGCGCCGTCAGACTTTGCTTGCGCGGGATTGTCGTGAACTTCCATGAAAATACCGTCCACGCCAACCGCTACTGCGGCGCGTGAAAGAACGGGGATGAACTCTGGTTGACCTCCGCTTTGCTGTGGCTTTCCGTTTTCGGAACCGCCGGAACTTGGGAGTTGAACTGAGTGAGTGGCATCGAAAACCACTGGAGCGAGCTTTCGCATGATCGCCAATGACCGCATATCCACCACGAGGTTGTTGTAGCCAAAGCTCGATCCACGTTCGGTGAGGAACACTCGGTCATTTCCACTTTCGCGAATCTTCTCGATTGCATAACGCATATCCCACGGCGCAACAAACTGTCCCTTTTTGACATTGATGGCGCGTCCCGTTTTGGCAGCGGCGACGAGCAGATCGGTCTGTCGACAGAGGAATGCCGGAATTTGCAACACGTCTACCGCTTCCGCAATCGGCTCCGCGTGTTCTGGTTCATGGATATCGGTGAGGACAGGCACGCGATGGGTCTCGGCAACTTTGCGCAAAATGCGCGCGCCTTCTTTGAGGCCTGGACCGCGAAAGCTTTTGAGCGACGTGCGGTTGGCTTTGTCGTACGAAGCTTTAAAAATGTATGGAACGCGCAGTTCGCCAGTGACTGCGCTGATCGCTTCTGCCATTTTCAGCGCGTGTGCTTCGCTCTCGATTACACACGGACCAGCGATGAGGAACAGTTCACCTGAACCCACGTGCACGTTGCCGATTTCGAATTCTGCTTTTGCTGTTGTCATTCCGAATGCGTGACGAATCCCTACTAAGTCTAGAACCTCGGGTGGAATGACAGACTCTACCGCTTAGGCCGCAAGAATAATTCCTCCTCCACCTCTACCTCCTGCGCACGACGCCTGCGACCATTCTCATACGACGCCTTAATGAACTCGCGGAACAACGGATGCGGCTCAAGCGGCTTAGACTTGAACTCGGGGTGGAATTGGCAGCCCAAGAAGTAAGGATGATTTGGAATCTCGACGATCTCGACGTAAGTTCCGTCCGGCGTAGAGCCTGTAATGCGCAGCCCAGCCCCAGTAAGCAGCGCCTCATATTCCCGGTTGAATTCGTAACGATGACGATGGCGCTCGCTGATCTCCGTTTTCGCATACGCACGAGCTGCCAATGAATCCGGCTCGAGTCTGCATTCCCAAGCTCCTAAGCGCATTGTGCCGCCGAGCTCGTCAATGCCCTTCAGTTCGCGCAGTTTATAGATGATGCGATGCGGTGTGCTCTGGTCGAACTCACTCGAATCAGCATGTTCCAGGCCGCAGACATTGCGGGCGTATTCGATGCACGCCGTCTGCATGCCGAGACAAATTCCGAAATAGGGAACCTTCTTCTCGCGCGCGTAGCGGATCGCATTCAACATTCCGGAGATCCCTCGCTTGCCGAAGCCTCCTGGCACCAAAATGCCATCGTACCCTTCAAGCTGAGCTTCGTATGATCGATCGTCCGGATCTTTCGTCTCTAATCCTTCAGCTTCAACCCAGGTGACGTTCAGCTTGAGGCTCTGGCGTACAGCGCCGTGGATGAGCGCTTCCTTGAGGGATTTGTATGAATCTTCGTACTCGACGTACTTGCCTACAATCGCAATCGAAACCTCGTCCTTCGGGTTGTACACGCGATGAACGAGATCTTCCCACGCAGACAGATTGCGCTCCGGCGCCTGCAGATGGAGGTATTTGAGGGCCAGGGTATCGACTTCCTCGTGGGCGAAAACCAGTGGGACTTCATAGATCGAAGCCACATCTTTGGCGGTAATTACCGCTTCTTCTTCAACGTTGCAAAACAGAGCGATCTTGCTCTTGAGTTCTTTTGCGAGAAATCGATCTGTGCGGCACAGCAGGATGTCAGGCTGAATTCCAACGCTTAGCAGTTCTTTGACTGAGTGCTGCGTCGGCTTGGTCTTGAGTTCGCCGGCAGCAGCGATCCAAGGCACCAGCGTTACATGGACAAAAATCGTATTCTCGCGACCAAGTTCCTGACGCATCTGCCGGATGGCTTCGATAAACGGAAGCGATTCGATATCGCCGACGGTACCGCCGATCTCTACGAGGGAGACGTCCACGTCCTGCGAGACCTTCCGCATCGCGGCTTTGATCTCATTGGTAACGTGCGGAATCACCTGCACGGTTTTCCCCAGATAGTCTCCCCTACGCTCCTTGGTAATAATCTGCTCATAGATTCGGCCCGTGGTGAGGTTGTTATCGCGGCTAAGCTTAGCGTGGGTATAGCGTTCATAGTGTCCGAGGTCGAGATCGGTTTCGGCGCCATCATCCGTGACAAAAACTTCGCCGTGCTGGAACGGCGACATCGTCCCCGGATCGACGTTGAGATACGGATCGAACTTCTGCAGACTGACCTTCAGTCCACGGCTCTCCAGCAGACAGCCAATCGAGGCCGCTGCCAGTCCTTTGCCTAACGACGACACCACGCCACCAGTCACAAAGATGAACTTTGCCGACATTCGCTCCTCGCCTCGTTTTTATGTTTGGAAGTGTGCGCCGGCAGGTCCCGCCGGCGGGCAGCAGTTCGGAGGCTCCGCCCCGTGCCTTTCCAGGCAGGGCCGGATTGAACCGCATAGGGGTGCACAACCAATTATGGCAGAA
>CAYNPS010000100.1:0-13111 GCA_964399125.1 uncultured Terriglobales bacterium
CGGCGTTAACGCCGGAATTGACAAGGGCCCGACTACGCAGATCCGTCGTGCGACTTGGTCTCTCCAACATGCCTTGATCTCATCAAATCTCATGAAATCTCATCCGATCTCATCAGATATCTCATCCTCAGCCATGAGATATCTCATATCCTGATCTCATCCGATCTCATCGAATCTCATGAAGGTCTCATCGCGCAGGTCGTCCTCTTGCAGGCAAGGATCCCAACCAGGCGCTCACGAGGCAGCATCGTCGTGACTCTAGAAACGGAGTCTTGGTTCGCAAACTCCAACACAGATCCCTCTACTCCTGTGCTATGACGAAATCTGGCGAAAGTCAACCGAAATCCGCGCGTCATTTTTGTGCCACAATGGAACTGATACGTTGCGCGAAATCATCCCAATTTGATTTTGCTTGCCATCCTCGGACCGCCCGGCCGTTTTGCACCACTAGAGTAACTCGCCAGAAGCAAAAACTTGGGACATAATTCCCGAATTGGTCCACCTGATGCCGTTTTCGTCTCAAGCGGCCCGGACTTTTTCGCGCCATGTCTATCCAATGGGACGATCCCGAGCGCCTCGGGCATTTCATCCGCCTGCTGGAACGCGAGAGCAAGGCCTGGCAGGAAGCAGCCGACGCCATTCAGGCGTTGATTCCCGCAGTGGCACAGCCGCGAGTCACGGAACCGGAAGCCCAGATGCTTGACTGCCGCGCCCGTGCCGAGGCATTGCGCAAACTTGTGTTGCACATTGTGGAAGGCGATTTTTCCCTGCTGGCTGATCCAGAATGAGCGATGGCAGCAAGCTGTGACAGAACCGGAGCCGAGGACGAGTGGAAGGGATGGCCACGAGCGGAGCAGCCAATTCTCTCGAAACTTATCGCGGCATCAGCGAATTGATCGGGATCGGTGCCGGGCTTGCCTGGGCCACGCCTCCCAATTCTCTGATTCGTCGCGAAGCAACTGCGCGCATTTCCGGATTGGAGCTCTCATCGAGGTAAAGCTGGTATTCGATCGCTGCCATTTGTGGCTGATGCAGCGCCTCATACGCAGTTGCGGCAATCAAATGCACGGTTTCCCAGTTCGCGTGAGACAAGCGGTGCGCAGCCTGCGCCTCGCGAATGGCTTCGGGATACTTCGCTAATTTTAGATAAGCATCAGCTTCCATGGCATGGACGTCTGCGGTTTCGCGGGCTCCGACGCGAAAGCGCTCGAGAAGTCCCAAAGCGGTGTCGTACTGTTTTTCGCGCATGCTGAGCTTGGCCATATTCATGAGTGCCGGCTTGCTGCGCGGATTCAATTCGAGCGCCTTTTCGAAATATTGGCGTGCCCCGGCTCTGTCCATTTGCTGATCAGAAATTACTCCGAGCACGTTATAGGCGCGCGAGAGCTTCGGGTCGAGCCTGATCACTTCGAGAAAGTCCTTCCTGGCTTCTTCTAGATTTCCCTGCTGAAGGGTGGCGAATCCCTGTTCAAATCGCTCGCGCGCCTTGCGCGGGACCCGAAGATCTTCGACGTCAAGATCATCTTCTACCAACTTACTTTTAGAGTCAGCATGTCCGAGGATGTTGATGGTATATTCACAGGCTCCCGATTCGGGAACATGCAAAGGGCCTGACGTCATGAAGTTAGTCCCCTCGCCGGTTTGCAAGCGATATTCTCCGGGAGCGAGGGGAGGCAGAATCACACTTCCAGTGAGAAGAACCGGTAGTTCCGCGATCCGCTTATCGGCGGCGAACACCTGTAACTTTATATCTTGCGGAAGCGAACCAGACGACATGTTGACCTGAACATGGCAAGAACGGGTTTCCGCCCCGGCGGCAAAGCATAGAGTCGAAGAGACGAAGAGAAGCATGGGAAGTGAGATGAAGCGCATTGCGGAGTCCTTGTCGTGAGTGACGTGGTCCGCAATCGCTCGATAGTTACTTTGTGATTAGTAGTCGTCTCTGCGTGATAGTTGCCGTGATAAGTCTCTTAACGGGAATTTGTACGCTTGTCCCCGAGCGTCACCAGTTCGGCGTATCGACAGCCGACACGCCCCAGCAACCCGAATGGAGCTACATCACTGTGGGCTGAGCTGGACTTGAGGTGAGCAGGCGATCGAATGCTTCGTGGCGATGAGCTTCTGAAGTGAGGGGAAGACGCACCTGCAATCGAGCTCCATTGCCAAAGCTCGTGAGCTCGAGCGAGGAGCGTTCTCCATAAAGGAGAGCAAGGCGTTCCATTGTGTTGCGCAGGCCGATGCCGCTGCGCGTTTGCCAGTCCGGCCGGACTGGGAGCCCGTCGTTGTAGATGCTGATTACCAGATCGGAATCTTCCGCACGAGTTTTAATTTCCAGACGACACTCTCCGCGCGTGCGCGCCACGCCGTGTACGCAAGCGTTCTCGACCAGCGGCTGCAGGAGCATGTTAGGCACGCGGGCTTCGAGGGTCTCGTCGGCGATGTCGATCTCCAGTTTCAATCTGGGACCGAAGCGAATCCTTTGGATTTCGAGGTACTCTTCGGCGAGCTCGACTTCTTCCAGCAGTCCGACTTCGCGGCTGTCGTCGCGCGCTAATGTAAGCCGAAGCAAGTTGGCAATGCGCGAGAGCATCTGGTCAGCTGCTCCAGGATCGCGGTGGAGCAGGCATGAAACCGAATTCATCGCGTTGAACAAAAAGTGTGGATTTAACTGCGCACGCAGAGTCTGCAGCTTGGATTCCATGAGAGCGTGCTGAAGCTGAAATGTTTCCTGCTGTCCCCGGCGATAGTTGCGGTAATACATGATCGATGCCAGGAGCGCGAGTATGGTGAAGTACTCGACCATATTGGGAATGAGCTCGGCGCGGAGGTTGAGCTTCAGCCGTGAAGTAACGCTCATATCCTGAATTCCCAGCCGCGTGACCGCAACACCGGCAATGTAAAGCAGAGTGGCGACGGGAGCGGTCACCGCCGCGATCGCGATATGCGCGGCGAGATCCCGCTTCCATTTTGGTCCTTGCAGAGAAAAGAAGCGCATCAACTGCCAGATGCCGATTGCCACCAGCGACCACACGTAGCAGTCGATGAGCTGGTTTGCCGCCTCCATGCTGAAATAATTCTGGGCTTTATGCCATTGCTTCAGCACTTGATAGGCTTGCCAACCCATGCCGAGGCCGAAAGCGGTCATGATGCCGAACAAGTATGCGAGCGGAAAAACAAAAATGCCGTGGGGCGCTCCCGTGCCAGGAGAGATTTTTTTTGCGTTCGAAGTGGAATACTGCTTTCCTGTCGCAGATAGCTCGCTCATAGCGGGTGCTTTACTTGGACGCTCCGCGTGCAGCCTAGTCATCTTAAGCGCGAAGTTATTTAAGAGGAGAGGAGGACCTGCCGACTATCCCTAAAAGTGCGGTATTCGTCCCTAGATCAATTCAGGAATTACTGTGGTCTGGTTTAGTGGAAGCCTCCGACTTCAGTCGGGGGCGACGGGTTAGCGTCGTCTAGATAAATGCCATATAAATTAGCGCTTTAGCGCCGGCGCACGCGCGAAGCGCGCATGCGTGGACCAGCGCTAAAGCGCGGATCTTGGCAGGCTTTCTATTGACGCGAGGCTTGGAAAGCCTCGCGCCCCCGACTCAAGTTCGGGCTTCCACCAGAACTCAAAATCGGCGTTCGGTATGACAGCGAAATCGTAGAGAAGGCTCTACAGTTGCTCCCGCAGCGCTCGTTCGATCACGAGTTTCTCCTGCAGCAATGCTGCGAGCGTCGCCGCATCGTTCTTGCGTTCGGCGTCGGCGATGCTGGTGTTGAGCTCGCGTTTTCGGCGCTCCATCTTGCGGCGGCGCAACGCTTCGATGGCCGATTCGATCAGCTCCTGCGTAAGCTCATCTGCTTCCTGCATCAGAATGGAGGCGAGCAGGCGTTGTTCCGATTCCGGAATGGAGGAATGTTCCATTGGCGAGAGAAGCGATTGCAGCAGAGACTCGGTTGTGAGGTTGCCAATTAACGTCTCGGTAATCAGCACATCAGCGACGGCATGGCGTAAATCCTCGAGTTCGGTCGGAGCGCCCGGAGCCAGAAGGCGAACAACGATCTTTTCGGCCTCGCTTACCTGCGGCTCAGGTGCAGGCTTGAACTGCGCCGCGCGATTAGTCGCTGCGTGACGAAGTTCCTGGCGCACGAGGGCGCAATCGATGCCAAGTTTTTGCGCGACATCATTGGCCAGGTCGTCTCGGATGATCGCCTGCGGCACCCGCCGGATGTACGGCAATAAAAAATTCACGGCCTTCGACTTGCCTTCCGGCGTTTTCACAGGAAACATCGTTGCGGCACGCGAGATCAAATACGGGAAGTATTTCGGAGCCTGCATCAGCGCCTCGCCGTAGGCCTTCGCTCCCTTGCGGCGAATGAACAGATCAGGGTCGAATCCTGGGTCCAGCGTCATCACTTTTACCGCGAAGTCTTCCTCGATAAGCATTGCGAGCGAGCGCTCGGTCGCCGCTGCTCCCGCAGTATCCGGATCGAAGTTTACGACGACTTGCTTCGTGAATCGGCCAAGCAATCGCACTTGAGCTTCAGTGAACGCCGTTCCGGAAGTGGCGATCACGTTCTGAAAGCCGGCCATGAAGACGGAAATGGAATCGACGTTCCCTTCCACGAGAATGGCGTAGCCGAGATGTCGAATTGCTTCCTTGGCTTTATCGAGATTAAAGAGCACGCGTCCTTTGGAGTAGATCGGCGTCTCTGGAGAATTGAGATACTTCGGTCCGGATTTCTCTGTCCCCTCCAGAATACGACCAGTAAAAGCGATGATCCTGCCCTGCTCGTTGCAAATCGGGAACATGACTCGATTGCGGAACTTGGCATACATAGCCGGCTCTGACGTGGAGCCGGCCGCCCCCGGCCGGGTGTTCGGCTGCGATTCCGATGCTGCTTCTTCTTGCTTCCAAGACATCAATCCAGAGAGCCGCAGCATTTCTTCGTCTGCGATACCGCGCAGTCGATCGCGAAGCAGGAATCCCGAATCGGGAGCGAATCCAATACGGAAGCGCCGAATCGTCTCATCGCTAAGCCCGCGGCCAGCGAGATACTCACGTGCCCGCGCGCCCTCGGGACGACGCAAATATTCTTCAAAGAACAAACAAGCCTTTTCGTGCAGATCGAGGAAAATCCCGCGCTGCCTGGCGTCGGCTGCCTCGCCCGGTCCCGAGTAAGCCTGTCGCGGCACAGGCACTCCCATCTTTTCTGCAAGGCGTCGAACAGCCTCGGGGAAGCTGATGTTCTCGATTTTCTGAATGAAGCTGAAAACATCACCGGAAGCCGAGCAGCCGAAACAGTGATAGAACTGCCGCGTGGCGTGCACCGAGAAGGACGGCGACTTCTCCTTGTGAAAAGGACAGAGCCCGGTAAAGTTCTGCGCGCCAGTCTTTTTGAGCTGAACGTAGTCGCCGATGATGCGGACGATGTCCGCCTGCTGCTTCAGATCCTGTGCGAAATTGAGAGGCGTGGACACTGAGGAATGACTGGGTTGCTCCATCTCGATTACGACAGCTCATCTCCGGCGTGTCAATCGGGATTGCAAAGAACGGTTGTGGAAAAGAGCGCTCAAACCCGCGACCTTCGCTGATTTAACCTCCTCATTCCGCTAGAATCCGATCTTGGCGCGAGCGCCAGGCTAGTCAGATCTGCAGCCGCAATGAAGATCGTCACCTCCGCAGAGATGCGGGAAATCGACCGCCTCACCACCGAGCAGCACCACGTACCGTCGCCCACGTTGATGGAGAATGCGGGAAGTGCGGTCGCTCGCTTAATTCTTCGTCAGTATCCGGACGCAAAGCGCCTCCTGGTGTTTTGCGGCAAGGGAAACAATGGAGGAGATGGCTTCGTTGCCGCGCGCAAGCTGCAGGACGCGGGCAGGGAAGTGACGACCATATTGCTTGCAGCTCCACAGGAGGTGAAAGGCGACGCAGAAAAGATGCTCAAGGTGTTGCGATCGCCCCTCCTTTCTATTCGTGAACCACACGAGACGGACGCCATAGCCGATCGGTGTGACAAATCCGATGTAATCGTCGACGCAATCTTCGGAACAGGATTTCGTCCTCCTCTTCCCGAGCTTGCAGCCAAGGTCATTGAGATCATCAACACGGCCAAGGCTCCGGTTGTCTCGGTCGACGTTCCTTCCGGAGTCGATTCAAACTCGTTCGCTTTGGACCAGTCAGGCGTCTGCCGCAGCAATGCGATAGTCACCTTTACGGCACTCAAGCCTGCAATTGTTTTCGGCGCGCTCACACCTGGTCCGATCGTGGTAGCCGACATAGGCTCACCGAGAGATCTCGTGCGCTCCAGTTTGGGAATCGACTGGAACGCTCCCCCAGCGGTTCTGAGCGAGTCGCGGCGTTTGAATTCGAACAAAGGGCTTTACGGGCACGCGCTCGTCATAGGCGGTTCTCGCGGGAAATCTGGGGCACCGACAATGGCATCCATGGCGGCTTTGCGCATTGGCGCCGGACTGGTCACATGCGCTGTACCGCAAAGCATCCTTCCTATCGTTGCCGGCAGCACGCCAGAATTAATGACAGAGCCGCTGGATGAGACTTCTTCCGGCGGTCTTGCGCGAGAAGCACTCGGCGTGAAGGCGATGACCCCTGTTCTGGAGCGCAAAAACGTGGTCGCACTAGGTCCCGGCTTGGGACGGGAGCCCGAAACGGTGCAAGCTGTGAGAGAGTTCGCCGCAACTTGCTCGCTGCCTCTCGTGATCGATGCCGATGGACTAAACGCTTTCGACGGCGCTGCGAATCTGCTCGATGGAACAAAGCGCACGCTAGTGCTCACGCCTCATCCCGGAGAGATGGCGCGCCTGGTCGGCAAAACGGTAAAAGAAATTGAGGCGAATCGGATCGATATTGCGCGCCAGTTCGCTCGCAAGCATCGTCTCATTCTGGTACTCAAGGGGTGGCGGACGCTGATCGCAGATCTCGAAGGTCAAATCTGGGTCAACACCACCGGCAATCCTGGCCTGGCAAAAGGTGGCAGTGGGGATGTGCTTACAGGGATGATTGCGGGAATGATCGCGCAGTATCCGGATCGAATTTCGGACGCCGTTCGCGCTGCCGTGTACCTGCACGGGCTCGCGGCGGACTGCGCTCTGGCTACCCAAACTGAGCGGACCATGTTGGCGACCGATGTGATCGGCGCATTTCCTCAGGCCTTTCGCCTCGCTCAGCAGAGGGACGAGTTCACGTGGATTCAAGGCGGAGCGCTGCGTCGGTGAGCGTTGCACGCGAAATCATCACCAACTCAGCCGAGGAAACGATTGCAGTTGGTCGTCAACTCCGCAGTATCCTCCATTCCGGGCAGATGATCGTGTTGCGCGGAAATCTTGGCGGAGGCAAAACGACGTTGGTGAAGGGAATCGCCGAAGGCTTTCATGCTGCTGCGCAGGAGAACGTCACTAGTCCTACGTTTAATCTTGTCCATGAGTATCGAGGATCGAGCGCGACGATCTTCCATATCGATCTCTATCGAATCGATACCGAACGCGAACTGATGACGCTCGGCATCGATGATCTGCGCTCCGAGCCGGGAGCTATTCTGCTCGTGGAATGGGGCGAAAAGTTTGATCAGATTAAGAGCGAGAGCGATGGCGAGATTGCGATTGAGATTGTCGGCGAAACGCAAAGGCGGGTGAGCGTCCGGATTTAATCGGGTTTTCATCACGGAGGCACAGAGGCGTTCCTGTTGTGATTCCGAACCGCTGGTGTTGTGATGAGGAATCCCTATCGGTCACCGTTGCAGCTTTCAAGAGCAGGCAGCTTACGTGCTTCGAGGCTTAAGTAGATTCGATAGTTATTCCTCCGCCAAAATCACGCGTTCGGAATGACAAGAAGAGAAGATCTCCGTGTTTCTGTCTCCGTGGTGAATGGGAAGTTACCTTGTTCCCTTCCACAGCGACTCCAGCGCATGGCGATAAAACCTGCTGCAAGGAAGCTCTTTCCCATTTCGGAGCGACACCATAAACTCGCCGTTATTACACGGCTGCAGCTCCTTGATCTTGCTCACATTCACGATAAATGAACGGTGAATGCGGATGAACTGCGACGGATCGAGTTTCTCAGCCATTCTGCCAATCGATTCCCGAAATAGGTATGCATTCTTGCCAGCAACGTGCAGACGTACGTAATTAGCAGCGGCTTCGATCCAATCGATCTCGTCAATCTGAATAAATATCACCCTGCCACCGGACTTGATGATCATCCGGTTCTCCGGAGGACGCCTGACTGCATTCAGCATGTTGGCAAGATTTTCATTCACTGCCCCCTTAGCTGATTTCGCCATCTCACTGCGCGCGCGCTCGAGAGAGCGATGGAGACGATCCTGGTCGAACGGCTTCAGCAGGTAATCCAGAGCGTGCTCCTCAAACGCTTGCAGTGCATAGCTGTCGTAGGCAGTGGTAAAGATCACAATCGGACGCTCATTCGCCGGAAGATCACGCAGCACCTCGAAGCCGGTGCCGCCTTCCATTTCAATATCGAGCAGCAGGACATCCGGTCGATGCGCGCGCACCGCCTTCAACGTATCTTCCAAACCTGTACATTCGGCGACGATCTGCACTTCCGGCTCGTGGTCGAGAAGCATGCGCAGTTTTTCGCGTGAAAGAGGTTCGTCGTCGGCGATGATGGCCCGTATTCTAGGAGCAAGCACCATGCTGATCTGCCCATCCGAAGTCGTTGACAGTCCCACTGCAATCCTCCAGCCCGGCTTCTTGCCGGCTCGTTATTTAGTTCCCTGGTTGCACGTATCGAGCCTGCTCTGGCGCTCTATTCGCATTTTGGACGAGATAATCGATGTTTTGTCCCTATGAAGGGACGAGTCGTTGTCTTTTAGGTACTACAGTCGATTTTGCCCGCATCTGGTTTCTCGCGTTATCAAAGTCAGCCGATGATTATCACAATTGGACGAGACTTGATTTCTCACAATGAATGGCGATACGACGGATTAGAGTGCCAAGAGTGTTCGTTCATGATCTTCGAGTGTCCAGAAATGGGCGATATCGGGGACGACTCGGTCCAATTCCCCTCCGTCCCTTCTGCAATATTCGCGTGCATCAAGAAAAACAGGCGGCGGGAGTGCCCGCCGCCCGATTCACCCTCAGCGCGAACTAGAAAATGACTTTCGCGCCAACCTCGATTCTTCGCCGGTCAATGCCGGAGAAGACCGAATTCGCCTGAGGTGGATTGCCACCGTTGCTGTTGAAGAACGTATTGCCGAAGGATCCTTGCTTGTCGGCAAAGTTGTTGTCTCTGATCTGCGGATCAGGCGTTCCGCGATACTGGCGATTCATCACGTTGTAAGCAACGCCGCGCAGTTGAACCGTGAATCTCTCGGTCAGCTTCATGTCTTTCAGCACGGCTAGATTCACCTGGTTGATGGTGTCCCCACGTACCGTGTTGCGGGCTACGCCGCCAAATGGCGTGCCGAGTACTTTGGCAGCATTGTTGTCGTTGAGAATCCAGTGAACAGCGTTGGTCGTGGTAGGTGATCCGTTGAAGAAGTTCACAAGCTGCAAGCTGCTGTTGTATTGCCCCAGAGTGTCCACCGGAGCATTGGGGTTAGCGAGGATTGGCCTGCACGGCGAGTTTGCCAAGCTGAAGGAGCCGGTAGGATCGCACAGCGTTGTGCCTGCGCCGAGCGAGCGCGCCTCGACCGGTGTATAGGGCTGTCCGCTGTTGTAACGATATGCCGGATTCACCTGCCATCCTCCAAGCAGCCTTCCAAGTATCCCGGGCTGATTTTTGAAGAAGGGCAGGTCGTAAAGCAGATATACCGTAGCAACATGCGGATAGTCGAGCCCGCTGTTGGCGCGTTCTCCGTTTGTAATGTTGAACGGATTCTGCGGAAAAGCCAGCGTGCTGCCTCCAGCAAGGCTGCTGAAGACCTCACTGGATGTGTCAATGGTATGGCTGAAAGTGTATCCAACACCTGCAGTCACGCCATGCCAGTTCTGCACATCAAGCCTCGTCTGCACGCCCTCGTAGTACGACATGCCCACGTTATTGCGTGAGACTACTTTCGTCTGGTTGCAGTTTGCGTAACCAGTATTAGCACCAAAGCCCGGCGCTCCCGGCGTCGCACATGGAGTCAACCCCGGAGGAATCAGATTGCCGAATCCAGACTTGATGAGCGTCGCTAATGCCGGATTCGCATTCACATCCTGAAATAGACCTACGCCGTGATTCCCGACATAGCGAATTTCGCTCACGATGCGGGAGCCGAACTGTCGTTGCACGCCCAGGTTCCACTCCTCAGCGTAAGGATTGCGAAGGTTGGGTGACACCAGCGTCTGCTTGCGTTTGCCCGGATCGACGCCTCGCGCGATCAAACCGATGTCAGCATTGCGGACGTCCACGCCATTTCCCGAAGCGGGAAGGCAATTCGGACAGTTTGCCACCTGGCCAAGATTAACGAATGGCGCACCGCCGGCAACGTTGGTAAACAAGTTGTAGAACTCAGGATTGTAGGCGATTCGAAATCCCCCTCGAATGACGGTGGCGTTGTTACCGAACCAGCCGCCGTTCGGTGAATACGCAAATCCAACGACTGGAGCAAAGTTCTTCGTCGCCATCGGAACGGAGGGAAGTGTTCGTCTCGATAGCGGCAACGACGTGTCCCAAAACGCCGTTGCAGGATTGCTCTCGCGCTGAACCGTGATGTCGTGCAGCGTATTGATCGCCTGGGAGGGCAGCTCGTAACGCAATCCAAGGGTCAACGTGAGATTGCTGCGTGCCTTCCAGTCGTCTTGGACATAAAATGCGCCGTCATTTTCGACAAAAGTAATTTGTGGCGGCCCGTCAGCAAACTGGAACGAACTGGCGTTATTCGCAATAAAGTCGCTGGGAATTGGATTGTTGTTCTGGTCCACACAAGTAGCGAGGCACGTAAATACAAAAGTCCCTGCCGAATTAGGTAGGAAAAAGTTCGGCTGGCGCTGCCGCTGGAACTCTCCGCCAAACTTCAGAGCGTGGGTTCCGATCTGGCGCGTAGCATTGTCTTGCACCTGATAATTGATTACCTCTCGGCCTTGAGGAAATCCCGTAGGTTCCCCAAATCCCAGGGTGTCATCCTGAAAGCTGACCTGCGTTGCGCAATTCGAGAAATGTGCACGATCGCAATTCGGGAAGCCTCCATTTTCAAATCCCACAGTCGAAGTCGAATAGCTGAATCGCGCCTGATTGATGAACATTGGCGAGAAGGTGTGCGCCCAATCGATGCCGACTTGATGCGTGTGGCTGGGTTCATCGATAAATTGTCCCGCAGCTACTCCAACGAGATCAGTCGTCGGAACGTTGGTGAAGAGCTGCTTCTGGTAATAATAACGGCCAAAGATTTTGTCGTTTTGGGAAAGCTGATAATCTACGCGGCCACTGCCTTCGTAGTTATTCGAAATTGAGTCGAGATTTCGCGTGACGGTCGCGAACTCTATCGGGACGCCGTTGACCATTCTAGTTTGCGGAGGTCCAAGCGTGAGGTTTCCTTTCGTCACGGCCAGCGGGCCAATTGCTTTCAATGCCGCCACGGCGGAGTTTCCGGGAAACGCAGCGGCCAATTCAGCTAAGCCGTTGGCAGTTGGCGTGACGTTGCCTGAAGAAGAAGCGAGCGTTGCTCCAGTCCGTACACGCTCAAGATTGGTCGATCCAAAGAACCAAAGCTTGTCTTTGAGGATAGGTCCGCCAAAGGTGCCGCCAAAGCGGTTATCAACGTTGCGTGGTACGACTGGAGTCGTGCACGAAGTCGCGAAATCCGTCGCCGTTCCAGCTGCCACGCCCTTCGGACAGATCCCGAACACTGGGGATTTGTCCTGATTCGCCAGTGAATCGAGCCAGTTGCCGTTGTAGATCTCGTATCCCGTTCCGTGGAAATTGTTACTTCCCGCCTTGGTGATGTAATTGACTACAGTTCCGGTATTGCGGCCGTACTCTGCGCTGTAATTCGTCAGGACTTGTATCTCAGCTACAGCGTCCTGATTACCGAAGAAGATAACCGGTCCGCCGATCGAAGTGTCGTTGTTGCTTTGTCCGTCGAGTTGGAAATTGTTGTCGCGAGCGCGCTGTCCGTTTGCCGCAAACTGCGCTCCACCCTGATTGCTGAATCCAGAGTCTCCCGCCGGCACAACACCGGGAGTAAACAGCGTAACGATATCGAGACCATTTCCGACAGGCAGATCCGCCAGTTTCTTCGTCTGAAAGCTTTCGCCGATCTGCATGGTATCGGTCTGCAGGATCGGAGCAGTGGCTTCTACAGTAATCGACTCCTGCGTGGATGCTATGCCGAGCGTCTGCATGCCGACCGAGGTTGCCCGCCCTGCGTTCGTGGCAACGTCGTTGATTTGTGTTTTGCTGAAGCCTGAAGCTTCGATGCTTACGTTGTAAGTACCCACAGGCAGACCGCGTATTTCAAATGCGCCTACCGAATTTGTCCTCGCGGTAAAAGGTGTATTGGTTCCGATTTGAACCGCTGTTACTGTCGCATTCGGAATCACCTGCTGCTGCTGGTCCTGCACGGTGCCGGAAATGGAACCCGTCGTAATTCCCTGGCCAAACGTGAGTGAGGAAAGCAGGAGCAACAATGTAGAGAAGGTAGCGATCGTGCCGGCTATCTTCGTGAGCCGACGTTCAAGAGCGTTGCAACGCTGTGTCATTCAAGTCTTCTCCTGAGCATTTCTTGCGCTCCGAAGACGAGATGCACTCGCGTTGCCGTGAAAGCTGACTAATTCTGGGACGAGAGATGAGAAGCGGACGACAAGGGACGAGAAGAGGCGGTTCGATAACGAGTACACGCATTTCTCACCGACTGATACCGAGCGGCAGGTACTCACACGATGCACTTAGATATGAGTTTTCGTACATCTTGCGGATGGAATATGAAAACCGGGAGGGCTGAAATGACCCTATCGACGCAGTGCTATTTAGAAAGTCAATTGAGTGATGGATTTAGATCGATTCAGGAATCACTGTGGTCTGGCTTGGTGGAAGCCTCCGACTTCAGTCGGAGGCGACGCTTTAGCGTCGTCTCGATGAACGTTGAATAAATCGCGCTTTAGCGCCAGCGCACGCGCGAAGCGCGCGTGCGTGGACCGGCGCTAAAGCGCGGATGTTGCAGG
>CAYNPS010000101.1:0-7824 GCA_964399125.1 uncultured Terriglobales bacterium
TAAAACGCGCTGCGATTTGTCGCGGCAGTGTCCTTTGCTCCGGCAACGGAGACGATCATCGTAAGCAGATGATGAGGATTAAATCCTGGATCAATGGCGGAGAGAGCCGAGAACGTTCGAATCATCAGTCCGGCGCCGGCGAGCAATACTAATGCGAGCGCAAATTCGGACGACACCAGCAAGCTTCGTACGCGGCTGGCCTGCCTGCCAACGCCTGCGCCTCGGCTCCCTTCTTTCAGCGAGTCAATCACGTTGAGAGCAGAGGTTTGCAGCGCGGGAGCAAGCCCAAACACGATTCCCGTGATCACAGAAATCGCAAGCGCAAACACGAGCACGCGAGCGTCGAGCCCAATGGAACCAAACTGCGTGATCTCATCCGGAGCCCAGGTGAGCAAAGCTCGCAACCCCCAATTCGCCATTAAGACGCCGACGATGCCGCCAGCTACTGCGAGCAGGGCACTCTCTGTGAGGAACTGTCGCAAGATTCTTGCGCGACTCGCGCCCAGCGCAGTACGCACCGCGATCTCGCGCTCACGAGTCGAGGCCCGCGCCAGCATCATATGCGCGATGTTGGCGCAAGCGATGAGCAACACGAACCCAACCGCGCCCAATAGCACCAGCAGGGCCGGA
Organism: uncultured Terriglobales bacterium; assembly: GCA_964399125.1. Taxonomy (GTDB): domain Bacteria; phylum Acidobacteriota; class Terriglobia; order Terriglobales; family Acidobacteriaceae; genus Gp1-AA112. Next base: position 631 of record CAYNPS010000101.1, read on the forward strand.
CGGATATCTCCAACAACCTGCTCTTTGAGGGGTTTTACGATTACGTCTCTGTTCGTCGCGGGATATTCTTTCTCCAGACGTGCTGTGATCGTCGCCATTTCAGCGCGCGCCTGTTCCAGCGTCACGCCAGGCTTGATGCGCGCAAAGAGGCGCTTGCTGTTCACCACGCGATCATCGGGATTGAGCGGAAGCGGTCCCCAGACCTCCGCGCGCGTGGTCCAAAACGGAGCGAAGCGAAATCCCGCAGGCATTACGCCGACTACGGTATACGGCTCAGCATTGAACTCTATCGGGCGTCCAACCACGTCTTTGCTGCCGCCGAAATGCCGCTGCCAAAAACCGTAGCTCAGCACGACTTCGTGGTCGTTTCCAAGTCGATCTTCATCCGGCGTAAAGGTTCTTCCCAAAATGGGCTTTACACCGAGAACCGGAAAAACATCTGACGTGACATGCAGCGCTGCAACCTGTTCAGGCTTATCGATACCCGTTAGATTCGGGCTCCACGCCTCGGCAGCTCCCATGTTTTCGAACACATGGTTGTCGCGCTTCCAATCGAGAAAGTTTGCAGGAGTTTGCCCGGTGTGTCCCTCGCGCACAAACGTGACCAGCCGATCGGGATCGGCATAAGGCAAGGCCCGTAGCAGCACGGCATTGACGACACTGAAAATGGCAACGTTCGCGCCGATGCCGAGCGCCAGCGTGAGGAGCGCGACGGCGGTGAACAGCGGAGATTTGACGAGATTACGAAAAGAGTAGCGAAGATCTTGATAGAAAGTTTCCATGCATCACCATCACTAACGTGGAGCCGGCCGCCCTCGGCCGGGTGTTTCGTCGAGATCACGATGATGGATCCGGCGTGGGCTTTTCGAAGAGAGCTTTCAAGTCGAACAACCCAAACCACTATCACCAAATTCAAGGAAAAACCCGGGCGAGGGCGCCCGGCGCCACGGATTCTTCATTCATGTCTCAACGCCTGCACTGGATTGATTCTCGTTGCTCTGCGTGCAGGTACGCCGCTGGCGAGCAGCCCAACGAGCGCCAGCATTGCGGCTACCGCAGCGAACGTCACCGGATCGGTTGGTTTGACTCCGAACAGTTGATCTGCCAACACACGTGACAACCCGAACGAGAGCCCAATCGCTAAAACAACTCCAACCGCTAACCCTACGGCGATTAGCCGGAAAGCCTGCTTCGCGATCATCAGCATCACCTGCTCGCGATCGGCGCCAAGCGCCATGCGAATGCCGATCTCCTGCGTACGTTGGGTGACCGAGTACGACATCACGCCGTAGATTCCGATCACCGCCAGGATCAGAGCGAGTCCCGCGAACGTCATCAACAGCGACATCGAAATGCGCCGCGATCCGAGCGAGTCCGAAACCACTTGTTCCATGCTCTGCGTGCCAGCCGTTGGCTGATCGGGATCTGCATGCATCACGGCGCTCCGGACGATCGAAGTAAGCGAGAGCGGATCGCTCGTGTCGCTGCGGAGCATCAGCATGCGGAAATTCAATGCGTGCCTGCCGGTGTGCTGCGCAAAGGGAAGGTAAATCTCCATCGGCGTCGCTGATTCCAGGTTGTCGTGCTTCACATCGCCGACAACTCCGACAATGGTGAACCAGGGATGCTTTTTCAGGTCAGGAGACGTCAACTCGTCGGGGCCGCCAGTTCGGAACTTCCGTCCGATGGGGTCCATCCCGGCGAAGTTCCGCCGGGCGAACTCTCGACTGACGAGCGCAACCGGCAGGCTCGAATCATTGTCCGATTCAAGGAATTGCCGACCTTCCAAGATGGGAATCCGCATCGCCGTGAAGTAATCCGGGCTGGCATGGTAAATGCGCGTGCTCGGAAGCTCTCCCGCTGACGGCATCGGCTTACCCTCGAGCAGGTAATCGGTATCCCATTCATTGCCGCTCAGAGGCATCGGCCAAATTGCGCTCGCGCTCTTCACCCCCGGCTGGCTACGCGCGTTGCGAAGCACTTCGTCAAAGAACGCTTCCGTTTTCTCCGCGGTCGAGTATTTCTTTTCGGGAAGCGCAATCTCGGCGGTTAGCACCTGGCGCGAATCAAACCCTGGATCTACATGAAGGACGCGCACGAAGCTGCGAATCAGCAGGCCAGCACCCACCAGCAGCGCCAGAGACAGCGCAATCTCCGAGATCACCAGCGCACCGCGTAGCCGCTGCTTGCGTACTCCTGCGGAAGACGTGATCCCTTCTTTCAGCGACCCGAGGAACTGCTTCGCGCTCGCCTGCCATGCCGGCAATACTCCAAACAGGACGCCAGTCGCAATGGAGATCAGCAGTGTGAACAGCAACACCACCCAATCAACATGAATCTCCCGCACACGGGGCAGCGCGTCCGGAGCGGAACTGACTACGAGTTTTACTCCTGCGACGGTAAGAGCAATTCCGACTGCTCCGCCGATTACGGCAAGTAGAACGCTCTCAGTGAGCAATTGGCGAATGATGCGTGAGCGCGCCGCACCGAGCGCGGTTCGAATCGCCAACTCCCGCTCTCGCATACTCGCGCGCGTCAACAAGAGATTGGCGATGTTCGCGCAGGCAATGAGCAGAACGAAACCCACCGCGCCGAACAGCATCAGCAGCACCGGACGCGCGTCGCCCACAACCCGGTCCTGCAGCAACTGCGCCGCAACGGAAACGTTCTTGTTCGTGTCTGGATATTGCTGCTCGAGGGCCGCCGCGATGCTGTCGAGATCGGCTTGGGCTTGCTTGAGGGTTACTCCAGGCTTCAATCTCGCAACGCAGTAGATGCCGGCGTGACTGCTGCGCCTTTGCACATCCTCTTCAACGGCATGCAATCCGAAGGGAACAAAAACATCGTATTCCTGGTCGCGGTAAGTAAAGCCCTGAGGAAGAACACCGATGATGGTGTAATCGCGGTCGTTTAGCGTGACAGCTTTGCCGATGATCTGGGGATCGCCCCCAAATCTCCGCTGCCACAGACCATAGCCAATGATTGCGCTCGGCGCAGACTGGGCCTGATCATCAGACGCAACGAAGTCGCGGCCCAGCAGCGGCTTCACTCCCAAGGTGCCAAAGAATTCGGAGCTGACGTTTCTTCCATGCAGATGCTGCGGTACGCTGCCTCCGCTCAGGATAAAAGCGTCACCCTGAATCATTGCCATGCTGTCGAAGACATGGTTCTTCGCGCGATAGTCCAGAAACTCGGGATAGGAAAACGACATTCCTGGACGGCGCTTGAACGCCTCCATCAGATACACAAGGCGCCCAGAATCTTTGTATGGAAGCGGCCGGAGAACGACAGCGTTCACGATCGTGAACATCGCGGCGTTCGCCCCGATGCCGAGAGCCAGCGCCAGCAGCGCGACAATGGTGAAACTTGGGCTATTGCGCAGCGAACGCAGTGCGTAGCGGAGATCTTGGAAGAGAGTGTCCATGTCCTACCTCAGCAAAACCGGGCCATCGGCACTCGGTCCACTCGGAAAGTTCAAATTCGCGAATCTCACTTTCCACTTTGCCGACCATCTAGAAACTTTGTTTTGTGAACACAAGGACGTTCATCCATAGCGGTTCGCAGACGGAGCAGGGTAACCTCGCCATTGCCCATGATCTAGACGTAATCCGAAGAGTGTGGTTAGCACATCAAATAAGCGGAGACTTGCGGAGTACATTTCCAATTGAACGGCTACAGGCAATCGGCTCCACATTCTGTATGGATCCATGATTTCGGCTGATGTACTGGTAATCAAGAAAGAAAACAGCGAGTCGTTTCCTGGCAGATGACTTACATTAAACCGTGAAACAGTCTAAAGCAGGGTGGCCGCACTATGCTGCGGTCTTCATGATTTCCGGCTGTGGAGATGAGTTCTTCGCGCGAATGCTTCCTATGACCAGCATGAGGTTGGTAGCTAAGATGACCGCGAACGCAAGGGCAGGCAAGAATGAGAATGCTTCGCCGCGAGCTTCGAAAACTTGAAACGCAAGTACTGCAGTGATCAATCCCCGCGGCATCATCCAGAGCAGTAGTTCCCGCTCGCCTCGTTGCAAGTTTCGAATTGCCCATCCGCTCAAGAGGACAGCAACAAGACGTGCAATGAATAACGCGATTACGACAAGGAGACAAAACGTCAGATTTTGGCGCACTCCGGCGATTTCGACCACTGCACCTAGCATGACGAAGAAAAACGTTCGCACCAGGAAACCGAGTTCGGAGTGGAACGTGAGCACATGTCGATGATGTTTTCCGCTGTCCTCGTCTGCAACCAGCGATTCATCCAATTGCGAGACAATTCCGGGGAAATTAGCCAAAGTCAGACCGAAGCTGAGCACCGCGATTAGACCGCCGGCTCGCAGGTACTCTGCTCCGGCATATAGTAGCAGCACATTCGCCAACGTCAACGCGTGCCAGAATCTCTGCTCGGAAAGCATGGGAAGAAGGCGCGACCAGAGGAATCCATCGAGTACTCCCAGCAGGACGGCAACCGTAACTTGTCCGAGTAGCGTTCGCGCTACGTTATGGACAAGTAGGCCATTTAAGTTATTCAGGTCTAACAGAACACCAACAGCCAACACAGCGAAGACATCGCCTAGCGCAGATTCAAGTGACAATGCGATTCGCACCGGAGCGCGCGCTTCCACTTGCTGAAGTACCGGAAGCACGATGGTGCTGCTGGTACAACCAAGGACGGCTCCGACCAGGAGTGCCGACAACAATGGAAGACCGGCAAAGTGCAAACCAAGAAACGCCACTGCCGCCACACTCGACGAGAATGAAACCAAAGAGAGCAGCAGGCTTCCGGGAAATTGGCGGATGGTGTCGCGGACGTCAAGCTCTAAGCCGGCTTCAAACAGCACCAGCACAATCGCCAGAGTGCCGACTCCGCCGGTGATGCTGCGGATTCGATTGCCACTAATAACTCCAAGGAGCGGACCGAGTACGAGTCCAAGAACCATCAGCACTACCACGTCGGGAACGCGAGTGACTCGAAATAGCCGGTTCGCAAGGAATGCCACAACCAAAAGCCCACCGACAGCCGCAAAAATCGGAACGATCATCTCTCGTTAGATGCACCGATCTATAGGAGCTTCGGTGGATTATCAAAGCGTTTGGTTCTTGTTGGGTTATTTTGAAGCTGCGCTCGTCCGACCGAAGTGGAACCGCTTGCGAGGAAGACGTCTGTAAACAGACGCGAATTCCTTAATTTCGACAGCTTGGTTTTTCGGGAAACCGGTGAAGCTCTGGTGCGTTCGACTCGCCGGCCAGTCGATCTCCAATTTCACAGCCCCTGCAGAACGACCAAGCCCAATGTGCTGCTCGAGGGGCGATGCCCCGAATGAACCGCCGCTGCTGACTGTGCGATAAATAGATCGCTTGCCTCGGCTTTTATTGTCTACCGTGACTTTGATCCGAGCTCCGATGGCTGCGCGATTGGTCTTCACGCCAATGAGCTTGACCGTTATCCAATCATTGAGACTGCCGGGATTCTCGAACAGCCTCAATGCGTGCGCGTCGCCGGGCGTTGCACCACCGAGGTTGGCCACGATGTCTTCGTTGCCATCATTATTGAGGTCCGCGAAGCCGATACCGTGCCCTTTGTGCACGTCACCTGTGCGGGAAGATGCGGTGATGTCTACGAATCTTTTGCCTTCATCGTTGCGCAATAGCGTGTTCGGTGCGAGCGCGCCATACTCGGGGCCGCCATTGCCGAGATAAATATCGAGAAAGCCGTCGTTATCGACGTCGCCGAAATTCGCGCCCATCGTCATATACACGCCACCGCTGCCGGTCTCTGCAGTCACATCTTGAAAAGTGCCGTTCCCGAGATTCTTGTACAGGTGCCCACCGTCTGCGGTGTGTGGCAGGCCGAGGTAACTGCGGATGGATTCGTCGGCAGAGAAGTAATACCCATTGACGAAGATGTCAGGCAAGCCGTCGTTGTTGTAATCGAAGAACCACGAGGCGAAGCTCTGCTTTGGCTTCTGCACGCCGGCTTTTCCGCCAACTTCGGTGAAGGTGCGGTCGTGGTTGTTGTGATACAGGAAGTTGTCGCTGTACAGATTTGAGACGTACAGATCCATATAGCCGTCGTTGTCGTAATCGCCTGCGACAACGGCTTTGGTGAAAGCAGTACGATCAACGCCCGCCGCATGAGAGATGTCTTCGAAAGTGCCATCTCCCTTGTTGCGGAAGAGCTGGCTGGGCGCATTTTCGTTTCCGACGAAAAGATCGAGGAGCCCATCATTATCTATGTCGACCCATGCTGCAGTCTGCGTACTCGTCGCCGGCTCGGCTAGCCCCGCCTCGCGGGTTACGTCGGTGAAGGTTCCGTTGCAGTTGTTGCGCAGCAGTGATTTGCGAATTGGGAATTCCCAGGCGCCACGCAGGACAAGGATATCCATGCAGCCGTCGTTGTTGTAGTCGGCCTGCACCATATTCAGGCCGCCGAGCTGATCAGCTAATCCGGCCTGGGCGCCGCGTTCGGTGAACGTACCATCGCCGTTGTTATGGAAGAAGTGCATGGGCTCGCACACGTCGTAGCTGGAGGTAACGATGTCGAGCAATCCATCGTTATCGAAGTCGTCTACGATAATCCCGCCTGCCATGGTGATCAGGTCGATACCGGCGGCATGCGCCACATCTACGAAACGGCCAATGCTCTGTTTCGACTCGAACGGCGCAACCGGGATGAAATCCTGTTTTGGGACATCTGCCGGATACTTGCCCACAGACATGTAGGCGAGATTCAGCAGCCATTCCGCATCAACCATTCCCGGTTTAACGCTAAGGTACTTGAGCAGGTGCGCGATCGCCCGCTCCGAATCCTCGAGCTTGTCGAAGCGCATGTTCGGCGGTGGGGGAAAGAGACAACGCTCGCCGGGAGAGCGATAGATGTCGTTTTCCATTTCCGATTTGTGGTAGTACGCGGCGCCGAGGACCTCATCGAGTTGAGGAATGCCGGCAGGCACGGACTCCTGCGCAATTTGATATGCGGATTCCCAGTGCTTGACTGCGCCATCCATGTCTCCGATATACGCTTCAAGTTCTGCAAGACCAAACTCCGCCTGAGCTTTTTCGAATCGGTCCTTGCTTTCCACTGCGATCTTCTGCAGTCGTATGGTCTCGTTGGCGATCGAGGCGCGGCGAATCCGACAGACCTGGCGCAAATCCTGGCTCCATCCAGGCGGCTTGGAAAATTTTCTGAACGCA
>CAYNPS010000101.1:7924-12672 GCA_964399125.1 uncultured Terriglobales bacterium
GACCTGGCGCAAATCCTGGCTCCATCCAGGCGGCTTGGAAAATTTTCTGAACGCATTATCGGCAACTACCTGGCCGGCAACGTCGGCGGGATATCGAACTTTCGGTTGTCCTGGTGCGGTCCGATCTGCGCCCATGCCCGGCGCGGACGATGCAGGCTGTTGCGGCGCTGACTGATTGCTCTGCCGTGCTGGATTGGACTCAGAGTTTTGGACGAGGGCTGCAGCCGCGAAGAAGCTGACCATCAGCAGCGCAGCGAAATAATGAGCGCTCTTGCTATGGAAAAGGCGAGGGACCTCGAACCAATTCTTTCGAAAGGGTCGCATGGAAGCAGTCAAGTTTACTTGGGTTCAGAGCCCTCGACGATGGTGAAAACGTGATCCACGCCAGGCAGCAGAACCTGTTGCTTGTTCCCACTCGGCCATTGAATTTCTAACTTGTCGATCTTCGTTGCCGAGCCCAATCCAAAGTGAACACGCTGATCAGAGCTTGAGCCGTAGCTGCCGCCGCTGAATACATCCGCGCGTTGACGACTGCCTGCGGAGGTGAGAAAGACCTTTGCGCCCACGGCATCACGGGGACTGCCTGCTCCTCCCACAAGCTTCAGCGTGACCCAGTGGTTCTGGTTGTTAACCGCATTGCGAAGCAGGGTAGGGTTCGAATCGATGTTGTTGATCACCACATCGATATGGCCGTCATTGAATAGATCGCCGAATGCCGCTCCGCGTGCGGGAATCACGTTAGCAAGTCCGCTGCCCGTGGCCGGCGGAACTTCCTGAAAGTGTGTGCCGTCTAGATTGCGGAACAATTGCGGACGCTGCAACCACGTCGTGCCCCAATCCTGCTTATCGGCATCGATGAAGACATGCCCGTTAGCGACGAAGAGATCGAGCAGGCCATCGTTGTCGAAATCGAGGAATCCAGTGCCCCAGCCCAGGAAAGGGATCGTAGGCGGGCCGAGGCCGGCGGCGTAGGTTACGTCGGAGAAGCCAGTCTCACCGTCGTTGCGATAGAGCGTGTTGTAGTCGTCAGAAAAGCTGGTGACGTAGAAATCCACCCGCCCATCGCGATTGTAGTCGCCAACCGCGATGCCCATTGACGCTTGATCGCGTCCTTCGCCACTCACGGCGAAAGCAGATACGTAGCTCACATCTTCAAATGTTCCGTTGTGACGATTGCGATAAAGGAAGTTGGGAACGGAGTCGTTGGCGACGGCGAGATCGACCCAGCCATCGTCATCAATATCGACGAAGACCGAAGCCAAACCATAGTAGCCGTAGCGATCGGCAACTCCTGCCTTCACGCTTACGTCGGTGAAGGTGCCGTCGCCGTTGTTGTGAAACAGATGATCAGCCTCGCCGACCAGTCCGCGCGGGCCGCAAAAAACTTTCATGCCGCGGAACTGGCAGGCTCCTTCGGGAATTCCGTTTGCGCCCGCAACTGGAAGATGCGCGCGATCAAAGTTTACGTAGCCGGGCACAAACAGATCGACCCGGCCGTCGTGATCGTAGTCGCCCCAGGTTGGACCGGCTGACCATCCGCCAACAGTCACACCGGCTTTTTCGGCTACGTCAGTGAACGTGCCGTCGTGGTTATTGTGATACAGGCGATTCTTGCCCCAGTTCGCGACGTAGATGTCTGGCCAGCCATCGTTGTCGTAGTCGGAGACGGCCACGCCGAATCCCCAGCGTTCGTTCGCGACACCTGCCTTTTCGGTTACATCGGTGAAGGTGCCGTCGCGGTTGTTATGGAAGAGCATGGCGCGAGGCGCAGGTTCTTTGCCATCCATCGCTTCGAACGTGGAACCATTCAGAAGGTAGATATCGAGCCAGCCGTCGTTGTCGTAGTCAAGCAACGCCACGCCCGATCCAGGCGCATCGATAATTAAACTTTTCGCCGAGCTTCCGGAGCGATGATGAAATTTCTCCAATCCGGAATGTTTGGTGACGTCGGTGAATACCACCGGAGCCCCGTCGACGAATCCTCCTGCTGTGATTGGACGATTCTGCGCATCTTTGACGGCGGGATGCGCCGCGCCCGTGGTTACACCGGAGGATATCTGCGTCTGCTTCGGCCCTGAGTTGCCGCCCATGCCCTGCGCGAGGCAGGTCACGAAAGGAGCCGCGACGGTGAGTACGAAAAGCAGCGGCTTGGAGATTGATGCTCTCATTTTTTCGTTGCGGGAGCGGCCGTCTGCGCTGGCTCGTCTACTCGCAGGATTCGGTCTCCTGCGACGTTCTTCACCGTTTGTATGATCCCGCTCGGCCAACGGATTTCCAGGGACTGCGCGGATGAATCTGTTCCAAGACCGAAGTGCACGCGTTTATCGCTCGCAGACAAGTAGCTCGACGCGGTGCTTACGGTTGCATACTGAGCACCTTGACTGGTGGTGACCTTCACCTCAGCGCCAATCGCGTCGCGATTGCTGCGATGGCCGACCAGATTCAGTGTGAGCCAGTGATTCTGTGTGTCGGTCTCGTTGCGAACCACGTAGGCCGGACCGTCGTTTGTTGTGACGACTATGTCGATGCGTCCATCGTTGTCGAGATCGCCGGTCGCGAGGCCACGTCCGGCCCATGCCTGCTGAAAGACGCTGCCTGATGCCGCCGAGACGTCGACGAAGCGCTTGCCATCGTTGCGCAACAACATCAGCGGCTCGCGATAGCGAAGCTGCGGGTAGCTGAGCTCAATCGTATCGAGGTCGTGACCTTGGGCGATGATCAGGTCCTTCCAACCATCGTTGTCGTAGTCCAGAAACCGGAGACCCCACCCAGAGTGCAACAAGCTGATCCGTCCCAAGTCCGTCTGATACGTTGCATACGCGAAGCTGCCGTCGCCATTATTCCGAAAAATCGCGTACATCTGGTTCGCTAGATCATCGACGACAACGTCCGGAAGCCCATCGTTGTCATAGTCGGCCATCTCCGTTCCCATGCCGGCGAATGCGCGGCCGTTATCGTCAACGGCAACCCCGGCCATCAGAGCAACTTCGCTGAAGCGTCCGTTACCTTCGTTGTGGTAAAGGAACTCGGGCATGGAATCGTTAGCGACGAACAAATCGGTTTTGCCGTCGTGATCGTAGTCCGCCAGGGTGATTCCCAGTCCCTTTCCTGGCTTTGAGATTCCGCTCTTCTGAGCAATCTCACTGAAATGGCCGTTGCCGTCGTTGTGAAACACAAGCGGCGTTATTGGACGGAAGTAATCCGGATGGCAGTATGCGCGATAGCCCTCCCGATGCTCTCCACAATAAATGTCATCGAAGTCCCAAATGACATAGCGAAGCACAACCAGATCAAGCAGACCGTCGTTGTCGAGATCAATCCATGCAGCGCTGGTTGACCAGCCGCTGCCGCCCACTCCGGCCTTTTCCGTTACGTCAGTAAACGTGCCATCACCATTGTTGTGGTAGAGGCGATTGCCGCCGTACGCGGTGACGTACAGATCTTCGAATCCGTCATTGTCATAATCACCGACAGCCACGCCCATCCCATAGCCGACCCCCTGCAGCCCGGCTCTCTCGGTCACATCTTCGAAGGTGCCATCGGACTTCTGGTGATAGAGCCTGTTCCAGTACTTGGCTCCGGATTTCTGCGGAATGGTTCCTTTCGGAGTCGGATCGGCGAGTGGTGCGCCATTAACAAGGAAGATATCGAGGCGGCCATCATTGTCATAATCGAACAGCGCCACACCAGCGCCCATCGTCTCGATCAGATATTTCTTTGAGGTATGGGAAGCCAGATGCTGGAAGCGCACACCGCTCACCATGGTGATATCGACGAACTCACCCGGAACATCTGTCTTTGACGACGGTGAGACCCGGGCTTTAGACGATTGCTGTTGCGCGTGCAGCCACCAACCGCACAAGAGCGCACACACTATCGCAAGCAACCGCAGCTTGGTCGGGAAACACTGTGGACGAGGAAACTTCACGCAGGTTGACTCGGCAGGTGCTGTGAATGTAGCGCGCTGGAGGCCCAGGCGCAAGCGTTTCTCAAAAAAGAAACAGCCGCACAACTTTGTATTAGAATCGCGGCAATTATGCGGTTTTGCTGTCCTGAGTTCGTCGTTGTAGCGCCCGCCGTGCGGCGTTTTTGCTTGCTTCTACTCTTTATATCGTTCACCGCCTTGTTGTCCGCATCTGCACAGTCGGCATCCTCTGCTCGTGTACAGAAGCTGTATGAGGAAGCCAAGGCCGCTGAGGCCCACGGCAACGAGCAGATCGCCGTCTCCAAGTATCAGGAGATGTTGGCGATTGCGCCTCGGCTCGGCCCGGCATACAACAACCTCGGTGCGCTCTATCTCCGCACCGGAGACTACGCGAAAGCTGCCGACGTCTTGAAAAGAGGTCTCAAGATAGATCCGGCGATGCCATCGGCATCAGCATTGCTGGGCATTGCTCTTTTCCAGATCGGCGACTACGAGGGTGCGCGAGAGCCGCTCGAAGCCGCGCTGCGAGCCTATCCCAAAGACGGAAACGCCGAGCTCATGCTGGCCAAGGACCTGATGCATCTCCAAGAGCTCGAGCCTGCAGCGATGCACTTGGAACAACTCGCGCAACGCGAGCCCAACAACTCAGAAGTGTTTTATCTGCTGGGTCAAGCACACATGAAGCTTTCAGAGAAAGCTCTGGCCCGGCTGAACGAGATCGACCCAAACTCGGTGTACGTGCATGAAGTCTCAGGTGACGTGATGGCCAGCATGAAGAATTGGGACGGAGCGCTGGTCGAATATAAGAAAGCAGTGGAAGGTG
>CAYNPS010000102.1:0-12576 GCA_964399125.1 uncultured Terriglobales bacterium
ATCGACCTCTGCGGTAATTGTGCATCACCCGTCCGCTAAGTATTTCGTCGCCTGAGTTTGCGTCGGGATCACTGGCGAACAAGAACGATGTTCCTCAATCATCTCCCCTTAAGTCACCAAACGAATGCTAGCGTAGCGTGCTCATTGGAGACACGGCTGATTAGCTGTTCCGAAATGGTTGCCTTGCCATTTATTACTATCGCAGTTGGGATTTCCGTCAAACAGATCGAAGAGAACATTTCCGAATGCTGTATTGCCTGTACTGTCGTTTCCAGTTGAACCAGATTCAATAGTAATGCCATTACCGAAGGAGTTGTTGTATGTGGTATTGGCATGAATTTCATTGTTATTTGATGGCAAAACAGTTCCGATAACGATTCCGCCCTGCGGACTATCATTTGCTACATTATTGACAACGGTGTTGTTGTTGCTGTCGAGAAACTGTATTGAGTCGTTGACATTGTTGCGGACTAGATCGTTGTCGTCGGCATGCTCAATCACAATTCCCTGAGAACTAGCCCCAGGCTCCCGAACCACATTTTCTTGGAGCTTCCACTGACCTCCCGGACCTGCAATTACGAATCCAAAAGTGAATTCGTTCGAACAACTCCCTGTGACGGTTACAAACTTTGCAAAAGAACCTGCAGAACTCTCTGCATGCAAGCCTTCATGAAAGTTGCTGATCGTGCCCGCACCCAAAATCTTGACCTGCGACAAAATCGGAGCGGGAGCAGGCAAGCCGATCAGTATTCCGTGGCTTGTATTGCAAACTGTGGAATCGAGACTTCCGATGATGTTGTGTCCATTGAGATGCAGCGTGACCGAACTAGCTTCGATATCAATGCCGTCAATTCCTGGTAAGCAAGGACCTACATCTGTCGCAAGCGTATATTCGCCAGATTGGGCGATCAAGACTGGACAAGTGGTTTGCGCAATTGTTGTTCCTGCACTCGCAGGAGTACACCAGAACAGAATCGAGGAAATTGCAGTTAATAAACCGGTGCTCAGCTTCAGATTCCTGCAGACGATGGCGCTTAACTTCGACATGGATTCCTCCGAGAGTTGAATGAGCAGCTAGATTCTGAGACTTTCGCACAGGTTTTCCATCGAGCAACCTTTTCGAGAGCAGCGCAAATTGTTGAGGATGCAGATATGCAACTCCTTGCGGTATCCGTGCACGTACTTTCGTATATGAGCGCGAGGTTTGTTTACAAAGGCAGAACGGATTGGCGTCCGATTTCCATCGGGTCAGCGAGCGTGAGGAGGATGGAACCTGCATCGCCGCACGGCGCTGTCGACCACAACCAGCGCTGGTTGCAGCATCATGACTGCGGAATCGAAGGCGAGCGGCAGTGACATGCCTGCCCGCTGACCCACGGATTGTTGTCTTTGTTGCGAATGACGCGACATCGTCGCAAAAATCCAGTGCGCGCTCAGGAGCGCCACGAAGGTTGGGGTTGCAGGAACTTTACGTCTAAAGCAGAAGATGCGAACAGGCATCGCGATAATTGTAGAAGCCTTGCGATGAGCAATCTCTCGATTGTATAGCCAAGCCCAAGATCCTAAAGAAATCGGTCCACTTCAGGCAAGTAGGCCAAACCGCACCACAACAGTCATTCCGAGTCGCCGTTTTCGCCCGCTGCTCAATCTGTTTCCTCATCCAGATCGTTTTGCCCAATCCTGCTCTTCGATCTCGAGTCTCTGGGGAGCCTTTTTCCTGGTCTCGAACTCCTGTTCCTCATAGGCATTGCGCTCTTTCTTGCTATCACGTACGGGAAGAAGGTCCGCGTGGCTGGGTGGGAAAGCGAAGTGATATACAAATTCAAGGCGCTCCTTACGTAAGCGATTTCCAACGACATCTTTCGTGTGTTTGCGGCAGAAATCGCAAAAGTCCTCGGCTTCAATGGTTACTCGTACCGTTTTGCCGCATACTCGCTCGTGTGCTTTAAGCCATCCCCGAGAGATCCACTCTTCAATCTGAGAAACCTTAACGTTCAGAGCAGTCGCAAGCGTATATTTCGTAAAGCTGTCCTGGCCCATCTTGGCATTGGCACCAATGCGATACAGCTTATGAAAAATCGAGCTGTGAGACCGCCGCATGAGCCGCGCAATTTCGTTGATCGGATAAAGATCGAGCAGCTTGATCAGTCGCTGTTCTTCGGGCGGCGTCCATGGCCTAATCTGGCGCTTTGATTGGACGCCCATCCTCCTGGCGAATCGCCAGCAGGCCCATCTCGGGAATCCCGACTCTTGCGCAATCGCTGTGATGAGGGCCCGCAATTGCTTACCCCTAAAATGCAAATTCGCTCGAACCAGATCCCGAGCCGTTTCTGACCATCGGAATTCACGCCGCTTTCGTGGATCCTCCGAATCCATGTCCTCGATCCTCCTAAATGCAGGCGAGGGGATACACGCGGAGAGTTGATCTGCGGCGAAGCTACAACGCAATGCAGCGTGAAAATAACTTCCGACTCACAGTGTGACAGTCCGGCCAAGTGACACCCCACAGAACCGGATGGCGACTGCAAGCTTGGATTACTGATATCCAGTCTTAGAGCAGCTTCCGATTTTCTGACCTGGATAAGGCATTGATTGTGGATTGAGGTGGGTGAACAAAACCGAATTTCCTTTGGCTGGTTTTCTCAAAGGACAAACGAGGAAGAGATGTTTATTCTTCCGCCAAAAACGAGGCCATTCCGTTTGTTTAAGAAATTCGCGCGTTAGCTGGGCGAGCGCGGATTGGTTCCTGACGGAACCAGATCTGGATTGCCTGCCGGCACACGCTCAAGCTCTACCCGGCGATGGCGTGATCTCCAGGAGAAGGCAGTCATTGCCGTCGAACTGAATTCTGTCGGTGCAGCGAAGAACTAGCTGAGTTTGATCGGATTTAGTGAGAAAGAAGAGAACACGATCGAGCGATTTCCCTGCCCGAATTTCTGCAAGCGCTTCTGCCACGCCCGCCTTCTGCCTGATATCCAGCTCCTTGAGACCTCGTCCAAGCAATTCCAATTTTGTGTGGCCTGCTTGGCGCTCAAAAAGCCGATTGACCTCAAGAAAAGTTCCATCATCGATCTTGCAGATGCTGAGCGGCAGAGTCGTTGAGTGGAAGAGTCTATAGAAAGATTTTTCCGCATCCGAGAGCAGCGAATCGAACCGTCGGAGTTTCTCTTGCGCACTCCTCAGCACGGATGCCTGGTTCGAGAGCTCCGAGCCCAGAATAGCAGCTCGCTCGTGCAGTTGAGTCCAACCATGAGAAATCAGATCATACTGCTTGCGGCGCAGCTTCATGAGCCAGATTCCATGCAGGACGAAACAGCAGGCAATAGAAAGAAGAACAGTCGCTGGAAGGAGGTGAAACATGGAGGTTCCTCCGTGAACAGAAGCATTGTAGATCGCCGGCAGCTCGGCAGTGCATTCAACAGTGATCGAGTGCGCACGTCGGCGACGAAAATGCAGATCGCAGCCCGACAAGTGCACACAAAAATACAAAGCAGCGGGAGCACCTGGGGAACATCTTTTAGGGGATGGTTATTCACGGCTTCGGAGGTGCCTGAAGTGTTCTCACCACAGAAATGCCAACGAATACTATTCCGACGCAGAAGGTCGCAAACGCCAGGAACGCAACGAAACGTTCAAGTTTCTGCGGTGCTCTCGGAACTTGATCGCTGGAATGAACCCACGTTCTGGTTATTCCAAAAAATCCTAAATACACGGTGCAGAAGACGATACATGCCATCAGCAGTGCGATTCCGGCAATTAGTGAAGCCGTATCGGTCAGCGGTTGAACCTTGCCTAGAAAAGTCGCGAGCAGAATGATTGATCCACTCGCCAGCGTCGAGATATGCTTCACCAAATCGGTTCCAAGGCTCGTGCGATCTAACATCGTCTTGATCGATTCGTCCACCACGCGTGTGAGCTAGTATCTTCGCACAGCCGTCAAGCTGTTAGATCGTTTGGTACGCCTTTCAGTAGATACGCACCCAGCTCTCAGTTCGGAGAACTCTTAATGACCATTCTGTCTCGTCTGCCCTAACCAATCGCGCCCTAAACCGATTAGAAAAGTTATCAGGCGGACGGCCACATGGAAACGCTTACGCCCATCGCTTTGAGCAATCGCAGCAGCTTGTCCCTATTAGCGTCAACTCGTGGAGTATCGTTCATCCCTAGCAATCCAGGTTCCTGAACGACAACGATTAGTCCGTAGGGCCACGCAGATTTTGGCAGGCCCTCCAAAATCGCAGGAACAGACTCAAGGGCTGCTAAACGTTCTGGCGGAGTTGAATGCAACAATGAAATCCCGTTTGGCTTCACGATCAGATATCGGTTTTTCCAGTCGGTATAGTCCCGGAGGTTACGAAAATTCGCCGGATCAGCCGGAGAAATTCGTGTGCGCCAATGAACAGCGCCTGAGCCGGCTCTAGGACGCCTCACGCAGCCAGATTCAAGTACCATTTCGGCACGTCGTCTGGATGATGCCTGGACGAGGACTGATTCTTCGATTTCGGTGGGTTGTGATGATTACGAATTGAAGAACCACATCGCTGCGTCCGCGTTCCGGCGGCGGTTCATTACCCTCAACTTGAATGATGTCCCATGTTCGTACACCGGATAAGGGTCCCCAGGCAAACCAATTTCGTCAAAGCTTCGTGATTTCAGTCATGCGCAGGACGTCCGTGCGATCTCAATCGTTTTTTTTCGCGTGTCCCACGCTTGACGGATGCATAGGCCCAAGGCAAAGAGCCGAGTTCTCCCGTGCATTTACCTGCTTCTTTAGCAAGGGCACGAAAGTTGCACTTGCTGTCGTCGGAGGAACATGGCTCAGTCTGCAAGCGAAGCCAATCTCCAGCTTTTTCTCGTGGCATTAAGAAGCAGATTCATCAGTCCTTGTGTTCCAGCACAGAAGAGCTGATCTTGAGCGCTGCAGACACGGGAGCTCGAGTTCTATTTGCCGGGCATTGCCGAAATGTTCAAATGAAAGGCTCAAATCATCTGGAGGGCATAGCAGGGCAAAGCCGGACTTGCGTTCGCCGAGATGAAGTCTGCCGACAAGCAACGTTTAGAGAGTTGGATCGAAGAAGAGTTCCAACGCCCCTTGACGATGGCGGCTCCAGCGGGGTCAAAACCTGTTCAGTTGACTGGCAAGCAGCGGCGGAGATCTGGTACGGAGAGCTCCGAGGTAAGCCTCAGCTTTGTACTTGGAGTAGCAGACATGAGGGACTGCGATTTGTGAAGGATGAAGGACTGAGTGCATTCTGCCAGGAATTGTCTGATGGAGCAGAACTCTTGCTTTAAGCGCAAAACTGCCGGTTTCTCGGCAAGTTGATCGTACGTCAACACTCATGTGCAACTCTGGTCACAGGACTCAACGCCGGTCACAAGACTAAAGCACGCACGCCTCCACGCGGAATGGGACACACAAGTAGTCGTTCTAAGTGTCACTACTACGTTCTTCTGTGAAACGGGAGATTCCGAGGCTTTCCATCCTTGAAGCTAGAGTCGTTCGCTTGAGACCCAGCTTCGCCGCAGCTCCTTTTGGACCACCGACGACCCAGTTCGAATCTCGAAGAGCCTGCAGTATCGATTCGCGCTCGATTTCCGCTAAGGTGCGATGGCGCTCCGGCCGCCTATTCGCGAGCCTCGTGTCAATTTGCTCAAGCTCTTTAAGCGGTGCTTGCAGTACGCCGCCCGACGACAAAATCACGGAACGCTCGATGAAATGCTGCAGTTCGCGCACATTTCCAGGCCAGGGATAGCTAACAAACACTTCCATTGCATGTTTGGGGATTGTGCGGATCTCCTTGCGCATCCGTTTCGCATAGATGCTCGTGTAGTGCTCGACCAATGGAGGAATGTCCTCGCGGCGCTCGCGCAGTGGGGGGATGTTAATGGGAAATACTTTGAGCCGATAGTAGAGGTCCTCGCGGAAACGTCCGTCTTCCACCATCTTCTCAAGGTCCCGATTGGTCGCAGCGATGACTCGGACGTCGATTTCGCGGGTGCGATTGCCACCCAATCGTTCGAATGCGCGGTCCTGCAAAACCCGAAGCAGCTTGGTTTGCAGTTCGAGCGGGATCTCGCCGATCTCGTCTAGGAACAACGTACCCTTATCAGCGAGTTCAAAGCGTCCCAGTTTTTGCGTAATCGCGCCGGTAAAGGCGCCTTTTTCGTGACCGAACAATTCACTTTCGATGAGGTTTGAAGGAATGGCGGCGCAATCGATCTTAATAAAGCTGTGATCCCGCCGCTCGCTGCGCTTGTGAATCGCTCGCGCAACAAGCTCCTTGCCCGTTCCCGTTTCTCCGGTAATCAGAACCGTCGAATCGCTTGTCGCAACCGCGTCAATCTCTCGCAGCACTTCGGCGATCGCCTGACTGTTGCCGATAATCCCGTCGATTCCGCGGGCAAGCAATAGGTCCGCTTCAATGTAGTTCCGTTCAGTCAGGACTCGCGCGTGGGACTGATTCACATTCTCGAACCGTAGAGTATTGTGCAGCGCCCCGGCTACCAAGGCTGCGACCTCCTGAAGAAAGTCGAGATCGCTCTCCATTGCAGGCTGTGGATTCTTGCTCATGAGAAAGAGGACGCCGATGATCCGCCCCTCATAAAGGAGTGGCAGAGATCGTCCAGTCTGGATATGCTCGGCAGCAACAATATCCTGCATCCATGGACTGGTGCGATAAACGCTGCACAGTTTGGGAAGCTCTTCGACATTGAAAGCTACTGGTTTGCCTGAGCGGTAAACTCGTCCCTGCAAGGACCCTTCAATCGGAATCGTGAGACCTTCACGTAGATAGGCATTCTCCGGGCTGAGATGGACTCTTAATTTTGAATCCGATTCGGGAAGCAGAATGGTGGCAAATTGCCATCCGGTTAACTCCCGCACCGCGGCAAGAAGCGCGTTAAAGAATTCTCGTACGTCCAGCTTTGACGCAAAGCGCCGGTTTAGCTCGAGCAGTATCCGCAAACGGTCGCGCTCTTGCTGAATGGCGTCAGCAAGGTGCTTGCGTTCGGTGATGTCCTCTACCAGCCCAACACAGAGCTTCGATCCCCCCGAATCGACAAGCGAGCCATTCACCCTCACCCACGCCAATTTCCCATCCTTTCGGAGGTAGCGCTTTTCAATTTCGAAATGTGGTTGTTTTCCGTTCAACACATCTTGGATCACTTCCTTGCATGACTCGCGGTCATCCTCATGGGTGAAATCCAAAAACGACATGCCACGCAGTTCATCCAGTGAGTACCCCACAATTTCTGCAAACGCCACATTAACGTCCACAACCCGTATTGACGCGTCGGCCAACACGACTCCTACTCTTGTATTGTCAAATACTCCACGCCAGCGTTGTTCACTCCGTCGCAGCGCTTCTTCCGCCTCTTGTTGATCTTCAATGTCAGTACTGCTGCCGAACCATCTGAGAATATGACCTCGCTCGTCGCGTAGTGGGACGGCGCGGCAGAGAAACCAGCGGTATTGCCCGTCGGCCATTCGATGCCGATGACGCACCTCATAAGGTTTTCCAGTGCCCAAGGACGTGTCATAGCCTTGCAGCACACGAACCTTTTCGTCAGGGTGCAGCATTCGGTGCCAGCCGTCGCCCTGAACTTCTTCAAGGGTGAGGCCCAGCTCGTCGCGCCAACGGGCGTTGCTGAAGTCCAGCTTGCCGTCGGCCGACACGCTCCAGATTTGCTGGGGAATGGCATCGATAAGTTGCCGAAGCCAGCGCTTTCCTTCGCTCAGCGCTTCGGTTGAGGATCTCTTCTTCGATAGGTCGACGATAACGCCCATCAGCTCTTGAGTACCACTTTGGGAATCGCATCTCCGGCCGAGTTCTCGAACCCAAAGCGCTCGCCCGTCTTGCGCGGTCAGGCGATACTCAATATCGTAGGACTCGCCGTCCTTAACGGCCTTGGCTCGGCATTCAAGCGCATATTCCCTGTCTTCTACGTATAGATGGTTGGTCCAGAAGGAAGGCTCGGTCCACTGTTGTGTTCGATACCCAAGCAGTGTCTCCGCATATCGACTGACGAACGTGAACTGCAGCGTCTGAGCATCCGCGCGCCAGAGGACGGCTGGAACGTCGTCAATCAGACGCGAGTATCCTACGCGCTCGGACCCAGGCTGATCGCTAGAACCGTCGGGCAAATAATTAAGCGCGGAACTGGCGGAACCGCCTTGGCCACTTCTGCCTGGCATCAGCTAGTCCCCTGTAGGACACTCGCTTTGCTATCGTCAACACGGTAACGGAGGGAAGCGCAGCTACTGCCGTACAACTGAACAGTACACGTATTCATTAGATGTGCATTTTCCCATCAGCTCGAACACGATTCGGCATTTTAGATCTTCCAAGGTGCCGAAATCTCGGAAGCCGACGATATCTCGTCGTCTCTAAGGTCATGGATCGACCGGATTGCCGATTCGCACCAGAGCTCTTTCGCCTCTGAACTTATTCGTTAACAACTAGTTACAACCCGACCAACTCCTCGAACACGTTGGCAAGACATTTGCCATAAGCATGTTGCCATCCAGACTTTGTGTCCGCAAAATTTCGAACCGCTGGCGGAACGGCTGGATGGCAACAAAGGAGTACGAGGTTCCAGGCAAATGCAGGCTCCCAACTTCGAACTGCATATCGGTCAGTGGAACCCAGCGAGGATGAGCCCCCAAACTTCCAGCTATATCTTCAGGCTAAGCGGAATCTTTTTTTTATGCGTGCTATCGGCCAGCGTAGTGTCACCTGCGTCATTCACGACTGCCGGCATCCCAGCTTTGCGCCTCTCAGCTGCCATCTCTATGGCCGCGGTGCTGTTGTTCGGACGAGAGATGTGGCCGGCGATCTTTGCGGGCGCTCTCGGAGCTTGCATCATCCGCGGTTATGCGCTTATTCCCTCTTTGGGAATTGCACTCAGAAGTGCGATTGAGCCTCTCGTGAGCTCTTGGTTGCTGACTTGGGCAGGAGTTCCGCACCCACGTTTCGGGCGCCTTCGCGATGTTCGCAGTTTCGTTGCAACTGGAGCTCTAGCAGGACCCGCAGCTGCAATCGCTTTTTCGATTGCGTTTCAGCGAACCGCTCTCGGGATCCCCCTGTCTGAGATTCTTCACGCACGCTCCACGTGGCTAAGTGGGGATGCCGTCTCGATCCTCCTGCTCGTGCCCTTGATCCTGGCCTGGAGAGAGCCTCTCGATCGCAAGCTGGGGATCAAGTCGCTGGGGTTGGCAGCCGGAGCGCTGGCAGCCTTGGCAGCAATCGACGAATTGGTCTTCAGCGTCTTGCCTTCCAACTCGATGCACGCCTATGTCGTTGGATACATCGTCTTCCCCTTCTTGATGTGGATCGCGCTGCAACTCGGCCCTCAAGGCGCAACGCTTGGACTGTTGGTAACCGCAGTGATTGCCACGTCGAACACTGTTGCAGGCAGAGGTCCTTTTGCTGCGAAGGCAGAACCGACCCTGGCGCTCTACCTGTTTCTCGGCGTTTTGGCGATTACGACATTGATCATCGCAGCATCTATATCCGAACATCGTCAGACTGCGTCGAGTCTCCAACGTAGTCAGGAGCAACTCCGGGTTAGCGAGGAGCGTTATCGCGATCTTTTCGAAAACGCGCAGGATTTCATCGTAACGCTCGACGTCGAAGGTCGATTTACCTCAGCGAACAATGCCGTTCTGCAGGTCAGCGGCTACACGACCGAGGAGTTCGTGAAGATGACCATTGATGATGTCATCACCGAGCGATCGCGAGAGTTAGCCTGGTCCGCGTTCCGCCGGATTCTTGGGGGCGAGAGACCTCAGAGTCCCACACAACTGGAAATGGTATGCAAGGACGCGACCACACTCTTGGTTGAAATCAGCTCCCGGCGTTTGGTCCAGAACGGTAAGACAGTTGGGCTGCAGTCGATTGGGCGCGACATTAGCTGGAGGAAGCGGCTGGAAGAGGAGCTGCTGCGATCGCAAAAAATGGAAGCTGTGGGCCGGTTGGCGGGAGGCGTTGCCCACGATTTCAATAATCTCCTAGGAGTCATTCTTGGTTATAGCGACCTCGGGCTGCAGGAGCTGAATCCCGGCGATCCCTTGCGACGTAATTTGAACGAAATCCGCAAGGCGGGCAAGCGGGCCGCCGAAGTGACCCAGCAACTGCTCGCTTTCAGTCGCAAACAGGTGCTTGATCGCAAGGTTGTAGATCTGAACGCCATAGTCGGCGAAACCAACAGAATGTTGCTTCGTCTGCTCGGCGAAGACATTGCAGTGATCACCAAAATGAATCCGACGCCAGTGCGTGTTGAGACCGATCCCGCACAACTACAGCAAGTCATCATCAACCTCGCGCTCAACGCTCGCGATGCCATGCCGCACGGAGGCAAACTGGTGATCGAAACATCTTCAGTTGTGCTCGATCGCGGCCACGGATGGACGGCGTTCGAACAGTTGATAGAACGTGGTGTTCTCGTCGTCCCGGGAAGATACGTTTTGCTCGCGGTCACCGATACCGGTTTGGGAATGGACGAACAAACTAGGGCGAAAATCTTTGATCCCTTCTTCACTACCAAACCGACAGGCGAAGGTACAGGGCTCGGACTCGCCACGACCTATGGTTTTGTACGGCAGAGTGGCGGGTACATTTGGGTCTACAGCGAAGTTGGTCATGGGACAACCTTCAAGATCTATCTGCCTGAAGTAACCGTTGATCGCCATCCGATGGAGCCCAAAGAAGTAGTTTCTTTGCCCAAAGGAACCGAGACGATCCTCCTGGTTGAAGATGAGCAATCTCTGCGTGAGCTAAATCAGCAGCTTTTGCAAGCCCTCGGCTACACCGTTTTGTCGGCTGGCAACGGCGTTCAGGCTTTGGAGATAAACGATAAACACGAGGAAACGATTCACCTGCTGCTGACCGATGTCGTTATGCCTGGTATGTGCGGTAGAGAGCTAGCAGAGCGGCTTGCTATCACACGCCCCGAAACCAAGGTTCTCTATATGTCTGGCTACACCGATAGTGTGATCGTTCAGCACGGGATTTTGAAAGAGGGAATTGCGTTCCTGCAGAAGCCGTTTACCCAGGAGGCGCTGGCCCGAAAACTGCAGGAGATTCTAGGGCACTCTGAATGACCCCGTTCACTCCCATCAGCATTCTTGTCATCGATGACGACGAACAACACTTAGGCTTTGTCACTGCGGCTTTGGCAAGTGAGAATGTGCGCGTCTACAGCGCCGAAAACGGTGCGACAGGTTGGCAGCTGTTTCTGGAGAAACGGCCTCACGGAGTTCTGCTGGACCTCGTACTTCCGGATACTAACGGGATGGCTATGCTCGAACGCATGGTCGAAGCAGATCCAGGGGTCGATGTCGTGCTCATGACGGGAAATTATTCAACAGAATCTGCGGTAGAAGGGATCCGCAAAGGAGCCACCGAGTATCTCAACAAACCGCTGGACCTCCAGAAATTGCGACAACGAATCAGCGAGCTGGTTGCAAATCGGCAGAGACGCCGGCATACGGAGTGGCTCGATCAGGGCTTGATCGAGGCCTTTACATTTGAAGGCATCGTAGGACGCAGTCCGGTGATGCTGGAAGTCTTTAGCCGTATTCGCCGCGTTGCCCCTCATTTCCAAACGGCACTCGTAACCGGTCCAACTGGCAGCGGCAAAGAACTGGTTGCTCGCGCTCTCCACCGCTTCGGTCGGGACGCTGCAAAAGCAATGGTTGTGTGTAACTGCTCAGCCATAACTGAAACCCTCTTAGAAAGCGAACTGTTTGGCTACGTACGCGGCGCCTTCACCGGAGCGACCAACGACAAAGTGGGCCTCTTTGAATATGCGGATGGGGGAACCATTTTCTTGGATGAAATCGGAGAGTTGTCGTTCGCCGCACAAGCCAAACTCTTGCGTGTCCTGCAGCAGAAGGAAATTCAGCGTGTGGGTTCTCCGGAAGTGCAGAAGTTAAACGTGCGAGTCATAGCGGCGACCAATCGAGACCTACGAGAGATGGTGGCAGAAAGAGAGTTTCGCGAGGACCTTTTTTACCGCTTGTCGATGGTAGAGATCCGGCTCCCAAAGTTGTACGAGAGAAAAGAGGATCTGATTCTCCTCCAACGTCACTTCCTGCAAAAGTTTAATGCAGAGATGAACCGTAATATACGTGGCCTGACATTGCGTGCCCAGCAACGAATTGCGCGCTATGACTGGCCTGGCAACGTCCGAGAACTCGAAAATGCCATCGGGCAGGCATACATGTTGACGGATTCAGACGTTATCGATGTCGATGATCTTCCGGAATATCTGCGCCGGCCATCGCGCAGCATCGAGCGGGACGAGGAGACAATGTCATTGAAGGCGCTCCAGCGTTTGCACGCCAAGAGGGTTCTTAGACGGGCAAAGGGTAATAAAGCACAGGCTGCGGAAATACTAGGTATTAGTCGAAGTACTCTTTATGAACTATTACGGGAAGAGAACCCGTAGCAAGGGGAGCCGACGAGAATGGAATACCAATACTACCGCCGCCGTGAGAGGACGTGAACAGAACCTTCCATGCGGAGGATGTCGTGTCAGGACGGCAGTCGAATCGAAGGCGCCAGCCTTTTCAGG
>CAYNPS010000103.1:0-7482 GCA_964399125.1 uncultured Terriglobales bacterium
TCGCGAATTGTCGGACGCGGTCGCCAAGGTGCCGGGAGTGACCGATGTCGTAGCAGTCGGCCACAAGCCTGGGCCGAAGGACCTCGATGATGCACTGAAGAGCCGCCTCTGGACGAACATTCTCATCGCTAAGGATCACAAGTCCACTGACGTCATCGCCACGGTCAAAGACCACGTCGGAGCGACCACGATCGACGGCCTGCAGGAGGTGAAAAGGAAATTCGACCGTCCCGGCTTTCGCGTGGCGATCTCGGGACTGCCGTACGTCACGGAATTGATTTCGCGGACCCTGGAGAGGGACCTGCGAACCTTCAGCCTCGCGGCAATCGCCGTCTTTGGCGTGGTGTTGTTCGTCATCTTTCGCTCACCATGGGTCCTGCTGGGCGCATTTGTCGCGTGCGCGAACTCGAGTGCGGCGACGCTAATAATCACCCAGGCGATCCATATTCCAATCGGCCCAGTGACGGCGAATCTCTCGACGATGGTGTTCGTCATGACACTCTCGCCGATGGTCTTTCTCACCTTCAACTGGAAGAAAATTCGAGAGCAGCAAAAGTCCACCGGACACGCGGCGGTATGGAGTGCGGTGAAAGAAACCATTGCGCCGTCGTTCTGGAGCGCAGTCTGCATGTTGCTGGGTTTCATCAGTCTTCTGTTGGTCGCTTCGACTCCAATGAAGCACCTGGGAACTAGCGGTGCAGTAGGCGCGGCGATGGCCTTCACCGCTGCGTACACGCTGTATCCCTGGTTTCTGGCTCTGGCCTCCCCGCCAAAGGCAAAGCTGCGCTGGACGGAGGCCTTTGCCGCGCGCATGCGGTCGTTCTTTTCTGACCGCCATGGCCTGATCGCGGTTGGCGTTATGGTCGTGGGCGTAGTTGGCGCTATCGGGTTGCTGCGTCTGAATACAGATCCTCCGTTGTTCGCATATTTCAAAAACGGAAGCGACATTCGCACAGGACTCGAGGCCGTCAATCGCGCCGGCGGAAGCAGCCCGCTGAAACTCATGGTCGAAGACAAGAGCGGCGCCGCGCTGGATAACACTGATGGCTACAACCATCTCTGGGACCTCCAGAACGCCCTCGAAAAGGATCCCGCCGTGGGCAAGGTAATGTCTCTACCAGTGGTTCTGAGCGAAGTCCGGCGGCGCTGGTACACGATGTTCCTCACTACAAAGAAGGAGATCAACATTCTCGACGACCCGAAACACGGCGCCGTGGCCCGCCAATTCCTCACGCCTGACCACAAGCGGGCATTGTTTCTCTTGCGCATGCGCGAGACGGTGCGGAGCGCGCCGCGTGCAGAAGTCATCCACCGCGTAGAGAGGACGGCTGAACGCGAGGGCTTCCGCGTCCTGCTGGTGGGTGGCGAGTACAGCTTATTGAGCCAGATGGGCCGGCTCATCGATTCCAGCATCATCACCGGCGTGGGCATATTGATCGGCATTTTCACCGTTATGGGCTATCTCTTCTCGCGATCGTTGAGAGTAGCCCTCGCAATGCTGCTCACCCTGCTGGTCATTCCCGTTGTGGTACGAGGATACATTGCCTTTTTGGGAATGCCTCTGGACTTCATAACCTCGTCCGCGGCAAATCTCGATCTCGGCATGGGTGTCGACGCCATGATTTATCTCACCATGTTTGCCAAGCGTGAGAGCAAGGACCTCGGCTCCTGGGAACCATGGTCACAGGCGTGCTCGCATCTCTGGCGTCCGATTGGCACAAACTTGTTAGTGATCTGCTGCGGATTCGGCATCTTCCTTCTGTCGAATTTCCCACCAACTCAGCGATTTGGAGTATTCGTGATATTCGGTTCCGCAGCCGCAGCAACTGCCGCCCTATGTATGTTCCCGTGGCTCGCCAGCCTTTCCCTGCGAACAAAGAAAGCCGCTCGAGATCAGGAGCGCTTGCGAGCAGCGTAGGTCTCGGATCGTGCGAGACCAGGTAAGCCCGAGCTGTTCCCTGCCATCGAGGTCGGCGATCCCTGTCGATCCGATTCGGGACAATTCCTTATAACCCTCAGGCGGCGCCCCCGAAAACGCGTCCGCTACTCGTAGCGCAAAGCCACCAGCGGGTCAACCTGTGTTGCTCGGTGTGCGGGCAAAAAGCATGCCAACAACCCGATCGTGATCAGCACCACGAGAACGGCTGCGAAGGTGACCGGATCGCGGTTCGTCACTCCCCAGACCTGACTGCGGAGGAAACGTGTGAGCATCAGGCTCGCCATCTCGCCAATGATGATTCCGACAGCAATGATCGTGAGCCCGCGCAAAAATACCATCTTCATTACCGCACTCCGCTGCGCGCCGAGCGCCATGCGGATCCCGATCTCGTGCGTTTGCAGGCTTACGGTGTAAGCCATCAAGCTGAAAATGCCGATCGCCGCTAATGCAAGACCAATGCCGGCGAATATTCCAAATATCAACATGCCGAAGCGTGGCTCGGCGTACGAGTTTTGCTGCAGGTGCTCATCGAGTGTACCGGTCATAGTAAGAGCGACTCCCGGATCGACTGACCAGATCTCGCGTTGAACCGACGGTAGAATCGAAAGCGGGTCGACTGCAGTCCGCACCAGCACGCCGCGTGCGAAGTCTCGCGAGACGCTGTAGGGAGCAAATGCTTCAGGCACAGGAGCTTCCTTCACTCCCGTGTTCTTCTCATCGAAGGTGACGCCGATGACCTCGAAGTAGGTGTCGTGCGGAGATTGCGGCATTCGGTCGAGGGCATCGAACTTGATGGATTTCCCAATAGGGTCTTCGCTGCCGAAGAAATCGTGAGCAAGCCTTTCATTTACGACGATCACATGGCGGGCTCCGTCCACGTCGTTCTCAGTGAATGTGCGTCCGTGCGCCAGGCGGATACCGAGTGTCTTGAAGTAGTCCTCGCTGCAAAGTTGAAACAGCGATCTTTTGTTAAGGTGGTCCTGCCCAGGGATCGTGACTTCGCTCCCAATTCCGCCATAGGGAGGCATGTTGCTCGTCTCGGCTGCCGCGACTACTCCGGGCAAAGCCTGAATCTTCTGCAGCACCGCACGGAAGAAAATCCGCTTTTGCTCTGCTGTGTCGTAGCGGCCTCTCGGAAGCGGAGTGCGCGCAATAAGAACGTGATCGGGCGTGAAGCCGAGATCGACGTGCTCGAGCGCAAACACGGTCCGCATCATGAGGCCGGCGGCTACAAGCAAAACTATCGAGAGCGCTACCTGCGACACAAGGAGCCCAGAGCGAAAGTTGATGCGATGCGGTGGACCGCTGACGCCCTTCACTGCATCTTTGAGCCGATCATGGAGTTCTCCACGCACGGAGTGCAACGCTGGAGCGAGGCTGCATAGGAGAGTGGTAAGCGCAGTCACTCCCACGGCAAAGGCAAGGACGCGAAGATTCAGTCGGACTACAGCCTCAGAGGGTATGAACTCTGGCGGGATCGCCGCGACGATGCCCTTCAATCCAAAGTACACAAACGCCCACCCTGCCAGACATCCCAAGGCAGCGAGAAGGAAACTTTCAGTCAGCAACTGCAGCACAATGCGCGCGCGGCTCGCGCCGATCGATGCGCGAATTGCGATTTCCTTCTGGCGGCGAGTGGCACGAGCCAGCAGCAAGTTGGCGACATTGCTGCATGCAATCAGCAACAACATGCCGACGGCGCCTAGCAGGATGAACAGCGTTGTCCGGAAGTAGTGGACCACGGAGTCGGTGAGCGTCCACGTCTTTATGCGGAAGTTGGCCGGATACAGTTTGGGATAAGTCTTTGCCAATGCATGGCCGATCACGTCGAGATCGCTCGCCGCAGCTTCGAGCGTCACCCCAGGCTTGAGCCGGGCCATCACTCCGACAAAGTGAAACGGATCCGTATCGGCGGGATTAATCACCATGGGAAGCCAGAAATCACCGCTCCCATAACGGAACCGAGGAGGCATAACGCCGACCAGCGTCGTTGGCTTCCCATTGAGCGTCAACAGGCTACCGACGACATTGGGATCGCCGTTGAACTCCCTCTGCCACACGCGATAGCTCATCACCGCAACCGGCGGAGCATCCGGACGGCCATCGTCGGGAATGATTCCACGTCCCAATATGGGCTTGACTCCGAGAAACTCCAGCATATTGGGAGTCATGCCGAACCCGCTGAATTGCTTCGTGCCCCCATTTTCCGTATACAGCACATCCATGCCGCTGCCGGCAATGACGTCGGAGAATACGTGGTTCCGATCGCGATAAACCGCGAATTCCGCCATAGTGAAGCCGGGGCGCCCATCCTGGTCCGGCTTGGAATTATCGTGGACATAAAATCTGACGATGCTGTTGGGGTCCCGATACGGGAACGGCTCCAGAACGACCGCGTCGATTACGCTGAAGATGACGGTGGTAGCGCCGATGCCAAGCGCAAGAGCAAGGATGGCGAGCAGCGCGAAGCTGCGGTCCTTGCGAATGCCGCGCAGCCCATAGCGTAAATCCTGCCAGAGGCAACTCAGGGTCTTCATAGGTCTCCTCGCAAGAGAGCCGCCAAAATCATACATCTGCCAGATAGAGACGCTGGAGCATTGACCCACGTTCCCAAGATCGATTAGAGCGGTTCGTCTCGATCACTCCTCTCTGGAGGAGCCAACAAAAACCACGAAAGCGATTCGCAAGTATCATTGCCCTTTGGCCATTCCACCTGAAACTCGAAACCCGAAACCTGAAACGCTTCGGATGTTCCCCTCCCTCCCCCCTGCTTATGCAAAATCCCTGCAGCAAAGGACTTAGCTCTCCTTTTCGGCAATTTTCCCGATTTGGAATACAAGATCTTGGGATCGCTACTTTTCGAAATCCAATATCTTGGGATCACCACGTGAGATTTGCTCGATTTTGCGCTCTCCGCACCGCCACCGCGGCTACCTGCATTCCATAAAGCAGGGTTGCAGCTCGTTTGGGATCGATGGTTTCGTTCGCCAGTTGACGGCAGATGTTGCTTACCGCCATCTGAATCGCGAGATCGTCTTCGAGCACGGGCATCTCCAGCACCGAACGCGCTGCTGCGGGCGAAGCGTCGCTCCTCGGCTTCTTGCGCTTGCGATCCTCCGCCGTCTTGGAGTGGAAGTAGCAGAACCGCTTGCGCCGCAGCGCTGGGGAACCGCACTGTTCGCCGTCGGCTTTGATGAACCGGCAGCGCGGCGCGGCGTCGGCACTTCGCTTTCCCTGTTCGTCAGGTTCGTTGAGCGGTATCGGTCTCTCATGGTCGTAGTTGTCGATGTATGCCTCAAACTTTTGAGGATCGAGCGCAGCGGCAGCAAGCTCCGGATAGACGGCCTTGATGTACTCGCCCCACCAGACCAGGCGCATGGAGTTGAGTGGCTCGTCGAGTTCCTCATCCGGATCCTCCCAAAACCACGGATGCCGCGTCTCGAACTCCTCGCCTCTGGTCTTCGCTTCCTCCATATCTCTGGCGTCGAGCGCGCGGGCGTCTCCAGTTTTCGACTTGCCGTTTTGGGAAGCCACAACAACGTCAGTCGCGTCATCGCTCTTCAGAGACGGCGGGTTCGCACGAGAGGGGCCAACCACCGACTGCAGATCTTGCTTTTGCATTGATCCACCTGCTGCGGATTGCGCCGGATCGCTCGCGCTCACGGCGGCTGGCTGCACCTCCGCCTGTTGCCGGTCGTCAACGACGGGACTGAGGTCCTCCTGCGCTGAATGCGCAACCAAGTTCCCGTCTTGGGAAATGACAAGGTCCTCGCAATCAGCGTCAGCGGTGGCTAAGACTGGCGTGCTTACCTTAGGCGTTTTTTGTTTAGCCGAAATGTCCGCCTGAGGCGGACCGAGTGCCGATTGCTGCTGTTCCCGCGCTACGCCCAGCCGTTCGAGCATCTCCGGGTACGTAAAGGTGACCAGCCCATCGGGTCCAACGAATTTTGTGCTCACAGGCGCGCCGCCGGTGGCTTCTGTATAGTGCTCGCAGATTTCGATTAGGACCTCTTTGCCGTTCACCTGCACGACACAGGGAGTCCTCTTGTCCCACTCGCTCGTGGCCGAACGCTGCGGTTCACTCGGCATTTGCGGTACGACCCGCAAACCCATTTTCTGGCGGTAGAGCTTCTGCAGCATGTGGTCGTAAGTTGCGGCTTCCAGGTCAGTGTCAGACCGAAACCAATGCCGCTCCGGCGCCGCGGGAACATTGTCGTCTGATTCCCAGCACTCCCAAAACTGAAATTCAAAGTCGGCAATCCTGCCAGTTCTCGACTCTTCTCGTCGCATGGTTCTCCTTTTCTTCGCTTCCAGTATTGTTCCATAATGGAACCAAATTTCGGCGGCGGAGTCAAAGGAAAATAATGTGGAAATTTCGACGAAGAATCAGTGACTTGCAGAAGTTAGACCGACGGTATTTTGATCCGTCGTTCGTAGTTTCAGAAAACGTCAGTTGTGTTGTTGGTTGTGGCTTTTTGTTTTAGCAAGACTGCCGAATGCCGAGTGCCGAAGGCCGCTGTTTCCCGCCAAATGCCGATGGCCATGGCCGGGTTTTCAACCAGCTTCGGAGCTTCGGAGATTTCTGCCTCCGAAGCTCCGGATCAGTTCCGCAGTTGAATTAGCCGAAAGTCGATTGTCGAAAGCGCTATTGTTTAGCCTGGTGGGTCGGACCGCCTGCAGGTTTCTTCCCGACCGGCACCATGATGTGAGCATAAGGCGTGCCCTTCCACATCACCCATGGTCCACCGTTGTTTGGATCAGTGGACACCGCATCCAACGCGGACTTGTCGGGCACAATGATCATGGTGTGCGGTCCGGAGACTACCCAATCGCTAGCGCTGGTCTTGCTCGTTGCAAACGGGTCTGTGTTGCTGGCGCCGGTGTCGCCCTCAAGCATGTATGCGATCCCGATGCCCTGGGCTGTGAAATCCTTGTGATTCTTCCAGGCTTCTCCCCAATCGTCCCATACTTTGTCGAGGCACATTGGTTCCTTGCCCATCTTCTTCATCATCGGCGGAGTGGGATAACAGGTGTAGCCGCCGCTTCCCTGCTTGAGCACGTTTCCATCCCAATCTTTGACGGTTGCGGTCTTGGCAATCTCAGGCGGCGCGGCGCTCAGAGCTTCGCGGATCATCGCTTGCTTCGATGCGCCTCCTGCTTTCGCATTCGAATCTTTGGTTGCCGCCTTCTCCTGAGCCATCGACCAAATTGCTCCCGTCATTAACATCAAAAGGATCCAAAGAAATACGCGTTTCATTTAAGTCTCCTTTCTGGCCGAGCACTATAGCTCAAAAATGGAGCACCAGCTGTTTAGAAACCCTAGACCGCCTGAGGCAGAAAGAGCCTGCCATGAGCGCAGCCGAACGGGGATGCCGGCGCCGGCTCGGGAAGGTTCAAGGCGCCGTCGCTGCGCAATGCCGCCGCCAGAGCATGGTTCATGCATGACCGCCCGTTTTGGTGGATTGGACAGGTGATCGAGTTTTACACAAACGACGTGCTGAACAATCCTGACCAAAACTGCTTCCGGCATTTTGCAGAAGTAT
>CAYNPS010000103.1:7582-12390 GCA_964399125.1 uncultured Terriglobales bacterium
AACGACGTGCTGAACAATCCTGACCAAAACTGCTTCCGGCATTTTGCAGAAGTATCTGGCGGCGAACAATGAGCAAGGTTTCGTAGGTTATGACCCCAGGCTGCGCTGATTCGTCCGAGCCTTCACGCGACTATCTGCTTCGCAATCGCCCTTAAGGCTGAATTCGCGCTAATTCTTTTCGATAAAGATCGTTCTGCGGGAACTCTTCAGATAGTCCGGCGAGGAGTTGTCGCGCTGTGTTCCGATCTTTGTCGCGGAGCGCCGCTACAGCCAGCAGGAGTCGGGCATAAGGCGCAAGATAATGCCCTTTTGTAGCTGTCAGCCGAAGTTTCTGCAGGCCCTCTTCCCTGTCCGTTTGCGCGCCTCCGAGCCGAAGAATCCAGCGGACAGGAGCCGAGTTCAAGCTAAGCAGGTAGTTCTCCACTCCGACTGCCAGGTAGGCGTCATAGCACTGGGGATCGGCTGCCAGGAGACGTTCCGCTATGGAACGCGAATTCTTCATGTAGCTCAGCGCGGAGAGATTCTTTTTGTCGATGAGCGCGACGTAGTCTCCCTGAAGTCCATTTGCCATTACAAGCGCAAGCAAGGCACGCGAATCCTGCGGCCTCGTCGTCAGAATCCGATTCGCAACTTCCCTGCCCTTTTCCAGTTCCTGTTGAAACGCGTTGCGAATCACCGGATCCGGCGAGAGTCGTGAACGCTTTTCGAACTTCTGATCGTCGATGAACAGATCCGATTCGAGAACCTTCAGTCGGTTGAACTCTGAAAAAAGATACGCAGTAGCATTCGAAATGGGACCGAGCGGATCGTCAGGATAACTCTGTTCCCAACGCGAGAACGTGTGGTGGGCTCCTGAGAAATCGAGGTTATACATTTGCTGAAAACCTGGATTCAGATCAGGCGCAGAATCCGCGGCAAAAAGGCTGCAGCTCACGAATGTGCAAATCGCAAGGCTAAGCAGTTTCGATCTGGGAAAAAGAGTCATGCCCTGACATTCGCGGTCATGCAAGCGTAGTGGAATCGACGCGCGATTACCACCATGTGAACCACGAAAGATAAAGAAAGTTGTGCTGAGGCGGTCAATAGGTCTGGGAGAGACGGGCACTGTACCCGTCTCTCTCGATCGAGAATTGCGATCACTTATCGCGGAGTGGTCGAAGTCGTGCCAGTGGGGCAGTTGGTCGAAGTGGTACCCGCGGTGTTCGAAGTCGCTCCAGCGGTGTTTGAGGTCGTTCCAACCGACGAAGTCGTTCCATTCTGGGTATTCGTAGTCGTGCCGCTGGTTGCAGGAGTTTGAGCGCAATTCGTCGTTCCCGCTGCGCCAGGAGTTCCGGTCGAACCCATCGTCGATCCAGTCGTGCTGGTTGTGCCCGTGCTGCCTGTCGTACCTACTGAGCTGCCCGTCGATCCCGTAGTTCCGGTTGTACCCATCGTGCCCGTCGAGCCTGCGCTGGCGCCGGTTGATCCGGTCGTGCCGGTGGTGGAATTCGTAGTAGTTGCGGCTCCAGAACTAGGGAGAGTCGCTGCGCCGGAGCTCGGAAGATTCGCAGCCCCTGAGCTGGGCAGAGTAGCTGCTCCCGAGCTTCCGGTCGTGCTCTGGGTTGTTCCGCTCGGGCTCGTTGTGGAAGTTGTACCAGGCGTAGTGGTGGTGGACTGACCGATCGTGCTGCCCGGAGTTGTTCCGGCGGTTGCGCTCGGCGTCCCAACTGTTCCGCCGGTCTGAGTGCTTTGCGAGCCTACAGTGCTGGATGTAGTTGCGGTTGTCCCTGCGCCTGTGCTGGTGCTGCTGCCGCCAATGCCAGCATTGGCCGAGCCCGCTGTCTGCGCGCCTGCCCAGGCAAAGGCCGCCAGCATTGCTGGAGCAAAAAGCCATGTTCGTTTCATCGTGATCCCTCTATGTATTGGAATTCGGCATCTCTGCCATGTGCTGAAAGATTTCTATTTCTTTTGTTCGATTCCTCGTGCTTTGCACACGATGCTTCCTGATACACATCCGGCTCCGCGGACCAGCGGCGGCTCCGGCCAGCTATCACTTTGGGCCGAGACAAACACTGGACTTCTCTCTTCATCAGAGAAGTTGTGCTTACCATTGGCCTCTCTGGTTGGCCGTGTCGCTACGCCGCTGTCTTCGACGTGGTGCTCTGTGCCACCTTCTTTTTTGCCCAATCTGGGCCTACCGCGACTCCGGCTCAGCAGCCCAAGACGTCACCGCAAATTCAGGAAGTTCTTCCCTCGTATGAGGGGCAGAATGTCTCCTCGGTCGAGCTCGCCGGTCATCCCGAGATGGACATGGGACCATTCCTGCCGCTGCTGGCGCAAAAACAGGACGAGCCATTCTCGAAGGAAAAAGTCGATGCTACGGTCGCCGCGATCAAAAGCACGCATCGCTTCGAGGATGTTCAGGTGCAGGTCCGGCCGGAGCCGCAGGGCATTCGCGTGCTCTTCATCCTCGAGCCCGCGGTTTATTTCGGCATCTACGAATTTCCCGGGACACAACGGGTTTTCCCATATGCGCGGCTGCTGCAGGTTTCAGACTATCCACCGCGTGGTCCGTACACGCCCGTCGATGTGGTAAACGCGCAGCATGCGCTCGAGCGCTTCCTGCAAAGAGAAGGTTATTTTCGCGCGCAGGTGAAACCAAGGATTGAAACCGACAAAACGCATGGGCTCGCAAATATCTATTTCGATACCACACTGGGCAAGAAAGCGAAGTTCGGCACGGTCACTCTTCAAGGCGCAAGTCCCCAAGATGATGCCAAGCTAAAAGGCGTTCTGCATTCTCTACGGGCGCGGCTGTGGAACTCCTCGATCCGAACTGGAAAGACTTATTCGCTCAAGACGCTTCAGAACGCGACCAACTACATGCAGAACAAGCTGATGAAAGAGGATCACCTCGACGCAAAGGTGAAACTCATCTCAGCGAACTACAATGCAGAAACCAATCGCGCAGATCTCACTTTCAACGTCCAGACTGGGCCTTTCTATCACGTGAAGGTACAAGGAGCCCACATCTGGAGCTGGAGTAAGAAGAACCTTCTTCCTGTCTATCAGCAAGTCGGAGTCGATCCTGAAATCATCCAGGAAGGCCGCACCAATCTCGTCTCCTATTTCCAGTCGAAGGGCTACTTTGACGCAAAGGTAAGCGTCAACACGCAGCAGCAGGCGAATGGCGAGAGCATCCTCTATCAGGTAACCAAAGGACCGCGGCACAAGGTGGCCGACGTCGCCATAGCAGGTAATACCACCCTCGATGAAAAGGAACTGCTGCCGCATGTCGCGGTGAAGAAAGCTCACTTCTTCTCCCACGGCAAATACAGCGAGAACTTGGTTCGTACCAGCGTCAAGAATCTCGAACACCTCTATCAGGCCGATGGCTTCAGTGACGTGAAGGTCACACCCGAAGTGCACAACCAAAATGGGAACGTCGCGGTGAACTTCCGCGTGGTCGAAGGCGAGCGCGACATCGTGGAAGCCATGCACATCCAGGGCAACGACACGCAGCCAGTCTCGCACCTGGCCCCCAAAGGACTCAACCTCGCTCCAGGCAAGCCGTACTCGCAGAAGTTTGTACAGGACGATCGCAACACGATGATGGCTTCGTATCTGAAGCTTGGATACCTGAACGCCAGCTTCCGGCAAACGGCAAAGCCGATCGGCAAAGACAAGCACCGCCTCGAGGTCACATATCTCATCACCGAAGGCCCGCAGGTTCGGACTGCCACCATTGTCACTCTGGGACGCGGTGAGACGCAGCAAGCCTTAATCAGTCGCGTGGCTCCTCTTTCTCAAGGCGCTCCGTTGCGTGAAGATCAAATGCTGGCGAACGAGAGCCAGCTCTACAACCTCGGCGTATTTGATTGGGCAGAAATCGATCCACGCCGGCGCATCACCACGCAGTCGCAAGAAGACGTATTGGTCAAGGTCCACGAAGCCAAGAAGAACGATCTGACCTACGGCTTCGGCTTCGACGTGATCAATCGTGGCGGCAGCATTCCCAGCGGAACGGTCGCAGTGCCTGGTCTTCCCGTTGTGGGACTCAACAAGAACTTCAAGACCAGCCAAAAGACTTTTTATGGTCCCCGAGCCCTAGTCGAGTACACCCGCAAGGATCTCTGGGGACGCGCGGAAACTCTCAGCTTCACTGCTCTGGGCGCGCGCCTCGATCAGCATGGACAAATCACATTCACCGATCCTTACTTCCGGGGAACCAACTGGTCCGCCAGCGCGAACGTCGGTGGCGAGCACGACGCACAAAATCCAATCTTTACCTCGCTCATCGGACAAGCCGGATTCCAATTGCAGCACGCGCTGAATGAAGATAAAACCACGAATCTCTTCCTGCGTTACAACTACTCGCAGACTGGACTAACCAATCTGGTAATTCCCGGATTGGTACCGACGGAAGACCTGCACGTCCGCTTATCGACGCTGTCGGCGACTTTCGTCCGCGACACGCGCGATTTCCAACTCGATGCACACAAGGGCATCTACGAGACGTTTGAGGGAGACTTCAATCCATCCTCACTCGGCTCGAATTTCAATTTTGGGAAGTTCCTCGCGCAAACTGCCTATTACAAGAAGATCCCAGACAACATCATCTGGGCGAATAGCGTGCGCGTTGGGTTTGCAACTCCCTTCACCGGCCACGTTCCCCTGAGCCAGGAGTTCTTCACGGGCGGCGCAAATACGCTGCGCGGATTCCCGCTGAACGGAGCAGGTCCGCAACGGCAAATACCGGTCTGTTCGGTTGGGCAAACCAGCGGATGTCCTCTCATATCTGTTCCTCAAGGGGGCAATCAGCTCTTTCT
>CAYNPS010000104.1:0-12382 GCA_964399125.1 uncultured Terriglobales bacterium
TGTTCCTGTCTTGAAATTCGACTCCGTGCTTCGAAAGAAACTCTTTCGTTGACTGACAAAACATTCAACCGGGCTGCGAAAACACAATCACTTTCTTTCGCTCGGCCATAGATCCCCTCCTCTCCTCAAGATGCAGATGGAAGCCAGAGGTTACCGGATTGGCTCTTTCGCAGCCACTAGTCGGTAACCTTCCACACGTTGGCGTATCTCGCCTTGTAGCAGGAACTGCCTCTCCGCCTCCTGATCGCGCCAGAAAGCCGCACACGGAGCGGGAGGTGGCTAAATCACACTCGCGAGGTATGACATGAACAAAATAGCGGTCTCTCTAACAGCGATTCTGCTGGTTTCTGTCCTCAGTTTCGCTGCTCCAAAATCCAAAGCCAAAACCTTCAGAGGCGAGATCATGGACAGCCAGTGCGCCATGAACGGCTCACATGCAGAGATGATGAAGAAAGAGGGCATGGGTGACAAGAATCCCAACGATCCCATGGCCAAGAAGATGTGTACGGAGAATTGTGTGAAGATGGGCGGCAAGTATGTCCTCTTCAATCCAGCAGACAAATCGGTTTACGAGCTCGATGACCAGACCAAGCCTGCACACTTCGCTGGCGAAAACGTGAAGGTCAAAGGGACGGTGGAGGGCAAGACCATTCACGTGCAGAGCATCTCAAAAGCTTCCTAACTCTCTAGAACAGGGCTGGACTCCGTACCGGCCCTGCACCCTTTCCAATGAGACGAATAATAGTCGCGATTGCAGTGGTGTTCATTGTCATTTTCGGCCTGGTGGTTACAGTCGGCCTTTCCTTCAATCTCTCTGCGTTACCTGATCCAGGTGCAACCGAAACCGCGATGGCGATAGACGCCAAGAAGTTTCTGATCGCCCGCGCGAGCCGCAACGGGATTCCGCCCGAGGCGACTAATTCCGAGGCCAGCGTGGCCGAAGGCCAGAAGCGGTTTGGAACCGAATGCTCAATGTGCCACGGGCTGAACGGCCGCACGCCAACTGACAATGGCCGCTGGATGTACCCTCGCGCGGCTGATTTGGGTTCTGATCCGGTACAAGAATACAGCGATCGCGAACTGTTTTGGATCATCAAGAATGGCATTCGCCTCAGCGGTATGCCCGCCTTCGGCAAAGTCGAGACCGACGGGCACATCTGGGACCTGGTTCATTACACACGCGCGTTTAGGTCTTCGCCACGCTCCCGGTAACCTTTTCTGTGCTCCCGTATCGTCACTCTCAGGGAGTGGCTCGTCTGTGAGCGCATTGGAGAGAAGAACGATCTCCGAACCGGAGCTGATCGACCGCATACTCGGCGGCGAGCGGCAGCTTTTTCATGAGTTGGTGCGCCCTTATGAACGAGCGGTTTATGTGACGGCGTATGCCGTACTTCGCAATCGCGAAAATGCCGAAGAGGCTGCGCAAGAGACAATCCTTAAGGTATTGACACACCTGCATCAGTTGGCAGACCCACGCAAGTTCAAACCGTGGCTATTGCACATTGCACTCAATGAAGCCAGACTGAAGCGACGAGACGAGCACGCATCTCTCTTTGAACCAATCGACAATGGCTCCGGTGAAGACGAAGGGATGTTTATGCCGCGCGACTTTGCTGACTGGCGCGAAATCCCATCGGAGACACTTGAGAGAAAAGAAATCCTAGCGGCGATCAACACCGCGTTACAAAAGCTCGCCCCAATCTACCGTGAAGCCTTCGTGCTCAGAGACATCGAACAACTCAGTACCGGGCAGTGTGCGGAAGCCCTGGGAATTTCCGAGCAGGCGGTGAAGGTACGGCTGCATCGCGCAAGACTGCGCATGCGGGAAGAGCTGGCTCCATTGTTCAAGCGAAACTGGTTCGAACGACTCGTATCATTTAAGGGGAAAAGGCCATGGTTGGCTGCGAAACTGTATTAGAGCAACTGTCAAATTTCGTCGATGGCGACATTGGTCCCGCGCTGCGTGCGGAAATTGAAGCCCATCTGCGAATGTGCCATCGCTGCTCCGCGCTGTACGACTCTCTTCGGAAGATGCTGGTCATTGTGGCTGACGAGCGAGTGTTCGAGATTCCGCTCGGCTATAGCGAGCGATTGCACGCTTTCATTGATCGGCACTTGTCCGCCACGCCATGAGGGTCCGTTCGGCAGTACAGAGACATGCAGCAACACACGCGAATCCGTCCAGAACTTGTCCGCTTTGCGCTGAACGAATGCTTCGCTGAGGAGCGGTCAACCATTCTGCAGCACATTGAAGAATGCGACTCATGCCGTCATGAGCTAGCTGAGATCCAGTCGGCTATGTTCGCTCTGTGCTTGAGTGCTGTGGGGCCGATGCCTCCCGGACGGACACGCACTCGTCTTCTTGCAGCCATTCGGCAATGAGCCGAGCGAAAGCGTTTTAACGTTCCTCGGTTTTCAAATCAGAATGACCAGCTTTTTCGAGCGCAGTAAGCGTCCCAAACTGTGAGTAAACCGGATAGCCTCGTTCCCTCCACGCGTGAAATCCTCCTGCTAATGGCCGGACTCGCGTAATGCCGTATTTGCGCAAGTTAACAGCCGCCACTACGCTGCTCGCTTCATTCGGGCAAGTGCAGTAAACGACCACTTCGCGGCCCCGGGGGATCTCGGCTTGTCGTTCCTCCAACTGGTCCATCGGAATGCGGATGGCACCGGGAATCGTGTATGGCTCCGGTAGGAAGTCGAGTGCGTGACGGAGATCCACAATTACAAGGTCTTTGTTTGTGTCCAGCCTATGTTTGAGTTCATCGGGCGTGATGCGCGCCATGCGAAGTTGATTGACGAATCGATGCCTTCGAATGTGCGTTTTCACCGCGTAAGCCAGAGCCATGACAATCAATGTGGCGAAGAGGATTGTGACAACCGTTATCATCGTGGAGAAAGTCTCCGTCGCATATAAATGGCGGTCCCATGGTCGAAATTGAAATTCACATCGTCCATGAGCCGATTGATCAGAAAAATGCCTCGTCCGTGCGTTAGCAAAACGTTTTCACCCATTACGGGACTCGGAAGCTGACTTGGGTCGAAACCGGAACCTGCATCTTTGACGATGACTAGGACGTTGCAGTCTGCTGCGATTGCCACGCAGACGCGCACGGATTTCCTAGCATCTGAGCGGTTGCCGTGAATAATGGCATTAGCAAGCGCTTCGCGCAGTGCCAAATCAACACTCTCGGTATCGTCCCAGCAGCCGGATTTCTCAATCAGCCGGGCAATTTTGGATACCGTGCTGTCGATACTTCTGATGTCAGAAGGGACAAGAGCATCGAGTTTGATAACGAGTTTGTCGATCTCGAATTCGCAACGATCTGGCTGTTGACCTATCTCCGGCATGGCTTCTCCTGCTACCAACAGAGATTCCCAAACAAATGGAAGGTTTCCGACAATAAACTAAACCGCGCCGGCATACTCGAGGCGGTCTCTGCGGCCGCTCCCGAACTGCAACGGCCAAATGCCCAAATTAACAATTTCGTCAGACTGCTCGCGATGAAAGATGACGAGCTGGCATCACGCAGACGCGAATCGCTCCAAGAAGCACGCTCCCCTGATCTCCAATCCACTTGTCGGCAAGCCAACCAAGCGCAAGACCAAACGCAGCGTGAGCGAAGAGCACAGTCACTGGAAATCCGTAAGAGAACTGCAGCCCGAAGCGGCCTACACCCAATGAGGTCACTACCGGGCTCACCATGAAGCCAATCCCGATCGCAACTCCATATAGAACACCTCCCCAGCGCCGTCTTGTGCCGAACAGCAGGGTGTAAACAATTCCGAAGCTGGCGCCATTCCAGAAGTGATAGCTCCAGCCTGCAATATCCGACGCCGCATTCGGGCCGAGCATGAAGCGGTCGAGGAGCAGCACGCCCATAAGCCTCGGCAAGTTGCCGGGCATGAATCCAAAATGAAACCCGGTAATCCTGACGATCTCAAGCGGCAACGTCGCTACAACCCCGGCGATGCCTCCCCACAGGATTGCACGCCATAATCCCCTCTCGCGTTTCCGAATCGCCAATGCTAGCGCCGCAAGCACGATGACCGATGGCAACAGCAGGTCTGTTGCAAGTGTTGCAAGATTGCTGTAGCCGGCCTGCGCCGCCGGAAAGATATTTGGGCCAACTGCGGCAAGAACAAGAAAGATTCCGATCAGAAGAACTCGTTTCATGAATCACCATTTGAGGAAATGCGATGGGAGGTATGCTCCGCGCAACCTCCCCAGCACTGTTGCGCTTACTGTGTGACCATCTGCACCAGACCCTGCAGCTTCTGATCAAGCATCGCGGCAGTTTGGCCGATCTCGTTATTGTTGAACTGACCAAGCAGCTCCGAGGGCCTGTCGTAGCTGACATAAGTCTTCCCGTCTTTGTCCTCGTACACGAAGACCCGAATTGGGACATAGAGGCCAACACCGTGGTTCTCTTCAAACAGCTTCTTGCCGACAGTTGGATTGCCGACGAGGAACAACGTGGCTTTCAGTCGCAATCCGGCCATCGATAGCATGTTGCCTTGATCTACTGTCGCCATGACCATCATTCCACCCTGGCTGACTGCCGATTTGAGGCCACTGACCGTCTGGTCGAATGACTTGTGACTCTCGATGGCGACGCGCGCTGTCTGCGCGGCAGCGGGAAGGATGAATAATGCGGACAACAGCAGCGCCGCAGCGATGCGATACAGTCCGAATCTCTTCAATGCGTTCATTTCTAAATCTCCTTAGATTGTGTGTCGATTTGGCAGGTCAAATGTGTCGTTTATGTGCCAGGACACAATTTCCGGCTCAACTCGCTGGATTCATGTCGCCACAATTCGTTTCGCCGAATCGAAACACATAGACCCGTGAAACCTTTTCGGGAGTGGTGAATCATCACAGCAGGGAGGATTTCATCGATTCCGCGATGACATTGCCGCGCCTGGAGGGATCTCGTGCCGCAGGCCTCTGAGCAGACCTCATGTGAAGAACTCTCGTTGATTACCCGTGTAAAGGCGGGCGAAACAGAGCGCTTTTTAGACCTTGTTCGGCCCTATGAGCGGAGCATCTACCTTCTGGCTTATTCGGTGCTTAAGAACAAGGAAGACGCTGAAGACGCGGCTCAGGAGACAGTATTCAAGGCATTTGAGCATCTCGATCAACTGCGATCGGAGGCAATGTTCAAGAGTTGGTTGCTGCAAATTGCAATGAACGAAGCTCGAATGCGACTCCGTCGTGATCGGCGGCATTTATATGAATCGCTGGACGAAGGAGTCCAGGATTCCAAGGAAGGCGACATCATGCCACGGCAGTTTGCCGACTGGCGCGAGATTCCGTCCGAAGCGCTAGAGAACACAGAGCTACGACAGAAGCTTCAGGAGGCACTCGACAGCCTGCCAGCCCATTATCGGCAAGTGTTCCTGTTGCGAGATGTCGAGCATATGAGCGAGAAGGAAGCTGCGGATGTGTTGTGTATTACGATCTCGGCGGTCAAGACGCGCTTACATCGCGCCCGCTTACAATTGCGCGAAAAGCTGACGCCGGTATTCAAGAAACGGTGGACTGATCGGCTGCCATTTCTAAAAGGGGAAAAGCCATGGTGAGTTGCCAGCACGTTTTGCGCGAGCTTTCAAATTACATCGACAACACAGTCGATCCCGAGCTGCGGAATGCGATTGAGCAACACCTGCGTGGATGCCGACGCTGCTCTGTAGTTCTTGACACGACACGGAAGACGCTCAAGATCTATTCGGATGAGGGTGTGCTTGAAATCCCGGCAGGCTATAGCGAACGGCTTGAAAGTTCCTTTCTTAGAAAAGTAGCAAAGACCCAACGCTGATATCACATTCGGTCTTGGACGGAAGCAGCTGTAAGCGAAAGATAAGCGTCGCAAGAGCCGGGCGCGCCTCATAAAAAGAGGCAAGATTCCGCCAGGTCGATTCTTGCTACGCGCGGCCCACTCGCGCATCTTGGTTTGCAAAGGAATCCAGAAACGATTCGCGAAAGGGCTGGTGTAGCTCACGCCAGCACGGCGATAGGTTCCAACGGGGATGCCGATATCGGCGAGGAAAAGGGTCCCAGTAAGGTCAGGTAATAATCCTGTCTTCGGAAGAGCAAGCGATAATGTCCATCGGGCGTGGACGTACTCGTCATGGTTTTCGCCGTTTGTGGCATTGACACCCGAAGGAACGTCGAGTGCCAATATGGGCGCACCACTGGCGTTGGCCCAACGAATCAGCACCGCGAAAGGACCTGTGGCGGTAGATCGCAAGCCATAGCCGATAAGGGCATCCAAGACTAAATCGGGGTGGGTTTCACGCAGGTCCTGAAAACTGATTTCTCCGCCACCGGCGAAGCTGTACATCTTTCGCTGAAGGGCAGCAACTTCCGTCAACTTCTCTGGGTCAGCAAGACGCAATCGTACTCGTGCACTGTGGTTCGCGAGGTGCCGCGCAGCACAGATGCCTCCGCCACCATTCCCGCCAGTGCCGGCCAGGACCAGAATATGTCGCTTTTCCCAAGCGGAGCCAAGCAGTTCTATCGCCAAGAGCGCCAGGCTTCTGCCGGCATTCTCCATCATCTGGTAAAGGTTGGGACCCGTGTCCTGTATAGCAATTCGGTCAATTTCGCGCATCTGGTCTGCGCTCACCGCAGGCAACTCAAGACCCGTTTCTGTCAAGAAACGAACCGCAGTTCCGGTACTAGCCATCCCTTACCTCAACCGTTGCAGACTGTCTGCCGGCTGTTTTATCCAGCCTTCCGCAACTCCTGTTTTGCCGCAAGTTCGGGCAGCGTGTACGGCAGTGCGCTAGCGAATGTTGGATAGGCGTAAACCATCGTGCGCAGCCCATCCGCTGCGACGCCGAAGCGAATCGCCATTGCAAACATGTGGATATCCTCGTCGGCTCCTTTCCCAAACAGATGTGCCCCAAGCACTCGCCCAGAATGGGAATCAATGATGACTTTGGCTTTGGCAATCGACTCGCCTGCAATCGCAAAGACCTTCCAGTCTTTCATGTCGCTGACTAGAGCCGAGACATTGTGACCCTCTTTACGCGCGGCTTCCTCCGTCCAACCCACCATCGCAACAGGAGGTATCGTAAAGACGATGCTCGGAATCGAATCGTAGCTGACACGCTCGACGTCGCCTTCCAGGAAGTTTCGCGCAGCGACCCGCCCCTCGTAGGAGGCAACGGGCGAGAGCTGCATACGTCCGTGCGCGTCACCTGCGGCGAAGACCTGACGGTTCGAACGACTGCGGAGAAAGTCATCGACCAGCACGCCGCGACTGTTCTTCTCAACATTCCCTACTTCCAGCGCCAGATCATAAATCGACGGAGGACGGCCGGCGGCGTTCAGCACGTAATCGGCTTCAAAACTTCTCGCTCGTCCGTCGCTTTCAACTTCGATCTTGAACTCGTCTCCAGTACGACGAATTGAGCGCATGTTGCTGTGGGGAAAGACGTCCATC
The DNA here is from genome assembly GCA_964399125.1 of uncultured Terriglobales bacterium. Lineage (GTDB taxonomy): Bacteria > Acidobacteriota > Terriglobia > Terriglobales > Acidobacteriaceae > Gp1-AA112. The sequence continues at coordinate 7,452 of CAYNPS010000104.1, forward strand.
CTGAGTTCGTCCTGGGAGAACTGCAGCAGCGCTTCAACGATGTCCGGGTCGTGCTCTAACAGTGCGCGCGGATCAGGGGTAATGATCGTCACCTTCGAACCGAGTCGCGCAAAGATCTGCCCAAACTCCATCCCTACAACTCCGGCTCCTACAATGAACAGCCTGCGCGGCGGATGGCGCAATGCGAGAATCTCGTCACTGGAGTGCATCAGGTCCGCCCCTTCGAAGTTCAGGCGGCGCGGCATGGAGCCTGTGGCGATCAGAATGCCTTCAGCTTTCAGTTGTTGGCCGTCCACCTCAATTTCATCGCCCGCGATAAAACGCGGACCGCCCTGAATGAGATCGATGCCAAGGGTCTTAAGGGATTGTTCCGCGCTCGCCGTAACTGGACGCGTGAACGTTTCTTTTCGGTCGATGACCCGGGACCAATCGACGCGAACCTCGCCAGTCTCGATACCGAAATCGCCGGCGCGGCGAATCTCGTCCAGCACCTCCGAACTGCGCACCAACACCTTCTTCGGATTGCAGCCATTCAGCGAACACAAGCCGCCGACTGCGCCGTGGTCCACGACTGCAACGCGCCGTCCGGCCCTCTTGACCAAGCCCGCAGCGCTGATTCCCGCTCCGCCACCGCCGATTGCAATGAAGTCATAAGCTTGCATGTTGCCTCCATCCGACCTCCAAGCAGGCCACTCGAAAGGGGCAATTGCGTCTCGACCCCTCCTTGATCTGTGATGCAACCACGAACGTCTGGTTACAGAAGGCGATCAGAGATTCTGGCTTTTACGACTTAAGCCGCTCGGTTGAATTCTGCCGACAAACGGGCTCGGAGAGCTCTGCGGGCGCGATGCAGGCGGGTCTTCACGCTCGCCACAGAAATGCCCAATGCGGTGGCCGTCTCAATGACCGTGCGATCCTGAACGTCACGGAGAGTGACGATTTCGCGATATGCGGGAGGTAATGAATTCAGCGCACGATTCAGCGCCGATTGAAATTCTCCGTGCTCAACGGGATCTCTCGTCGGGGCGCTGAAGAATGAGAAGCGTTCCTCCGATGTGTCGAGCGGCTCATAGATGTAATGCTTGTTCTGGCGCCTCCTAATCCGTGCTTCGTTGAGGGCAATTTGAAGAAGCCACTGCCGAAATTTTGCCGGTGAGTGCAACTGGTGTAAATGAGTTAACGCCTTCAGCAGGGTCTCTTGAGCGACCTCCTCGGCCTCCGCGTGATGTTGCAGAATCGAGTAAGCGATGGAATAGATAACCTTCTCGTAGGGGCGAATCAATTCGCGAAAGAGTCCCATGTCCCCGTTTCGGATATAACTCACCAACGTTGAGGTCAGGAGTTCATTTGTGGCGGACGAAAATGGAATTTGCGCCGTATCGTTCTTGAGTTGTCGGGCATCGGAGTAAGGCAAAGAACGTTCGATGAGGACTCCCAAATCGGTGCTAACCGCCATCAAGAGCCGTTCGGTTTCCGAGCTAAACGCGTGTGTGCGTGAACTCCCGATAGAGAAGGTGCCAATTACGCTGTTCCCGGAGCGGAGAGCCACACAGCATCCTGACCTTACGCCCTCAGCGAGAAGCCGATCGATCAGATCGCTGCGATGCAGCCTCTGGGTTCTATCCATTCGCATGGGCTTCCCGCTGGTAAATACCCGCCCAGCGGGCGTATTGGCGATAGGGAAACGCAGCCCTTCATGGATCAAGCCTTTCCCATTCGGGAAGTAAGAGCCTCGGGTCGTGAGTTGGCCTGTTGATGAGTCGTAAAGCGCAAGCTGACTGAAGCCGTAGCGCAGAATCGGAGTCAACTTTGCTGTAACGGCTCGGAAGAGCTCTGAAATTTGTTTGGCTGGCTTGATCGAATCGTTGACGAGGACGCGAGTTTCTCCGCATCCATCGTTTTCACGAGATCGTGCTCGAGCTTTCATCTTGAAGGAACTTCCATCTCACTGCAAAGTCCTGGGTCTCCGCAACGAGGTCGAGCTTATGATGACTTTCATTGCGCTCCGGCTGCCAGCCGCCCGATGTAAATCCTTTAAGTGCAAGACGTCACGCGCAAGCGTCAAAATCTGCCGAGCCGGTCAATCTTCAAACCCTGATGGCCCATTCCGACAGGGACCAGGACTTTGGTTCAGTACCGTTGAAGCCAGCTTCTTTTCGGTAACCGTTCGGAATCTCGCGTATCTCGTCTCTTTAGGAGGAGAAGACACCGATATGGCTGTTGCGGTTGGGCGACCAGCAGACGCTGCCATGACTCGCCGACGGAGTGGCGGGTTCTTGTCATACGTTTCGCTGTTTACGTCGCTAAGTACATTGCTGTGCTGCGCGTTACCTTCTTTGTTCGTTCTGCTTGGGCTGGGTGCGACGGTGGCTTCGGCCGTTTCGGCTGCGCCTTGGCTGATCACGTTCTCCCGGCACAAGAACTGGACGTTCACGATAACAGGGCTGCTGATCCTTGCGAACTTCGTGTATGTGTACATGGTTGCCCCAAGACTTCGGGCAGAATCCCAAGCCTGCCCAATCGATGGACCAAGCGCGTGTGGCAGTGCGAGCCGAATGAGCCGTTGGATGCTTTGGATTTCAGCCGGCATTTATATGATTGGATTCTTTTCGGCCTATCTTCTTGGTCCGCTTCTCCGCTTTTTCGAATGACAGTTTGATTTGTACAAACACCTGAAGGAGGAAAAATGAAGTCGCGATTTGTAAGAATTTGTTCAACATTCATTTTGGGTCTCATGCTGGCGGGCACTGCGTTAGCCGCAGACCAGACCACAAAATTCAAGGTCACAGGCATGTACTGCGATGCCTGCCAGACAAAGATCCAGCAAGCGTTGAACAAGACTGATGGCGTCAAGAGCGCGAAGGTCGATCTGAATTCCGGTTCGGCCACCGTGACTTTCGATGACGCAAAGGTCAAGCCGGAGCAGATCATCAAGATCATTGAGAAGGAAGGCTACAAGGCACAGGTCGAAAAGAAATCGTAGCGCCTCCCCCGACAGGGCCAGTCGCAGATTAGGCTGGCCCCTGCCTTTTCTCCCACAAGGGCGAGCCTGCAACGAATGCAAGTCACACCATCATCCTGATTTGCCAATGATCCTTGCTGCAGCCAAGAGCAATTCGGAATCGAGGCGGATTTTGTAATCGGGATGGACGTATTGAAACTTGATTTGGCCGTCTGTTCCAATCAGGAAAACTGCCGGGACCGGAAGTATGTGATGTTTCTCGCCAGAAGCCGCCTCGATATCAATTCCATACTGCTGTAATTGCTTCAAGGTCATTTCGTCAACACGGTACGCAACCCCGAAGCTTTGGGCAGCATTCATCTTGCTGTCGGATAGCAATTGATGAATGTTGTACTTGCTCACTGTCTCCTGAACCTTCTGCGGTCGATCAGCCGAAATGCCAATTAGCTGCCAACCGAGTTGTTTTAGCTGAGACTGGATCTGTTGCAGTTGACCCAACTGCCGATTGCAGTGCGGTCACCACCCGCCTCGATAGAACACGATTATTGCCTGCTGTTTAGAAACAGAGGCGGTCAAATCAAACGGGGGGCCGTAAGCAGTTGTGAGCTGCACCTCGGCTATACGTGTTCCAGTCAATGCTGGACAGATCTGGTCAGGAGAGGAAGCAATCACGCTCGTCATCGATGCACCACGCTTTCAACAGAAAAGATGCACCGCTGAGTTTACGGTTACAGGTTGGTTTGGTGAGCGCGCCGGGCGTCGAATCGAAAACCTTCTGTTTTCAATCATCAAACCTGACATGCCGCGAAATTCCTAACGCGCAGGACGCTCAGGCACATTAACAGAGCGCAAGGCCAGCTAAACCATTGAGAATTAGTGGGTGCGGAAGCAATCGAATCCGCAACAAAACGTAGTTTCAACAACATGCAGGGCCACGGATGATACCTAAGGCCATGAAAGTTAACTCAAGCCACGCAAACAGAGCGCATATAGAGCGCGCAGTCATCGCATCGTCAAATGTAATACTTGAAGTTGGGACTGATCGCGGTTACCCCGGGATTCGCGATCAGAATTTCGCCCACAGCGTCCGAAAAACCAACTGTTACGGGGAGAGCATCGCCCAGCTTGCACGTATTGTAGTTCAGCTTTGTTAGGCCCAGGATGTCCCGAGCAACCTGGTCGAGATCAGCATCGCCATGTTCGATGTCGATGCGGAGAGGTGTCGGGACCTCCCATCCGTCATACGTTAAGAGACTCGGTTTGAATCCACTCGCCCAAAGATAACCAGAACGATCATTCAATCGCCAGAAGGTGCCCCTCATAACCGGCCACTCTCCCGCGCGGAACATCTTGACTCCCTTGAAATCGGTGCGAACTCGAACGCCAATAATCTTCACTCCCGGAGGGCAGGCGTCCCTGTATCCAGAAAATTCGTCCGCATTTATTGTCGATCGACTGTGGAGGAAAATCTCGGAGAGTTCTTCTCCGCCTTGCTCTGCGTAAGTTTTGAGCGCACCTGAGAGCAGGTTTTTCGCGTTGGATCGATCCAGATGGCATTCCTTTTCTTCGGGCGAATACCAAGGACCGAATTCACCTTTGAATACGATTCCGTCTCCCGTATCCAGAAACATTTGCGCCGCGCAACATGCGGTTCGGCTCTCTCCGATACCGGTCCTGCGAAATGCCAATCCGATATAGCAGACTCCCTTTCTAGCAGTGGATAATCTCCAAGGTTTCCCTCCTGCTTTATAGAGAAGCGTGCTTCCCATGTTCCAAGCCCGATCTGATTCCGGAGTAAGATTGCGCCAATTTCCTTTCGCTGGCGGGCCGATTCGCAATGTCGATTCTCGGACAATCTGCACTGGAATGCTGAATTCCATGGAACGGGCTTTCAGTTGTCGGCGAAAATCTACTGACAGCTTGAGGGCCTCGGGATTCGGGGCTTTCTCAACTGTCTTGCTCCGATTAG
>CAYNPS010000105.1:0-4508 GCA_964399125.1 uncultured Terriglobales bacterium
ACAATGTCGTCGACTTGCCATCCCAGAATGGTGTACTGAGCCGGAGTGAACTCGCGCATCTTGCTCAGGCGCAACATGGTTCCGTGCGCGTCGAACACGAGCGCAAATCCGTCATCTCTGAGAAATCGAAAGCCGAGCTTCTCGCTATAGAATGCTTTCGCTTCTTCTGGTTTGGTAGTAATCGCAAAGCCAACCAGCTTCGACAGCCGCGGCGCGTTAATGGAGTGGACGGGCGAGGTGGACATAGTGCACCTCCTGTGAGCACAGGAGTGTATCACCGATCGTGATGTGCGGACCGACGCACGTCTGCCTGATCTCGCCAGGCTGCATTAAGAGTGCGCGAAGAGCACGTGATTCAATCCACATGCAAATAACTCCGCGTACGAAGCGCGTCGGCTCGAAGCGCCAAACAAATACAATAACTAGACCCCATGTCCAAATCTCTCTTCCAGAAGCTCACGCACAAGCACCAGAGCCTGCACAAGTTTCGCTATTACGACATCCTCGTGCACATCTTTGTCGTCGTGCTGCTGATCTCGAATCTCGTGGGGTCGAAGATTTGCGCGATTGGCCCATTTCGTATCTCGGGCGCTCAGCTTTTGTTTCCCATCACCTACATCTTTGGCGATGTGTTTACCGAAGTCTACGGATACTCAGGCTCTCGTCGCGCGATTTGGATTGGCTTTTTCGCTTCCGGACTGATGGCGCTCATGGGCTTGATTACGGTGCATATTCCGCCGGCTCCGGATTGGCCCAATCAGCACGCGTTTGAGGTCGTCTTTAATTTCGTTCCCCGAATGGTGGCAGCGAGCCTGGTGGCTTTCTGGTGCGGCGAATTCGCGAATTCGTACACGCTTGCCAAAATGAAGCTACTCACCGACGGGCGCTGGCTATGGACACGGACGGTAGGATCAACTCTAGTCGGTCAAGCCGTCGATTCGATTATTGTCATGTTTCTTGCCTTCGCAGGCACCCAGAGCGTGAGGACCATTCTGATACTCATTGTCTCCGGCTATTTGGGCAAAGTTCTGTATGAAATTCTGGCCACGCCGCTCACATATGCGGTCGTGAATTTTCTCAAGAGCTCTGAAGGCGTCGATGTATATGACACACACACGGATTTCAACCCGTTTGCGAAGCAGAAGGTCGGGGAGACAGATGTAGCGACGGTTTCTGAAGCCAGCGCAGCGAGCGTCGGACCGAGCTAAGGTCTGGCGGAGGACAGTCCGCATGGTTTGATTCGCCGGGTTGAGTACACGGCTACGAATTTTTTAGACGACCAGGAACTGGCTTGTGAATCGACATTCCGTTGCATCTTAATGCGTAGTTGAATACGACTACAAAAAGGCGCGCGAAGCCGGCCACGGACTTTAATTCTCACAGTTCTGAAAAACCGCTAGCAGTTACAATCCAGAACGAAGCCTACTTCAATCCTCAGGTGAGCATTGGATCCCAAGTTCATGCGCAGAGCGATCGCTCTCTCCCTGGAAAACGTGCGCTCGAATAATGGCGGCCCGTTTGGCGCGGTAGTTGTGAAAGATGGGCAGATCGTTGGCGAAGGCACAAACCAGGTGCTGGCCACGAACGATCCCAGTGCTCACGCGGAAGTTGTCGCAATCCGTGAAGCATGCCGCCGGCTGAAAAGCTTTCAGCTCACTGGATGCGAGATCTACACAAGTTGCGAGCCGTGCCCGATGTGCATGGGATTGATCTACTGGTCGCGTCCGGAGCGTGTGTACTACGCCAACACTGCCGCCGATGCAGCGAATATCGGATTTGACGACGACTTCATCTATCACGAGCTCGCCCGCGACCCGCACAACCGTTCTCTCGAAATGGTACAGATGATGCATGAGGAAGCGCTTATAGCATTCCAGAAATGGGACGAAAAGCCAGATAAGGTGCGCTATTAACAGAACCGGCGGCGGTAGCCTGTGGGCTGGAGATGGGCGGCAAGCCCATCTCCAGGAGCCACCATAAGCGCAGCAATCAGACTGGCTCCGAAACAGGACGGAGCCGGAACATGCGAGCCTCTCCCCACCCGTCCGCTATAGGCTCAGCCGTCCACCTGAATCAACTCCGGCACGGTTACTCCCGTACTCTCCGGTAGGCCGACAGGAGTCCTGCATCACCTAAGCCCGCCACATAATCCCGTACATGAGTACCAGTTCGAAACTCGGAGTGGCTTTCCTATTCTTCATTGGTCTGCCCTTTGCCGGAATGGGCGGCGCACTCATGCTGAAGTTCTTGTCTGCGCCACAGACAATGCCGAACGCAACTGCTGGAGCGGTCTTCGCCGCTGGCTTCGCACTCATCGGCCTGCTGCTCATGGGCGGGGGCGTGTATGCAGCCACGAAGCTGAAGCAAGATGATGAAGCTAAAACGGCGCATCCGGATGCGCCTTGGCTCTGGCGCCAGGACTGGGCGCAAAGCCGCGTCTATGGTCAGCAGAACAACCGTGCTGCGGCACTGTGGATCGCCACGATCGTCGTCGCTTGCCTCACGCTGCCGTGGATCTTCATTGCTTCGCATCCGGACCCGCACAAACCGGTCCCGCCGCTGATCTTCTTCTTCGTGCTCGGCTCCTTCGCTCCGCTGACTGCCATCAGCGCGATCATCGCGACGATTCGCCGCGAACGTTACGGCAAGACTTACTTCGAGTTTGATTCTCTTCCGATCTCTCCGGGCAAGAAGCTGACGGGAAGAATCGAGCTGCACCTGGCCAACGGCGCGCAGCACGGGATAGACGTGCGTCTCTGCTGCGTACGTCGCATTACCACTGGATCAGGCAAAGAGCAAAGCACGCACGACGAGGCACTGTGCGAGCAAGAGCAGAATGTCCCATCGAATCTGCTCGGCTTCGGTGCGATCGGCACATCGGTACCCGTGAGCTTCGATATTCCGGCAGACGCATGCGAGAGCAACAGCGAGAATCCTCGCGACAAGGTTCTCTGGCTGCTTCGCGCCAAAGCAGACCTGCCCGGCGTTGATTTCAAACAAGAGTACGAGCTGCCGGTATTCCGAACGGCGGGTTCGCCGGCGCCCAGCACAGTCGCAAGTTCCAATTCGGTATTCACGACTGCCTTCGGAGCCGCGGCTGCACCTGCCTTTGCCATGCAGGCGGAGAACGGGCCAGTGGAGCGCCCGACGAAGACATCTGCAGTGATCTCGACTGACTGGAACGGAACGCAGATGTATTTTCCGCCGCTGCGGAATCCGGTTTCTGCGCTGGTTCTATTCGGGATTACAGCGGCCTGGACAGCAGTCGTCTATTTCTTGCTTCACTCCAAAGCTCCGATCTTTTTTTTCATCGTCTTCGGTTGCGTCGATGTTCTGCTGCTGCTGGCTCTCTTCTCGGCAATTTTCTCGAGCACGAGGATCACGCTTTCAAGCGACACCCTCACCCTGCGCAAGTCGTTTGCGGCACTCTCTAGAGCGACGGCCATTCACTTTTCTGAAATCGCAGAAGTTCATCCTTACTCCGGATTCCAGCAAGGCACGAACACCTTTTACGGATTGCGGCTGACAACGAAGAGCGGCCGCAAGCTTAGTCTGGTGAATGGAATCGCCGACCGCCAGGAGGCGCGCTGGCTGGTGTCGCAGATCGAATCGGCTGCAGGCCTAAAGCAGGACACGCATGTCGAGATGCTCAACCTCTACGGTCCCCCGCCGCAACGAGGTGTTACACACCCTTCGGTCCCACCGCGGAAGGCTCCCGGTTGGATAGCAGCTGTCTTCATGCTCATATGGATCGGGTTCATCTTCGGTCGAGTGCTCATCCCAGCCTTCTCGCACTCCGCGAGGTCGAACGCAATTCGTCAGAAATCCGCATCGCGTCCCGCTATTCGAGTACTTCCGCGTAAGTTCGCGCCGATCACAGAATCTGATGTCGCGCGGATTTCAGCTTTGCCGGTGCAGGACCAGGCTGAGGAGCTGCTGGAGCGCAGCATCGGCCACGATGCTCGCGCCTTGGAGATTCTCAACTCGCATTACGCAGACTACAAAGGTCACGTGAAAGAGAGCCCACGCATGCAGCAGTTGCTGAATCGCGCGCAATACTCGACCGATTTGCGCGTGCGCTATGCGTACTCCGACATGATGCTTGCGATGGACGGCTGGAATGAGGACAGCGAGGCTGTCGCCATTCTTCTCGATCGCGCAAAGAACGATCCAAGCTCTCGCGCGTATGACATGTGGTACTTAGGTATGCTCGGCGGCCGAGGAGTGGAAAGTGAGCAGGTCCAGACTGTGCTCTACGATTACGCCCGCAATGACTTAGACGCGAAGGTTCGTCAGGCTGCAGCCGAGGGTCTGAGGTTTTTGGGGACGGACGAGGCGCTCAATGATCTGTTCGAGATCTTCACTAGTGACGCGTCGTTCAGCGTGCGCGATCGCGCCGGATGCAACATTTCCGATTGTGGCGACTTCATGCGCAAGCAGCGCATGAAGATGTTCCCGAAATTGCTCGAACTAGCAGAAGCTCCGGAAACGAATGCCCAAATGCGTAA
>CAYNPS010000105.1:4608-12261 GCA_964399125.1 uncultured Terriglobales bacterium
CGCTTGCGCAACGAGAGGTCGCGTCCTTCTTCCTCCTCGGGACGATAGCTGGCGTAATCGACGCGCCACCGCGCCTGGTACGGCGCTAGAAAACCGCGCAGAAAATCGATTACATCATCCGAGTAGCGCCGCATGATGCCGCGCAGGCGATCGGCGATTTTGGGATCCTGCGCGTCGAAGCCGGTAATGCGATCCTGCAGCGGACGGTAGGCGATGTTCTTGTGATAAGCCCCGCCGACCTGCTGATGCCCAATGAGGAACTCCAAATCGCTGCTCGGAATGGAAATCGGAGTTTCAGGAAAGAAGATGATGTCGCCGGCCTCAAGCTTCGCGCAATAGTCGCGCAACCGCGCCGGCTGTTTCAGCGAGTCGGTGAGTTCATTTCGGGAAACGGTGACGAGCTGCATGCGTTACCTGCTTCTTTCCCGAAAAAAGAAAAACATCGAGCCCGCGAGAGCCAAAACAAAGATCCCAAGCGCCGCAGGAGCGGCAAAATCGCGGTATGCCATGGCAAAGTCGAGGCGCTGGCTGCGAATGGCACTCATGATCGCAATCACCGCAATCGCGCAGGCATTCAGAGCGAAGAAGGAAATGACCGATACGAGCACCGCTGTGCCGATCGCTTTGGCGATCGTGTAAATAACCGAGGGCCTGCTCTCCCGCATGAGTGTCGAAGGAATGCGGATCTCCTTCATCTCGATGGATGGCATGAAGACATTTTACTCAGCGAAGAAAAGATTGAACACGCAGGACACGGAGGGCACAAAGGTTGTGTAGAGTGTGGTCCGACTGCTCTATCTGGAACCTAATAGTAGCTTGAGAATTTCTCCGTTGTTATTCTTGCGAGCGATGTCCAGAGCCGTTTCGCCAAATTCGTTTCGTATATCTACACGAGCTCCAGACTCTAGCAGAACCCTGACCGCTGGCACGTGGCCTTGAGATATTGCCTCATGAATAGCTGTATTCCCATGTTCTCCGCCTGCGTTTATGTCGGCGCCACCTTCGAGGAGAGCACGAATTTCCTCAACATCTCCACGAACGGCTGCTACATCGAGTGGGCGCTCACCGAACAAGCCTCGTTGATTCACATCAGTGAGATCCGTTCTACAAAATGCTGGTAGCTCTTCTTCCTTGTACCGCTCAAGAACCTCAGCAGAGGTTAGAGGTTTGCGATGTCCATCGAAGTCGAGTTCCACCTCTGCGCCCTCCGTGTCCTCCGTGTTCAACTTAGCTATTCGGCTGGGCTTCATGCGAAGGCAGGTCGCTGCGTTTGCGGCGTGTGAGCACAAACGGCTTGCGGCGGAGCCGGCTGGCCGAAACTTCGCGATCGATCTTCGACCAGAACGCTACGAAGTAATCCACGGCGGAGACAATCGACACAGCGACCATGAACCAGATGGCCATGCGCGCAATGAGATCGACAGGGAAAATGAAGGATGGGCCGATGTGCCACTCCATCCATTTGTGGTCCAGGATAGCCGCGACAACACTCACGATCTGAGCGAACATCTTCAATTTGCCAAGATTGCTGGCCTGAATGGTGAAGCCCTCCGAAGCAGCAATGCTCCGCAAACCGCTCACCAGAAACTCGCGTCCGATGATGAGCACGGCGATCCAGGCGGGAACGATTCTGGGGTTGAACTGAACCAGCGAAATAAATGCCGCCGCAATTAGCAGCTTATCGGCCAGCGGATCGAGCAGCATACCCATGGTGGTCACCTGGCCTCGTTTCCGTGCCAGGTACCCGTCGAGACCATCGGTGATTGAAGCCAAAATGAACAGCGCTGAGGCCGCGAGTTCCTTCTCCCCATGCGTGCCCGACAGAACGCTGCTCGTCAGCAGCCACAACAGGATAGGCACGCTGAAGATACGGCTGATCGTGATGTAATTGGGCAGATTCACTGCACTCCCGACGCCTCGATTATCTGCTTCGCCTTAAGGCAAAGCAACGAACCAGTTTCACCACTGAGACACGGAGGACACGGAGCAAGGGGAAAAGCATTTCGGTGGTTTCGGGTTCGGTAAAGCTGTTTCTACCGTTCTCGACGTGAAGACGTGCGTGCAAGAGGCTTACCCGAAACCTGAAACTTGAAACCCGAAACCCGAAACTTTTTTCCCTTCCTCCGTGTTCTCCGTGCCTCCGTGGTGAAATTGAAGTTGAGGAGATCGGAATGAACAACTCGCCTCTGCAACAGCATCTATTGAACCTGCTCAGCTTCAAAGGCGCGCATCTTGACTTCGAGGAAGCCCTGCGTGGAATTCCGGCAGAGCTGCGTGGCAAAAAGATCAAAGGCGCGCCGCACACGATCTGGCAGCTTTTGGAGCACATGCGCATCGCGCAATGGGACATTCTCGAATTCAGCCGTGACGACAAGCACGTCTCGCCGGAGTTTCCCGAAGGCTACTGGCCGGAGTCTGTTGCTCCTGCGAGCGATGCAGCATGGAAGAAGAGTGTGGCTGCATTTCGCCGCGATCTTGCAGCTATGAAACAGCTTGTTGCCGAGGCCGATGAGCAGCAGCTCTATGCCCGCATTCCACACGGCGATGGGCAGACTCTCCTTCGAGAGGCGCTACTTGTGGCCGATCACAACGCGTATCACTTGGGTCAGCTTGTGTTTCTGCGGAAGATGTTTGAGGGAAGGCGGTAGGCAATAGGCGATAGGCGGTAGGCAATACGCAATAGGCGGTGAGCGAGGACCTAGTCACGTACCTATTCGTGCACGCCGCAACAGTTTTGGACGGCCTGCGCGCGACCGTGTTTTCAGTTTACTGCCTACTCCTATTGCTTATTGCCTATCGCCTATTGCCTGGTTCTCTAGCGTCCGCGCTCAGCTTTCTTTTCCTGTCCTGGAGGCAGGGAGCCGCCTTTCCAGCCCCGCTTCTGTCCTTTTTCCCAACCGCGACGGTCATGATCGCGGTCGTCATCGCGATCATGATCGCGGAAGTCGTGGCGGGCTTCGTGGTGTTCACGACGCATGCGTTCTTCCCGTTCATGCCGCAAACGCGCTTCGCGCTCGATGCGCTCGTGCCGCTCGCGTTCTTCGCGCAGGTGTCGCTCATGTTCGCTCTCGCGAACGCGGCGAATGTGCTGTGCGCTGTTATGCTCGCCCGGATGGTCGTAAGCCGACGCCGCCATTGGCATCAGCGTCAGGCTCGCCAGTAAAGATCCTGTGAGTAAAAGCTGTGATTTCAAAGTGGTGTCTCCAAAGAGCAGTCGAGCATCTGATATGCCGCAAATCGGCTACTCAGAATGAGGAACTTACGTTGATCGCTGCTCGCGTGGAGGAAATTTTTACATCAGCAGAACGCGAAATTCTGCGGTACCAAAGGACAGGTACTAGCAGCGTACGACGGGCGAATGCGCGATACTACTGCGATGAGTTTCGCATCGATCGCCTCTGACTTGCTCCAAACCGTGCGCACGGCTGAGCCCATGCTGCACGAGGTCGGCAATGCCGACGCAACGTTTCGCTCCGCGCCAAATAAGTGGAGCAAGAAGGAAATCCTCGCTCACCTGATCGACTCTGCCTCGAACAACCATCAACGATTTGTGCGCGCCGCGACACAGGGAAATCTTGAATTTCCCGGATACGATCAGGAAAAGCTCATCGCGTTGCAGAATCCAAACGGCGCAAGCTGGGAGCTGGTGATTGAGCTCTGGTCAGCCTACAACCGATATCTCGCCCATATGCTGCAGCAGTTTCCCGAATCGTCGGCGCAGATTCAATGCAGCATCGGCGGTCGTCCACCTGTGACACTTGTTTGGCTCGCCGGAGATTATGTCGAGCACCTCAAGCATCATCTGAACCAGATTCTCGGGAACAAATTCCAGACCGGCTGGACTCTGGCTGCCAGCATGTAGCACCTTCCGGAGCTTCGGGGGCTGCGTGGCTTCACAGCTCCTTTGCGTTATCCTGAATATTTGCAGTCCTATGGCTATGTCTGACGTTGCTCAAGCCACTCAAACCATGAAGATTACGTTGCCTGACGGGTCATCTCGCGAGGTAGCTCGCGGTACTACCGCGTATGAAGTAGCAAAATCCATCTCTCCGCGCCTCGCTGATGCCGCACTCGTTGCAAAAGTAAATGGGAAGCTCGTCGATCTGAATCGGCCGATCGAAGAAGAGGCCGAGGTCCGCATTCTTACGGAACGAGATCCCGAGGCTCTGGAAGTTTTCCGTCACTCGTCCGCTCATTTGCTCGCCACTGCAGTAACGGAGTTATTCCCGGAAACCAAACTGGGACACGGGCCGCCGACCGAATCCGGGTTCTTCTACGACTTTTATCGCCCAACTCCATTCACTCCAGACGATCTCGAGCGCATCGAGCAGCGCATGGAAGAAGTCGTGAAGCGCGACGAAAAGTTCGTGCGCGAATACGTGCCTCGCGATCAGGCAATAAAGCAGTACGAAGCGGAAAACGACTGGATGAAGGTCCACTTCATCCAGAAGCACACTGAGGGCGAGAACCAGGTTTCGTTTTATCGCAATGGTAAGTTCGTCGATTTCTGCCGTGGTCCGCACATTCCCAGTACGGGAAGGATCAAGGCCTTCAAGCTCACCAATCTCGCCGGCGCGTACTGGCTGAACGATGAAAAGAATCCGCAGCTTCAGCGCATTTATGGAACGTCGTTCTACTCGAAGAAAGATCTCGAGCAGTATCTCAACGCGATCGAAGAAGCGAAGAAGCGCGATCATCGCGTGATCGGTCAGCAGCTCGATCTGTTCTCGATTCAGGAACTCGCCGGCCCGGGTCTGATCTTCTGGCATCCCAAAGGCGGAATCATTCGCAAAGAGATGGAAGACTGGATGCGCGCCGAGTATCTAAAGCGCGGATACTCGCTCGTCTTTACTCCTCACGTAATGCGCGGCGATCTCTGGAAGACCAGTGGACATGCCGGCTACTACGCGCAAAACATGTTCACGCCGATGGAACTGGATGATGCCGAGTACCAGTTGAAGCCGATGAACTGTCCTGGGCACGTTCTGATCTACCAGAACACGTTGCGCTCGTATCGCGACCTGCCTGTGCGCCTGGGAGAAATGGGGACCGTCTATCGCTACGAGCGTTCCGGCGTGATGCACGGGCTGTTGCGAGTGCGTGGTTTCACGCAGGACGACGCTCATATCTTCTGCACTCCCGAGCAGATCGAAGACGAGATCGTCGGCTGCATCGACTTCGCCGTTGCAGTTTTGAACGCATACGGCTTTGATAAGTACGAAGTCGAGCTTTCCATCTGGGATCCGAACGACACCGGCAAGTACATCGGCACCAAGGAAAACTGGGAGCGTGCGATTGCGTCGCTGGAAAGGGCCATGCAGCGCCGCGGAATCCAGTACAAAACCATTCCCGGCGAAGCTGCCTTCTACGGCCCGAAGATTGACGTAAAGCTGGTGGATGCCATTGGACGTCTCTGGCAACTCTCAACTGTGCAGTTCGACTTCACGTTGCCGGAGCGGTTCAAACTGGAGTACGTCGCTGAGGACGGCTCGCGCAAGCAGCCGTTGATGGTCCACCGCGCGCTCTATGGCTCCATCGAGCGCTTCTTCGGCGTGCTGATCGAGCACTACGCCGGCAATTTTCCGGTGTGGCTCTCGCCGGTGCAGGCAGTGATGATTCCCATTTCTGAACGTCACGCTGCCTATGCCGAACAGGTGGCTGAGAAGCTGAAAGCTTCCGGCGTGCGCGTCCATGTAGATGCCCGCAACGAAAAGATGAACGCGAAAATCCGCGAGCACACCATGCAAAAAGTGCCGTTCCTGTTAGTGGTCGGCGACAAAGAAGCGGAAGCCGGTGAAGTGAGCGTGCGCGTGCGTGGCAAAGGCGACGAAGGCAAAGCCGGGGTCGATGAATTCGTGGCCCGCATTCGCCGCTTGATCGAGACTCGCGCTCCGGCTCTGGATTGAGGAGTGCGCCTAGTCCTTATCAGAACAACGTGACCATGTTTTCCCGCCGAATCGCAGTTGCTTACGAAATCGACGGTCAGCGCCAGCCCTGCGCGCTGAAGTGGCTCGACAGCTTTTCCATGCGCAATTTCACCAATGACGCCGTATTCGACGATACGTTGCCGCTCAGCGACGGCCTGATGGAAATCGGTACGCGAGTTCCCCTCGAGGCGCTACGATCGGCGATGCAGGATTGGTTCCAGCGAAAGGGTTATCTGCAAAAAGAAGCGCAATTGCTGTTGAAAGAGCTTGTTTGAGACTTCGTGTTAGGGGAACTCGCTCCTGCGTCTGGACTGCAGTTTCAAGCATCCCCGCTGATTCGGGGGTGATGTCGTCTTTCGGCAACGACCGAATCGAGCGAGACTCGCAGGGGCATCTAATCGATAAATTCGGTGTTTACTTGTATATGGCATCCGGAGCACCGAGGGGCGCAGGTGTGAGCAATTTCGGAAAAGGCCCATATGTGCTGTGTGCGCGCGTCTGCTGGATCGCTGTCGTGGTTGTGCTGCTGCTCACGTCGAGCTTCTCTCAAAGGCAGGATCCTGAAGATGGCCCGCTCGATCCTTCCCTGCCCGAGGGCGTCACTGTTCGTGACATCATCAGCCGCTTTGCTGCTCAGGAAGAAATTTTTAAGCAAGCGCGCGAGCACTACACTTACCGCCAGATCGTCCGAATGCAGACGATCAGCGATACGGGCTTTCCGGACGGGGAATACGACACCACCTTCGACGTGACCTTCAACGATCAAGGTGAGCGTGTCGTGAAGCAAGTATCGCAGCCGCACGACACGCTGAAGCGCATCAGCATCACGCCCGAAGACATCGACGACATGCGTAATCGCTTGCCGTTCGTGCTGACGACCGATGAAATTCCCGATTACAACATCAAGTATCGCGGCCAGCAGGACACCAGCGGAACGCACGCTTACGTCTTTGACATCTCGCCCAAAGCGATGGAGGAAGGACGTCGTTATTTTGAAGGACGCATCTGGGTAGATGCCAATCAGTATCAAATCGTGAAGAGCTCGGGCAAAGCTGTGCCTGATATCTACAACAAAAACGGAGAAAATCTATTTCCCAGCTTCGTGACCTATCGCGAGCTGGTCGATGGCAAATATTGGTTCCCTTCCTATACGAAGTCAGATGATTACCTGCATTTCACTTCCGAATCGGTACACGTGATTGAGACCGTCGATTATGTGAACTATCATCGTTTCGGGTCTGAGTCCCGAATCATCTTCAACGGGCAGGAGCTGCCTGGAGCGCAAAATCAGCAGTCGTCGCAACCACAAACAACTCAATCCCAAGGAAGAAATCGGCAGGCGTACCCGCCTGCGGCTGCCACGCAGGAGCCGCAATCACAACCGGGCAGCGTTCCGCAGCAGCCGGCGCCAAGCAGCCCGCCGACATCTCGCCCGGCTCAAACGCCGCAAAATCCGCCTCCACAGCCGGCTCAATATGTGCAGCAGACCCTTATTACTCTGGAAGGGGAAATCTCCGACGCGATTAATCGCCGCGACGTCGCTATTTTGCAGCGGATTCTTACGGATGATTACAGGCTTATCAGCGCCAATGGCGACAGTGAGGACAAATTCGCGCTGCTTGACGATATACATCAAAACCGCGCCGGAACGTTTGGTCAGCCGGAGAACCTGCAGATACAAGTGAACGGCGACCGCGCTACTGTGGTTGGCGAACGCATAGAATCG
>CAYNPS010000106.1:0-5198 GCA_964399125.1 uncultured Terriglobales bacterium
CTGCCTGAGTTACATCCGTGACTGGGTCCGATTAAACGCAAACGCGCTTCAATTCCATTCAATACAAATCCTTACGTTTCTTTCACAGATCCTGACGGCATCCCGCGCCGAACGCAGCTAAGTTCAACAGAACGGAGCTCAGGTAAATCCGTTCAGTTCCGCCCGTAAGTGACAACTACCAGTCCGAAGATGAGGTAAATAATGAAAGCGCACATCCCGGGTATGCTCATTTCGTGTTCACTATTAGCTGCATCTGCAATAGTTGCAGCTGCGCAGGACGCTCAACCTTCAGGAAGTACGATCGTTGTTGGATCGGGCAATGATCTTCGGTGCAGACTTGAGAATGGTTTGCGCATTACAAAGGCTGGCGAACCAATTACGGCGAAGTTAGTTGAGCCAGTGTACGTCGGAACGACTCTTGCGATTCCCAATGGCTCGACCATCAAAGGACATGTCTCTTCCGTTTCAACGGCTCCTTTGCGCGAGCGGAAGGGGCGGATTCTGAGCGGTGACTTCACACCTCCCAAGAGCGCTACAGTGACCTTCGAGCAGCTCGTCCTTTCGGACGGAAGCTCGGTTTCGATTCACACCGATGCAACTGTCGGAATGAGTGGTATACAGTCGGCGCAGTATATTCCCAAGTCTCAGCGTCCTGGGTTTCGCAAAAAAATAAAAGGAGAAGTCGAACCGATTCGGCAACCAAATAAGTTACAACGGCTGAGCCAGGTCGTAATCACAAGCTTGCCATACCATCCCGAATACCTCAGTCAGGGAACGATTTTCGATACGACTCTGCTCGATCCAATTACAACGTCAAGACCGATTCAGCCAGCAGCAGATGTCAGTCAGGTATCCGGCAATAACTACCTTCGGTTACGACTCCTGACTCCGTTGAACTCGCAGATGATTGAGCGTGGAGCCCCCATCGAGGCTGCAGTCTCACAGCCATACTACGATTCGGATCACGTTCTGCTCTACCCGGCGGGCACAAAGTTCGAAGGCAGTATTAACCGAGCCATAGCCGCGGGCTGGATGAATAAGGGCGGCGGATTGCTGTTCTCCTTCCACTTGGTGCAGACGCCCGATGGGACCACCAGTGATGTGACAGCAACAGTTACTGGTGTCCAAGCTGCAGCTGGGCAAACGCTAGTTGTGGACGAGAGGGGCGACATAAAGGCAACAACATCGGTATTTACCCGGTTGCGAGCGCCTCTGTTCCTTATCGGCCCGTCGAGAGCTGCTGCGGATGCAACTGTGAACAAGACTGCGTGGTCAAGACAGGGCGAAGGGCGTAATGGCTTCGGATTACTCGGCGCTGGTGCGGCACAAGCATCTGTAGCTACCGCGATGGGTTTCGGCTATTTTGGCGCTGCCCTGAGGATTTACGATGCCTTTCTCGCGAAGGGTTCCAATGTGGATCTTCCTGCGAACACCCCAATCCTATTGCTGGTCAGCGAAAGACCGCAGCCAACCGAGGCTGCTACTGCGCGAAATCAAAAATAACAGCGGGCGGGCAAGTTCTCGCAGGTACTCGAGCGAGGCTGGTCCGCCCAAAACAGAAGCTCCTGAGCAGATGCGAAAGTTCAGCGCGAGATGATCCGAGCTTTCAACAGATTCGCCACCTGGCTGGTTCCAACTGTCTCAAGCTACGGTGACTCACTGGGCAGTAGCCCGTCATTACGAATTCTGACAAGAAAACGACGCTTCCCAACCGCATCGCGCGCCTTATTTCAGCAGAATGAGATGAAGCATTCGTCCACAGAGTGATTCGCGGTGAATGCCAGCAACACAGAAATGGCGAACACGGTAAACACGATGCAGAATAGCAACGATCCAACCTGCCAACCGCAAGAGAATCGATCTGCCCCATACGCGACTAAAGAAGACTTCTGCCGAATCTTTAATGAAGAGATGAACAGTTTGTATCTGTTGTCGCTTTTACTCACCGCAGATCAGAAAGAGGCGGAGCAGTGTTTTGTGGCGGGCATAGAGGAGTGCTCAGCGGGACGGCCTGTTTTCAGGCAGTGGGCGCACTCTTGGACTCGGCGCATAATCATTCAAGCTGCAATCCGCTTGATCTCACCGATCGAACATCGGACGCGAGAGTCAGGTATGGCTGTCACGGCTATTGCAGCTGAACGCTTGGAGCGCGACGTCTTACTACTCGGGATCACTCAGTTGCCTTCCTTCGAGCGTTTTGCGTTCGTGATGTCAACACTCGAGCGCTATTCCGACAAGGACTGCTGTGTTCTGCTGGAATGTTCTCGTCGCGAGTTGATTACTGCTCGCGATAATGCACTGGGGCTGCTGCAAGCTTTCTATGCTCGGGAGCTGCCGCGTAGTGAACGCGATCAATTGCTGAAAACTACCGCCTAGGCTTCAAACGAACGCTGCGGGTTCAGCTATCATTGCCTAGAGGAGAGGCCCGAAAGCCCTATGTAATGCGGCGCAAGGATTCGCCTCCTGTTGGTGTACGGGGTTTGTACATGAACGACGTTGCAAGACCGGAAGAAGCGATGCGAAAGCATGCGCGGCTGCTGATCGTGGATGACGATCCGGATCTGTGTGACCTCGTCCAACGATACTTGGAAGCTGAGGGGTTCGTCATATCGGTGGTGCATAACGGCGCTGACGGCAGGCACGCGGGGACAAGCGGCAATTACGATCTGATCGTGCTTGATGTCATGCTGCCCGACATGAAAGGTTTTGATGTGTTGCGTGAATTGCGCTCGCGCGTTCGTACACCGGTTCTGATGCTAACCGCCAAAGGCGACGAGTTTGACCGCGTGTTGGGCCTTCAGATGGGGGCGGACGACTATCTGCCAAAGCCATTCAGCCCTCGTGAACTGATTGCGCGAATCGGGGCTATCCTCCGCAGATCGGGTTGGCAGGCAGAGCAAGCCGGCCCACCTCGACCACTCTCAATCAGGTCGGGCGATTTGGAACTGGATGTGGCAGGACATTCTGCATCCAAGTCGGGCGAACCTTTGCACCTGACGTCGGCAGAGTTCGATCTGTTGCACGCATTCTTAGAATCACCCGGACAGGTGCTTTCGCGGGAAGCTCTGGCGGAGCGGGTCCTGGGCCGGAAGTTTTCGCCTTTTGATCGGAGCATCGATCTTCACGTGAGCAACCTTCGCCAGAAATTAGGTCCACAGACAAACGGCGGGGAACGAATCCAGAGCATACGCGGGGTTGGCTACTTGTATGCTTGGCCATTGTGATGCGATCTGCCAGCTCCGCTTGATTCCGGTGGACAAATCAGATCAGGTAAAGTGCGTCGGCAACGTGACCTTAACTTCGAGGCCCACCGGACTGGCGTTCGATGCAACGATGGTTCCGCGGTGCTGACGAATCGCCTCAAGAGCAATCGCCAGTCCAAGACCTGTGCCCTTACTTGCTCTTGGATCGCAACTTGAGTCCTTTACACGGAAGAATGGTTGGAAGATTTGTTGGAGTAGCTCTTCTGGGACACCCGGACCGCAATCGCGAACTGAAAGAACGGCCTGCGGTGACCGTCTTGTTTTGTCGGTTTTCAGAAGTACCTCGACTACACTTCCAGGCGCAGTGAACTTAACCGCGTTGCGAATAATATTTTCAAAGGCGCTGCGCAAGGCTTGCTGATCGGCCTTCTCGATGATTATCCCTCCTTCTGCTTGCAGCTTCACGGACTTGCCACACGAGTGTGCCTCGAAATTGCTGTCAGCCACCACCTCCTGGACCACTTGAGACAAGTCCACGTTATCTCTTCCTTCCGGCGATAGCCCCGTTTCCAAACGCGAGAGCGTCAGAAGTTGGCTCATGAGCGTATCAACACGTTCGACATCGTGTTCCATGCGCTGCAACAACTCTTCAGACTCAGACGACGACTGCTTTCGCAATAGAGCTAAAGACATCACTAATCGCGCGAGTGGGGAGCGGAGCTCGTGCGAGACGGTGCTCAATAAATCTTTCTGCGACCGTACGAAGGTACCCATCCTTTCGACCATGACATCAAAGTCGGCCGCCAAAGCTGCCAGTTCGTCGTGTCGCTTGGAGACCTCGACTGGGGCTCTCACCGTCAAGTCGCCTGCCGCCACCAATCTCGCGGCAGACTGAATCCCCTGAATGGGCGCAACAATGTGGTGCGTGAGCCAGAAACAGAGGAGTGTCACCATGAGCAACACCAATGCGAGAAACGGCAGCCCACCTCCAGCAGCAGCATCCATGTATTTCGCGACTTGAAAGGGTGAGCGGAGGACAAGAATATAGGGGTGCCCTGATGACGAAGCGAATTTATACGATGAGCTGTGCGAGCGGAGTCCGTAGCGGGAAAGAACGCGTCCGTCGGTTCGCGCATCGCGCACGATGGATAGAATGTCGGAGGGAATGGGTCGGAACAAAACATCCTTGCCGTACCCATCAATAAGGTAGAGCTCGAGCCCGGATTTCCCGATCAGCCCCCGCTCGAATTGCTCGAATTTGTCTGGACCTGCCGATTCATAGGCGTCTGCTGCCTCGCCCGCTACTCTGGGTGCGAACGATGCAATGACATCTGTGGGCGGGACCAATCTAGTGCCAAGCATACGGCTAGCCAGAAAGATGGCGAACAGCGCAAGAACGGTCAACCAGAACCACAGGAATACCTTGGCAAATAGTCGTCCGATCGGCATTCGCGCTTTTAGAACACTTATAGAGGATTGAGTCGCCACGAGTGGATCGCTCCCGGATCCTTACATTCTTTACGAAAGGTATACGGCAAAACCACAGCGCTCACCACCCAGAACGCTTGCTCCTTACAAATCCATACACACACATCTGACACATACTGACAGAGCTGTATCTCAAGCTGGAATAGTCTCGAATCACGCGAACACCACCGGGGGAACCTCATCCGTCTTTCGATTAAGCATTAGCTTCCATCGATTGACCTATGTTGACCAAATTAAGAGCGCTGTCGGGTCGCGCGGCAAAGCACGGATCACACCTTCTCGTTGGCCGGTCAGCACGCGCCGTATTCTGAGACGGCTGCCCCTTCAGTGTTCCAAAGGCTTTTACCCATACAAATCTATACGACCGACTAACTGTTCCTGACGGCGCCGTCATGGTGCCTTCGCCAGAATAAGAAGGTTGGAAGGATCCATAAAGCTCGAAGGAAATTGCTATGCCTAGAAAAATCACTCGTCGCGACGCGTTGAAACTCGCGCTCGGAGGAGGAG
>CAYNPS010000106.1:5298-12185 GCA_964399125.1 uncultured Terriglobales bacterium
TCCAGACCCCTGTGGTCACGCACCTTCACGGCGGTCACACTCCCTCCGACTCAGACGGGTGGCCTACTGATGTGATTGTGCCGGCCGGACATCAGGCACCTGTAACCTCAATGCGGATGGATCACACGGGCAATACTGTGCCGATGCCATCCTCGAATTACGAACACAATTACAGGTACCCGAACGATAGAAGAGCCGCCACACTCTGGTACCACGACCATGCAATGGGAGTGACCGGTCAGAATGTCTACATGGGGCTGGCGGGCTTCTACCTCGTCGAAGATGATGAGGAGCGCTCGCTGCCGTTACCGAGGGGACGTTACGACATCCCTCTGATGCTCTGCGCTCGGCAATTTAAAGAAGACGGTTCGCTTCAATATAACCCGCATGGACATTCCGGGGCAGAGGGCGACGTCATTCTTGTAAACGGTGCGCCGTGGCCTGCTTTGAAAGTTGAGCGACGCATATACCGTTTTCGCATCCTGAACGCCTCCAACTCCACGACTTTCACTCTTGCACTTAGTTCAGCGCTGCCGTTCGTGCAGATCGCGACCGATGGCGGATTGTTGGCGAGTCCTGTCGAACTAACGCACATATCGTTGGCCATGGCGGAGCGTGTCGAGGTCGTGATCGATTTCTCGGGATACGCTGCCGGCGATTCGGTTGTCCTTCGCAACACCGAAAAACTCGGACCGCTCGGAGAGATCATGCGTTTTGATATTACCGGTCCGGCTGTTTCGGATCATGTGCGACTGCCGGATCAGCTCAGCGTGATCGAGACTTTAGCGCCCGACGCGGCAGTCAGGACACGGACCTTCACCTTTGGTCCTCGCCCGGAGTTGAAGAATCATTTTCCCCCGATTTATTGGGCGATCAACGGTAACCGATTCGATCCGGAACACTCGCAGGCGAATCCGCGCCTTGGAGATGTCGAGATCTGGCGCTTTGTCTATGAGAAGAGTCCGTTTAGACAGGCGCATCCACCCCATGTACATCTGGTGAACTTCCAGATACTGGACCGCAATGGTCAGGCGCCGCACAAATATGAGCGCGGCTGGAAGGACACCTTGCGGCTCGACTCGGGCGACGACGTCCGCGTCATCATGCGATTCGATGGCTATCGCGGGCGTTATTTGATGCACTGCCACAACCTCGAACACGAAGACTACGACATGATGATGCGTTTCGATGTCGTGTAGTTCGTGCATCGCTCGCGACAGCATATTCTTCAGGAGCTTGTCACCTATGACGATGTTGCAAAACGATGTCAGATTGCTTTCGTTGCTTGCAGTCTTGGTACTGTCAGCGTCCTCTCTGCTCTCAGCTCAAAATCCGAAACAGTTAATGACTGATGCCTGCTACAACGAACTCCAGCAACGGGAACAAAACCCCTTGTTGCAGAGCCAGGTGGAACGTCGCACCGCTGGACATGTTTACCGCGAACAGCAGATCGAGACAGTGGACGGTCCAGTCCATCGTCTGCTTTCCGTGGATGGTCATGAACCGTCACCATCGGAAAGGAAACAAGACAACGATCGACTGCGTGAGTTACTGGAAAATCCGAAGGCCCGCGTGACACTGAAGCAGAATCGCGAGGCAGAGGAAAAGAAGGTCGACGATCTTCTTCACGTGATCCCGGATATCTTCCTCTTCGAGGATCAGGGCAGGGATGGAGGCTCGGAAAAGCTCGCGGTTTCTCCTAATCCAGAATACAAGCCCAAGAACTATGAGGAGACGGTATTGCACTCCATGAGTGGCGTAGTTCTAATCGATGTTTCAGAGCGACGGTTTGTTCACTTTTCAGCGACTCTAGTGCAGGGAGCGAATGTCGGTTATGGGCTAATTGGTCACCTGAACAAGGGAGGCACAATCGAAGTGAGGCGAGCGCGGCTCTCTCCAGGTCTCTGGGTAACAACCTTATTCAGGACTGACTTCGACGGCCGCGTCGCTGTCTTCAAGAGTATTAATAAGCAGCTGAACGAGACCCACACCGACTTCGAACCAGTACCTCCCGATACAAACATCCAAAGGGCACTGGAAAAGATTGCCCCTAAATCAGAACTTCTGTCCCAAACGGGGGCAAGGGACTAGCGAGCGACCTATGAATTCGAAAAAGCATTTTGAAGGAAGTCTTGAGATGTTTGCCGAACCTATTAGCGGCACTTCAGCAATCCCGATATCGAGGCAAACGAAGGCCGCTGTGACAAACGTCGATAAGATATCTCTCGCATTTGCTGTCACGCTGATCGGGGTCGTAGCAGCGGTGCTCGTTTATCTGATATATCCCGGCTCCCCAAGTAAATCGAACGTAATGGCTTTCGAAGGTTTCATCGAGCTCCCGCGAAGAGGTCCGCTGACAGTACTCGATTACCTGACAGTAAACGATCAAGCTCTGTTCGTTACAAGTGAGTCGTCCGGTGCCCTATTCAAAATCGCTGTCCACGCCACGGACCTGAGAGCGAGCACCGTATCAGAACTGGCTGGAGCCGGGGCTGCGCATGGTGTCGCTCTAGTGCCCGACCTGAATATTGCCTTCATTACCCGAAGTGAAGTGAATACGGTCGATGCCTTCGATCCGAATTCTCTTCACCAGCTTGCGAGCATTCCAGTCGCAGATGATGCAGATGCCATCCTCTACATCCCCTCAACCAAGCTCATATATGTAGCGCATGGAGATGCCAACATGGCTACACTGATTGATCCCGGGAAACGCACGACAGTTGGAACAATACAGCTTCCTGGCAAGCCAGAGTTTCCGGCTATAGACTCCCGGACCGGGTTGCTCTTTCAGAATCTAGAAGACACCAACGTGGTTGCGGCAATCGACGTGATCCAGCGGTCGGTAGTAGGGCAATGGCCTCTTGCTCCGTGCGAAGGGCCAACCGGCATGGCGATTGATTCCGAGCAGAGGCGGCTGTTTGCGGCCTGTCGCGGAAATGCCAAACTGGTGGTTTTTGACCTGGAGAGGCATCGCGTCATTACATCGCTCGGGATCGGCGGTGGACCTGACTCAGTTGCATTCGACCGAGATATTCATCGAATTTACACGGCAGGAAGAGCCGGAGAAATGACAGTGATCCAGCAAGCCGGTCCTGACAATTACCGGGTATTGGATTCGATACACACTCACTACGGCGCCCATACCTTGACAGTAGACCCGACGTCGCACAGAGTCTTCGTGGCTTACGCAAGCCTTCTTACACATCCCAGAATTGCTGTGTTCTCCCCAACACGCTAAGCCTCGCGCGGTCACATGGATTGCTTTCTTGCAAAACGCACGCTCAACATCGTGCTCGTGACAACGATGCCGGCGAAGAAAGTACCAACCGCTGAGTTGCCTCCGCTCGAAACCCTTCCGACCCGAAACAGGAGGTAACCGACGACCAGATTCAATAATGCCCAGACAACATTCACTGTTGGCGACGACAACCCTTTCCCGCGAGGGTGAGCAAATGGCGTCGGGAAACGGTCACCAGAAATGCCATGCACGAAATGAGGAACGACATTAGCAAGAAACATTCCGGCGAAGAAACAAGCGATGTAGTCATACCAGTTCATGTAGTTTCTACGTTCAACTTGGCGCTCATTTGTCTTACCAATATTCGCGTGTCGCAGAAAACTGAGGACAAGTTCTGTCTCTTGGAACATAACACTAACTAGATGCTTCTTTCATTCTCGTTTCCCCTTCATGGGTCAACGGGCAACGAGAACCTGCAATCTGC
Source organism: uncultured Terriglobales bacterium (assembly GCA_964399125.1). GTDB lineage: Bacteria > Acidobacteriota > Terriglobia > Terriglobales > Acidobacteriaceae > Gp1-AA112. The sequence continues at coordinate 9,021 of CAYNPS010000106.1, forward strand.
TTTCTGCGGCACGTAGCTGGGAGCCTCCGAATCGCTCCCAGACGACGGGCAAGCCTGAAGTTGTCGGCCAGATTCTCAGTTTCTTGTTTGCGGATGAAACATGAAGCAAGTTCGAAGGCCAAGGAGGCTATCAGATGCAAGGCAGGGATGAGTGAAGTATTAGTTCAGACGTTCGCCAAGCGTGCTTTGGCTTCGGTGTGGTATTTCGCATTTGCCTACCGAGGCAACACCCGCTCTTCTGTCGAAGCACGGACGAGTGTCAGACACGACGTGACGGCAAGCAGACACCGTCAGGTCTGCCGACAACCCGGGAGCGCTGAACGTCCCTGTCCTCGCAGGACTTGGAGGCGCACTCCGACCTTGAACTGCTTTGGCGACCTCCGTGCTTTGACTGCAACCGACGCGCAACCTTTTGAGATTGGGTTCAAGGAACGTGCGCGCTGCACTACTAACCACGAACCACGCGAGGAGAAAAATGTCGGATAAGAAGAAACTCACAACTGCTGCCGGGCGTCCGGTCGGCGACAACCAGAACTCGCTAACCGTTGGCCCGCGCGGCCCAGTCGTATTTGAAGACTACCTGCTCTTTGAGAAGATGGCTCATTTCAATCGCGAGCGCGTACCTGAACGTGTGGTGCACGCCAAGGGCTCTGGAGCTTACGGTTACTTCGTCTGCACCAACCCTGATATGTCCAGGTACACCACCGCCAAGCTGTTCTCGGAAGCCGGAAAACGTACCCCGACCTTCATCAGGATGTCGACGGTCGGCGGGGAAAAGGGATCAGCCGATACGGAGCGCGATCCGCGCGGTTTTGCCTTGAAGTTTTATACCGAAGAAGGCAATTGGGATATGGTCGGAAACAACACTCCCGTCTTCTTCATTCGCGATGCCCTGAAGTTTGGAGACTTCATTCACACGCAGAAACGCGATCCGCAAACCAACCTGAAATCACCTACGATGATGTGGGATTTCTGGTCGCTGTCGCCGGAATCGTTGCATCAAGTCACGATCCTGTTCTCCGATCGTGGCACTCCAGATGGTTATCGTCACATGGATGGCTTCAGCAGCCACACGTTCAGCCTGATCAATAGCAAGAATGAGCTGTTCTGGGTGAAATGGCATTTCAAGACCAAACAAGGCATCAAGAACTTCACGCGTGAACAGGCGGACGCAATGCGCAGCCAGGATCCTGACTATGCGCAACGCGATCTTTTTAATGCAATCCAGAACGGTGATTTTCCCAAGTGGCGCGTGTCCATCCAGATCATGCCGGAGAAAGAGGCCGACACTTACCACATCAACCCGTTTCATCTGACCAAGGTTTGGCCCCACAGAGACTACCCATTGATCGAGGTCGGCGAATTGGTTTTGGATCGGAACCCGGAAAACTACTTTGCCGAGGTTGAGCAGGCGGCAATGGATCCGAAGAACATCGTTCCCGGAATGGGGTACTCGCCTGACAAAATGCTTCAGGGGCGCCTGATCTCGTATCCTGACGCACATCGTTACCGGATTGGCGTGAACTATGATGCGCTACCGGTGAACAGGCCGCAGTGCCCGATAAACACCTACCATCGAGATGGCGCCATGCGCTTCGACGGGAACTTTGGTGCGGCGGTAAATTACGAACCTAACAGCTTCAACGGACCTGTTGAAGATCCAACCTATCGAGAGCGACCGCGCAAGATTTCTGGAATGGAAGACCGCTACAACCACCGTTCCGATGGCGATTATTACAGCCAGCCTGGCGCGCTGTTTCGTCTGATGAAGTCCGACGAGAGAGCACGACTCATCGGCAATATCGTCGGGAGCATGAGTTCAGTTCCGCTCAGAATCCAAAAACGCCAGATCGACCATTTCTACAAGGCCGATCCGGAGTACGGCGTCGGTGTAGCCAGAGGACTGGGCCTGAACATTGAGAGTGTTCTGAAAGAAAATCACGCTGCGGCAGACGACTAGCAGTGAAGATCACCTCGCTGTGATTGCTGCCTCCGAATAATGGTGAATGAGCCCGAACCGGTGAACACTCGTCCGGGCTCGTGCGCCGCCCCGTCATAACCCGAACTGGAAGCGGTTGGACCACATAAACCGCCTGCACCTTAATACGAACCAAACTGTTTATCGAGAGGTCACCAAGATGCGCAAGTACACTACCGAGTTGATTGGAACATTCTTTCTGGTTCTTACCGTTGGTTGCACCGTCATTCCGCAGTCAGCAGGCGTCATAGCGCCCCTGGCGATCGGTTCCGCCCTGATGATCATGGTCTTTGCGGGCGGACACATTTCCGGTGGTCATTACAATCCCGCAGTCACGCTTGGGGTTTGGATCCGCGGGAAGTGCGAAACCAAAGATGTCTTGCCTTATATGGCTTTCCAGGGCGTGGGAGCGCTGTTGGCAGCCGTCGCCGTCAAATACCTCACCGCAAATACCGCTGTGACCGCGATCCATCCAGCAACCGGACCAGCGTTACTGGCGGAATTCTTATTCACCTTCGCTTTAGTTTTCGTTGTGCTCAACGTGGCTACATCGAAAGACACAACGGGAAATTCGTTCTACGGTTTGGCAATCGGTTTCACTGTTCTCGTGGGCGCATTCTCAGTGGGGAGCATATCGGGCGGAGCATTCAACCCGGCCGTCGCATTGGGAATCTCGCTGATGGGACTCTCACCGTGGTCCAACCTTTGGATATATCTTGTTGCCAACTTTTTGGGAGGCGCATTGGCGGGAGCGACATATTTAGCGTTGGCAAAGGAAGCGGCGAAACAGCCTGAACTTGACAATTCTGAAGTGTCTCGACTCACGTTCTCCCACCCACGATCGAAATGAAGGGTTGAGGAGAGCAGCCGGCATCCGTGTGGTGCGGACATTCCTGTCCGCCCGGTTTTGTGTGGGACAGGCGATCTCGCCTGTCTTCCTCTTAGTCAAACGATTTGCTTTTCAATTACTAGACGCCTTCAACTGATGAGCCGCAGTTTGGCGGGACCTTGCTCCGCCCGGCACCGGTGACAGACCAGTACCGTGCTTAGCCCGACTCAAGTGGCAACGTTGATCGCTGGTTTCAGAAGATTATCTTTGCCCCGAACTGCACCTGCCGCGAAGGAGTTGCAGTTGAACTCAACAGCCCGGCATTACCAGGAGATTCCTGGTTGAAGCCCAGCCGCCC
>CAYNPS010000107.1:0-12129 GCA_964399125.1 uncultured Terriglobales bacterium
TCGATTGGCAGTACGAGCCCATTAAGGGAACGCTGATGCACATCGACCTGAAGCGTATTGCCATGGACCAGGCACTGCGCGTGAGCGTACCGGTGCAGTTGACCGGCGTTCCAGAAGGCGTGAAGACGCAAGGCGGAATTCTGGAACAGATGCTGCGCGAGGTGGAGATCGAATGCTTGCCCGGAGATATTCCGGATCAAATCGAGCTCGATGTCACCGCCCTTGTCTTCGGACAGGTGCTGCGCGTCTCCGATCTCCCGCACAGCGGCAAGATTAAGTTCGTGACTGATGAGACGCAGCCTGTCGCGCACATCACGTCGGTGAAGGAAGTTGTCGAGGCGGCTCCGGCTGAGGCTGGCGCTGAAGCGGCGGCGGCGGCTCCGGCTGAGCCCGAAGTCATCAAGAAGGGCAAGCAGGAGACCGAGGAAGCTGCGGCTGAACCGGCGGCAAAGCCTGAAGGCGGCAAGAAGGCCGAGGGCAAGAAATAGGAGTGAAGCTGGTTGTCGGTCTCGGCAATCCGGGTATCGAGTACCAGTTCACGCCGCACAATCTCGGATTTCTGACCATCGATCGAGTCGCGGAGCGCGCGAACGTCGATGTCGCAAGCCGCAGATGTCAGGCGGCAACGGCCCGCACGAAGATCGCTGGACACGAGGTCATGCTGGCCAAGCCAGAGACCTTCATGAACCTGAGCGGTCTGTCGGTACGCAAGCTGGTCGATGAGTTCGAGATCGAGCCGGCAATCGGATTGATCGTCGTTTACGACGAGCTTGATCTGCCGTTCGGCACGCTGCGCATCAAGCAGCGCGGCGGAACGGCCGGACACAACGGAGTCGAGTCGCTGGTAGGCTCGCTCGGCACTGATGAATTCATCAGGATCAGATTGGGAATTCAACCTGATCATCCGGTGCGCGACGGCGCGAAGTTTGTGCTCGGGCAGTTTAAGAAGTCGCAGCTCGAAGCCGTGAGCGACTTGATCGACCGTGCGGCCGATGCGGTAGAGGCGATTTTGAAAGACGGCGTGGCTGCGGCAATGAATCGCTTCAACCAAAAGCCGAAGAAAGAAGAGACATAGTAGTCAGTACCGTCCCGGCACGCCGGGATGGGTGCCGATGGATGAGAGTTTTGGAAGAGAGAACAGAATGCAACGTACATACGAAGTGATGTTTATTATCCGGCCCGACCTGCAGGAGGAAGATCTCGATAAGCTGATCTCGAACCTCGAATCCCAGGCCGCCACGGCCGGAGCAACTGTGAAGAACGTCGAGCGCATGGGCAAACGGCGGCTCGCGTATCTGGTGCGCAAGTTCAACGACGGTTTCTACGTGCTGTTCACAGTCGAAGCCGATGGCAAAGCGATTCACGAGATCGAGCGCCGACTGCGCGTCTCGGAACCTGTAATCAAGTTCATCAGCGTCCGCGTAGATGAAGAGCGCAAGCGCCTGGACAAGATCGCCCAGATCCGCGCGACGAAGGTAAAGCGCTCGGCATCAGAACCGGCGTCGGCACCGTCGGAAGCGACACCTGCACCGGCGGCGACGGCGTAAACAAGCTGCAGGCTACCAGCCATTTAGCTTCTAGCCTGCCCATGCAAGTTGCCAACCGTTGTGTCGAATTCGCAGTTGTACGGTTCTCGACCGTGCACGAGAAGCACAAGCACGACGCACCGTGGAATTTATCGAGCTAGAGGCTAGTAGCTAGCCGCTAGCAGCTCCAAGGAGATATATGTCAGACACACCAACACCCGCCGGCGCAGCCGGTGCAAGTCAAGATCGCGGACCACGTCGTGAAGGACGCCCCGGAGGCCCTGGTGGCGCTGGAGGACGTGAAGGCGGACGCAAGTTCTTCCGCCGCAAGAAGGTCTGCAAGTTCTGCGTCGAGAAGATTGACGCCATCAACTACAAAGATGTCCGCCTGCTCTCCGGCTTTGTCGCCGAGCGCGGCAAGATCGTCCCGCGGAGATTGACGGGCGTGTGCACGCCGCATCAGCGCAGATTGAGCGCAGCCATCAAACAGGCGCGCAACATCGCCCTGCTGCCGTTTGCGGCAAGATAAAGAAGCTGCTGGCTACTAGCTGCTAGCTACTAGCCGGTTCGTGAATGTTCCTGACTGCTTGGTGTTTCCAAGCTACCGAATGTTGCGCCCAGGAGATCTGGAACGTGACACACGCAATCCGATTTTGGCTAGCAGCTAGAAGCTAGCCGCTAGGAGCTTGTTTTCATGGAAGTCATTCTCAAAGAAGATGTCGAAAAGCTAGGCCATCGCGGCGAGATCGTGAAAGTCGCCGAAGGATATGGCCGCAACTTCCTCTTGCCGCGCAAGCTTGCAATTGAAGCGAGCCGCGCTAACAAGGCTGTCATCGATCAGATGAAGGCCGCTGCCGTCCGCAAATCGGCAAAAGAAAAGACCAGCGCAGAGGGTCTCGCGCAGCAGCTCAACGATGTCCAGCTCGCGTTCGAGCGCAAGGTCGGCGAGAAAGACCACCTCTTCGGATCGGTCACCTCCGCTGACATCGCCTCAGCCCTCGAAGCTAAGGGCTTCAACGTCGATCGTCGTAAGATTCACCTCGATGATCCGCTAAAGAGCCTCGGCGAATTCCATGTGCCAATCAAGCTTCACCGCGAAGTCACGGCGCACGTGAAGGTCACGGTAAATCGCGAAGGCGGCGAAGCAGGGGCGTAGTAATGCAGTCGCTGCATGAGTTCGAGAAGCGAGCAGAGACACATCGTCTCGAAGCTCTGAAGAAAATCGAGGCTCTCGCCGATTTGTCGGCTGAAGAGCAGGAACTCGGGCCCGAAGCTCCCACAACGGAAGACCGGCCCAGCGAACCTGCATTCGCGAACGACACAGCATCCCACCAGCACCGCTAGTCTGGCATCGCACTATCGGGGAGACTCGATAGCCATGCACGAAGATCTTGAAAGACTGACGAAGGCTCTGCGATTTACTCTCGGAGCCACCGCTTGCGCTGCAGGCGCAGATAAATTCTTTAACTTACTCACCGACTGGGAGAAGTACCTTTCTCCGATGGTTGCAGAAAAACTGCCGATGAGCCTAGGCGCGTTCATGCGCATCGTCGGCGTGGTTGAGATGGCAGTAGGAGCCGGCATCCTGCTCGGATACGAAAGACCCGCAGGATACATCTGTTCCGCGTGGCTATTGGCCATTACCGGCAATCTGCTCACAAAACAAGAGCACCTTGACGTAGCCGCTCGCGACTTGAACATGGCACTAGAAGCATTCACGTTGGCAACACTGTCAGGCTTGAAGTCGAAAGCCGCCGAGCTGCATCAGGAAGAAATTCTTCCTGCCGCCTAAGCCTAGATTGGACACAATTCGAGTGACCTGGCCGAGGAGAGGTGTGGCTCCCGCCAGCGCCGTCTCAGGCTAAGTTGAAGAACTCAGAATCGTGATGTTAGCTGCATCGGCGGATTCGATAATGCGGTCACCATCGAGAAAGAGACATCGTTGCGCATCGACGGCGAGGCAGGTAGCCCCTGCCTCGCTCATTGTTTTGATGGTCTTAATTCCTATTACGGGAACATCGAAGCGCAGATCCTGATTGGGTTTCGCGACTTTTACCACGGTCAGGGCGCGGCTTAGAAATGATTCTGGAGTTTCGTCGTGATGCAGCGTGCGCATGATTTCGCCCGCGCGATGAATCGTCGCGTCAGTGCCCTCCATGGCTTCGACGGCAACGCATGCTGATTCTGCAATCACGACGGTCTGTCCAATATCGTGCTGCGCCAGCTCGCGAGCGACTCTACGTCCGTAATCGATATTCTTCTGTTCAGCTTCGTTTGGCGCTCGGCGCGTAAGAACTCCTGCTTTCGCCAGCAGCGGCTCCAGATACGCAGTCGAGCTAAGCATCGTGATGCCTTCGTCCGCAAGCACCTTGGTGACAGCACCTAGCAGTGAGTCGGTATTGCGCGTGCCGAGTGAGAGCAGCAGCTTCGCCAGTCTCCAGTCCGGGCGGATGCTGGAGAAGATCTGCTTGTGTTTCACCTGCCCCGCCATGATGGCGCGCGCAACGCCCTCTTTATGAAAGGTATCGATCAGTTTTGAGAGTTCACCGAGCGAAAGCCAATGGAGACGAATTTCTGAATCACCCGCAGCGCGTCTTGTGATCTCCTGCTCAGTCTCTTCTTTGATGGCGGCGACGACAACCCGTTCGCCTTTGGCCCGAGCGGCGTCAAGTACCAGAAAGGGAAAACGTCCATTGCCGGCAATTAGACCAAGCGGGCCAGGGGAATCGAGTGATCGGGTCATCGGGCGATCGAATACGGGCTCATCGCAATCGGCAATTGCCATTCGACCAGGAGCCGCATTTTGACGCTCTTTTCGTTCACGAAAACGCGTCTTTTGCCGAATGCCAAGTGCCGAATGCCGAGTGCCGCTTTCATTTCAGGATTCCCCGCTCCGATCCCTCTACGAACTTCACTAGACGCTCGACATCTTCGCCGAGATCGCTTTGGGCTTTGAGCTTCTCGATCGCCTCCCCTATGTTCATTTTGGAACTGAGCAACAGGCGATATGCAGAGTGGATTTTGCGCAGACGCTCCTTGGTGAATCCCTTGCGCTGTAGGCCCACTGAGTTCATTCCAAAAGCATGAACATCACGCTTGGCGCTCGTGAGTGAAAACGGGAGCACGTCCTGGGTAATGGTTGTGCCGCCACCGATATAGGAGTAGGCACCGATGCGAACGAACTGATGTACGGGGCAGAGCGCGCCGACAACCGCATACTCCTCAACCGTCACGTGTCCGGCGAGCGTGGCTGCGTTAGCCATGATGACGTGATCGGCAATGACGCAGTCGTGCGCAATGTGGGTGTAAGCCATGATCAGGCAATTGCTGCCGATGCGAGTGATGCCTCCGCCGGCGGGCGTACCGCGATGAATAGTCACACTCTCGCGAATCGTATTGTTGTCCCCGATCTCGAGTCGAGTCTTCTCGCCTTTGAACTTCAGATCCTGCGGTTCGAGTCCAAGCGTTGTAAAAGGAAACACGCGATTGGAGTTCCCGATACGGGTTGGTCCTTTCAACACCACGTGCGAGACCAGCTCGCAGTTGGCGCCCATCTCGACGTCCTCGCCTACAACACAGAAGGGACCGATGATGCAGCTCTCAGGAATGCGCGCAGCAGGATCGACGATTGCACTCGGATGAATGCGGGCGCTCACGCAGGGCGGCTCACCAATTGACATGTGACCGTCGCCTCGCAGGCCAGTTTGTCGCCGACATAAACATTGCCCTGCATCTTCACTGCAGTCGAACGCCAGGCGAGGACATCAACCTCCACGCGAAGCTGGTCGCCAGGCGTGACCGGCTTGCGGAATTTTGCGCGTTCGATTCCCGTGAAGACCATCAGCTTCTGATCGCGATCGGGAATCTCCGTGAGCAAGAGCGCTCCTCCAGCTTGGGCAATAGCTTCCACGATGAGCACGCCGGGCATGATCGGGTAGCCAGGGAAGTGTCCCGTGAAGTGCGGCTCATTTGCCGTCACATTCTTAATAGCCACAATCCGCTTCTTGCGTTCGATCTCAATCACACGATCAATGAGCAGAAACGGATAGCGATGCGGCAAAATCGCCTGAATTTCCGTGATGTCGAGCGTCTTCTTCTCGATCGCGGGAGCTTCAGATTCGACCGTAGAGACGCCGCTCTGGTTTTCTATCGTCATGGTCAGGCTTGAACACGGAGGTCACGGAGGACACAGAGGCTCTCCTTCTGGTTTCCGAATCGCTTATGTCGTGCTGAGAATCGGCGAAGCAGTTCACGAACACAGAAACAAAACCTTCGTCTCCTCCGTGCCCTCCGTGTTCGCTCTTGTCTTTCCTAAGCGGGAAATTATAGTTTCTCGCCTGACGACTTGGCGAATCGATGCTGGATGGTAAGCTCAACAGCGCATGATTTCGCTTGCAAACGCGCGCGCGCGGCAGGACCAGCTCCTCTCGGACCTGAAGGCCATGGTCGAGATGGAGTCTCCCAGCAGCGACAAGGCCGCGCTCGATCACCTCGCTGAATTCCTTGCATCCCGCCTCGAACACTACGGCGGACACGCTCAGATACACTCCGCCACAGACACCGGTAATCACGTTCAAGCCGATTTTCCCGGAGTGAACGACAACAAACCCGTCCTGCTGCTCGGACACATCGATACTGTCTGGGACATCGGCACGCTCAAGCAGATGCCTTTTCACATCAGCAATGGGCGCGTATGGGGTCCGGGCGTTCTCGACATGAAAGCGGGTATCGCCATCGCCCTGCATGCCATGGCGCTGCTCCGCGAGCATCACAGCCCTCATCCTCCGGTTCGCATGTTATTCGTTTCGGACGAAGAGACTGGCAGCCACATCTCTCGTGCCATCACGCAGAAGCTCGCGCTCGAATCGCAGGCAGTGCTGGTGCTTGAGCCCGGACAGGGACTCGAAGGCGCGGTCAAGACTTCGCGCAAAGGTGTGGGCGTGTACGAGATCAAAGTCACCGGAGAAGCCGCGCACGCCGGAGTTGATCCGGGGCAGGGTGCGAGCGCCATTCACGAGCTCGCGCACCAGATTCAGACCATCTCCACGTTCACCGACCTCAAGCGCGGAATGACTGCTAACGTGGGCCTGATCCGCGGTGGGACCCGCAGCAACGTGATTGCCGCCGACGCCTGGGCCGAAGTCGATGTGCGCGTCAAGAGTGCAGCCGATGGCCGAGAGATCGATCAGAAAATGAAGTCGCTTCGCCCGCGCGACTCACGCTGCAAAGTCGAAGTCACAGGCCAGATCAACCGCCCGCCCATGGAACGAACGGAAAAGGGAGTAGCCCTGTATCGCAAGGCCGCCCAAGTAGCGCAGTCACTCGGATTCAAAGTCGATGAGCAATCCACCGGAGGCGGCTCGGACGGGAATTTCACAGCGGCTTTGGGAGTCCCTACTCTTGACGGCCTTGGTGCAGTCGGCGAAGGCGCCCATGCGGCCAACGAATCGATTCTGCTGGACCAGATCGCTCCGCGAACGGCGTTATTGGCGGGCTTGATTGCGTCCCTTTAAGACGGATTGAACACGGAGGACACGGAGGACACAGAGGTTTCATTTTTCTGTCATTCACAGGGCCAATTTTGTGTGAGAACAATCCCTATCAAGGACGATGACGCTAAACACAACACTCAACAGAACGCGAGGCTTTGACGAGCAGCCGGTCTGAACTCATTGAACATCTAGGAGAGAGGAACACATTAAGAGAAAGCTCAAGGAGCAGCGCTGTTGGGGGAATTCCTGACGGCAACCGGTACCAATGACTTTGAAAAGCCTCTGTGTCCTCCGTGCCCTCCGTGTTCAATCCCTCGCATCTTTCGCAACGAACGCGGGTTTACTTTTGACGCAGGCGGCATAACCGCCTATCATCAGCTGTATAGCATCTTTTGGGGGTAGTTCATGTTTGGCGGCAAATTAGGCATTCCCGAGCTGCTGCTTCTGCTCGGCATTGCCCTTCTGATTTTCGGACCGGGCAAGCTGGCAGATTTCGGCAAAGGCCTCGGCGAAGGCATCAAGAACTTCAAGAGCGCAGTAAAAGACGGCGAGCAAGGAACCACGACAACGACAGAAGAAAAGAAGTAGCTCGTCTTCTCCTGCCTGCAGTGTGATCCTCCGCTAACTCTTCAGCGCTTCCGGCGCATGCTCGCGCAGCATGCGATAGACCAGCGGCACTGGCAATCCAACTACATTGAAGTAGCAACCTTCGATGCGCGAGATCCAGCGCGAAGCTACGCCTTGGATCGCGTAGGCTCCAGCTTTGTCCATCGGCTCGGCGGTAGCGACGTAGGCGTAAATCTCCTCGCCGCTGATCGGTTGCATGAACACCGTCGTGGTTTCCGCGTCATCCTTTGATTGCCACCTACCTGCTTCTTTCCACATCAGACAAACACCGGTGATCACATAGTGATTCCGGCCGCTGAGCATCTGCAGCATGCGCGTGGCGTCAGCGGCGTCGCGAGGCTTTCCCAGCGGAGCTCCGCTCCTGAGATCGAGCACGACCTCCGTATCGGCGGCGAGGATGGGACTGTTGCTGTCTGTTTTTTGAGCGATCAAATTTGCCTTCTCGCAAGCAAGCCGGCGAACACAGCTCTCCGGGGCCTCTCCTGGACGATGCTCTTCCGGCGCGTTCGACGCGTGTACCGAAAAGGGAATCAGTGCATTTCGTAGAAGCTCCTGGCGGCGTGGAGACGCGGAAGCGAGGATGACCATGAGCTACAGTGTAGAGTTGGCGACTAACAGTGGAAAGTGAGCCATTCCATTATTTGAGTATTAGTGCAGGATCGCGTTCAGCAGATTCGCGGTCTGCACCTGTTCAGTGCGCGAAGCGTTCTCGCGCGCTATGCCGGAGAGGCGATCAGACACAGCGATAACCGCTGCGTTCCCGCTCAGATACATTCGCCCCGAAACGTCGGCCAGCCGCCACCCATTTTTCTGACGAACGAGATGCAATCGAACATTCTGGTTTGACGCTCGCGCCTCGGCGGCATCCGACGTGAGGTGTCCTGCCGATTTGATTCGGGCTTCTACATCTCCGCTCTTACCCTGCAGGTGCAGGCGTACGATCTTGAGCGACTCGACGATCACCACATCAGCGGCCTGCTCCCATCTGTCCTGTCGTTCGTCAGAAGCATTGCTCCAAAGCTGAAGCAGCCCTTGCTGGAATGCAGCTTTGGTCGGGTGGTCGCGATTTACAGGGACAACCTCTGTGCTTTCCGGCCGGAGAGGCGACGCGGCTTGAGTTGCCCTGCTGGATTTCGGAGTATCCGATGGCGGTTCCGATTCGGGAATATCTGGTTCTGCGACGGCGGCCGTTGTCACTGTCGAAGCGGATGGAACCCGCTCGCCGGGATGAAGAAGGTAACGAAAAAAACGAGCCGGACCGCGGCTTCTCCAAGCCGGCGAATCGTAGGTGTCCACTTTCGGTCCGGTACTCAGCGAGCTATAGAAAGAGTGCTCAGTGGGATCGACGACTACGCCGACGTGTCCTCGCCAGACAATCAAATCTCCCGGCTGCGGGGCACGCACTCGTTCAAAGGCGTCAACTCCTCGGTAGAGATCGGTCGAAGGCACATAAGAGTAGTGGAGGCCCGCCATTTCGTAAATGTCGTGGACCAGGTGCGAGCAGTCTTCTTGAGGATCGAGCTGAGCGATGTTTCGCCGCGCAGTCTGAATAATCTCCGATCCCTCCCTCCATGTGAGCGGTCGCGGAGCTGCGTCGGCGCGCATCGCAATCGAATTCGTTTGCGGCGAGTCTTGCGCCCACAATGCGCAGCCCGCAAGCAAGATGAGGCCAAGAGACTTCATAGCTACTCTGAATCTAACCCTTATTCGATGCAAAAATCCCGCAATGCGAGCATAACGAAAGTGTCTGCGGCTTTTGGAGTTGAAGGCCTGGAGATGCAGTTACTCAGCAGTAAACGCCGACCCGCAGCCCGAATGCTCGCACCGCGACTCCCTGCAGGACCTGTCATCCTGAAGCGCGTTTTTTGCGCGAAGGATCTCCCGCAATGTCTCAGGGGGAAACGCACTGTCCGGGCTCTTTGGCCATGAACGCAATTTTTCTCTCGGAGCCAGGCAAGCGCATTTTAACCTGAAGCATCTCGGGAGATCCTTCGCGCAAAAGATGCGCTTCAGGATGACAGGCGATTGAGAGCTTTCTCAATCAATAATCGATTGGACCTCCCGCCCCGCGATGTGCTCCGGCATGCCGTTAAATACCGATCGTCATTTAAACTGAACCTCCGATTCCATTGTGGAGACCAGATTGAAAGCCTTCATTTCTATTGTCTGTTTGGTACTATCGTCAACCCCGTTTGCATCGGCGCAGCTCGACAACTCCACACGCCAGCTTGCTCATGACATCTTCAAGCAGCTCATCGAGATCAACACCACCGATTCCGTCGGCAACGTGACCACTGCGGCCGAAGCCATGGCGCAGCGTCTGCGCGATGCCGGATTTCCCGATTCGGATCTTCAAGTTCTTGGTCCGAATGATCGCAAGAAGAACATGGTCGCCCGCCTGCACGGAACCGGCAAGCACAAACCGGTTCTGCTGATCGGACACCTCGATGTGGTCGAAGCCAGGCGCAGCGACTGGACGACCGACCCATTTCAGTTCGTCGAAAAAGACGGCTACTACTACGGACGCGGCACGCAGGACATGAAAGGCGCCGATGCCATTCTGGTCACGACCATGATCCGCTTCAAGAAAGAAGGCTACCGTCCTGATCGCGACATCATCCTCGCGCTCACGGCCGATGAAGAAGGCGGAAGCTCCAACGGAGTCGAGTGGCTGGTCAAAAATCACCGCGAGCTGATCGATGCCGAGTTCGTCCTGAATCCCGACGGCGGCGGAGTGCAACTGGAAAACGGCAAGCCGCTGATGATGGAAATGGACGCCACGGAAAAGCTGTATTCCGACTATCGCCTCACAGCGACCAATCCCGGCGGACACAGCTCGCTTCCCGTTCCAGACAACGCCATCTATCACATCGCCGACGCGCTCTCGCGCCTCGAGAAATTCCAGTTCCCCTTCGAGCTGAACGACGTTACGCGCGCCTACTTCGGGCAGATGTCGAAGATCGAGCATGGGCGGAGAGCTTCGGATATGAAAGCGATTCTCTCCATCCCTCCGGACCAGCAGGCGATTGCAAGGCTCTCGCAGGATCCGATCAACAACGCGCTCATGCACACAACTTGCGTTGCCACTCGCATTGACGGCGGGCACGCAAACAACGCGCTCCCGCAAACTGCGCACGCAAACGTGAACTGTCGCATCCTGCCTGGTCACGGAATTGACGAGACACGCGAGATGTTAACGAAGATCTTCAATGATCCTAAGATCGCAGTGAACGACGTCGGCAGCAACGGCGAGATCGAGACCGGACCATCGCAGCGCAAGTCGTTTCCACCGCCTCCACTGCTGCCGCAGGTGATGAAGCCACTCGAAGCCGTCACCCAGCAGATGTGGCCCGGCACTCCGGTTGTGCCGGCGATGGCGACCGGCGCCTCGGACGCCGTGTACACGATTCCGGCCGGACTGCCGACCTACGGCATCTCCGGTCTTGCACTGGAAAACAACGATATTCGTGCGCATGGCAAAGATGAACGGCTGCCGGTGAAATCGTTTTACGACGGAATCGAGTTTTATTACCGGTATTTGAAACAAGTGACCTCGGCGGAGTAGAAAGGCGAACACGAAGGTCACGAAGTCCGGGCAGCTAAGGTCACGAAGATTTCTCCGTGACCTCTGATGTCGAGCCTTCGTGACCTTCGTGTTCGCCTTTCCCCGCTCTTCGATCATGCTCTAGTCTGTCTGCATGGATATTCGCCTCACCACGGTCGAAGCTCGCGTCCTTGGCTCTCTAATCGAGAAAGACATCACCACGCCCGACTATTACCCGCTGTCGCTCAACGCGCTGGTGAACGCCTGCAATCAGAAGAATAATCGCGAGCCGGTCATGAATCTTGACGAGAACGCGGTACGCGACGCTCTCGAGGGCTTACAAAGTCAGCGATTGGCCGGCCCGGCCCGCGGCGCCGATAGCCGAGTCACGAAATTCGAGCATCGTCTGCAGGAAGTCTTTAATTTCACCCGCGCTGAAACCGCGCTGCTCTGTGTCCTGCTGCTGCGCGGTCCACAGACTCCCGGCGAATTGCGCGGGCGCACCGAACGCATGTTCCGCTTCGAGCACCTCGACGATGTTGAAGCCACTCTGCGCCGCCTCATGGAACGCGAACCTCCCTTGGTCAAAGTCTTGCAGCGCCAGCCTGGAACCAAAGAAGCGCGCCACGCACATCTGCTGTCGGGCGAGCCGCAGCAGAATGCGTCTCCCGCTGGCAGTTCCGCGACAACTCCCCTGGATGGCGATCGCATCGGCAGACTTGAAGTTGAGATAGCCGATCTCCGCCGCAAGCTGCACGAGCTTCAGCAGGAGTTCGGGCAGTTCAAGAAACAATAACGGAACCGGCGCCGGTAGGCGGCGGGTCGGAGATGGCCGAATGGCCAGCTCCGAGCGGGTACTAGTGTGAGGCGTCGAGAAGCGCAGCCGCAAAACCCGCGGCTGCCCCGCCGGCTACCGCCGGCGGTTCTGTTTGATCTCATC
>CAYNPS010000108.1:0-12049 GCA_964399125.1 uncultured Terriglobales bacterium
CGTAAAAGACATGCTGAATGTTTGCTTCCTCTAAAGACGAATGCAGCCGTAAGAGGCCTGCCCGCATCCTCTCGGGCTCTTTGGTACCTACTCCAACCCAAAGAAGATGTACTCTCTTCGCGAAGGTAGCGGGATCGGCGAATACTCCGTTGTAATCCGTTTTGGGATCTAGTTTCCTGTCTCCCATCATGAGCATTCCGCCTGCGCCACTGAATCCGCCGATGTAGGAAAAGAGATCGAGATGGTCGAAAGTAGTTTGGAATGTCTGCATCCCTCCCATGGAAAGACCGGCCATCGCACGATGATCGCGATCCGCAATCGTGCGGAAGGTGGAATCGACAAAGGGAATCAGAGCCTGCGTAAGATCGTCTTCGAATGCGGCAGACATGTCACGCATGGCTTTCATCATTTCGGGCGAGCCAAACGGTTTCCCCGTCAGATCAGGTGGAGCTTGCCCCGCACGCCGCGCATAGCCATACCCCATTACGATGATCATTGGCTTGCAAGATTTAGTGGCGATGAGATTATCCAGAATGAAATTTGCGTGGCCTTGTCGAATCCAGCCTGTCTCGTCTTCGCCTCCACCGTGCTGGAGGTAGAGCACCGGATAACGCATCTTCGTCTGCGTGTCGTAGTTCGGCGGCAGATAGACGAGCGCGTGCCGCCACGTTCCCGTGACTTTGGAGTTGTACCAGACCTCGCGCACCTGCCCGTGGGGGACATCCTCGGGTAAGTAGTAAGTACTCCCGGGTTCGGGAACTTCCACGGCGCTTGCGTATTTGCCTCCGCCAAAGAACGCTTCACTGTTCGTGTCGCTCACATCAGCGCCATCGATGTTCACTGTGTAATAGTGCAAACCGGGAACGAGAGGCTCAGTAGTGAACGTCCAGAATCCGTCCGACTCTTTTTGCATATCGACCTTAGGTCCAC
Source organism: uncultured Terriglobales bacterium (assembly GCA_964399125.1). Lineage (GTDB taxonomy): Bacteria > Acidobacteriota > Terriglobia > Terriglobales > Acidobacteriaceae > Gp1-AA112. Next base: position 931 of record CAYNPS010000108.1, read on the forward strand.
TCCAGAAGTTGAGCTTCACCTTTGTTGCATCTGGAGCCTTCACGCGAATTTGGACTCTCCCTGCACTATCAACTTTGGGGTATTCCGCTCCCCATACATTGGTTGAAGCCGAATGAAAATCGCCGGATTCCTGCGCGCAGCAAAAGCTGGCGAACAAAACTATTAACGTGATCCCAACCTGCTTCAATGTCCTCTCCTAATTAGTTGGACTTGATCTCTAATCAGCTCTACTCGGGCAACGTATATTGTCCATCGATGTGGAACTGGCCGGTTACGCCTGGAGCTCCTGTATCTGGCTGACCGCCGCCGATGCTGATGGTGTAATCGCCTTGTGGAATGATCGGATCTCCCTCTTCCGTGACCATGCCCAAATCGCGCGACCTGAGGTCGAAATGAACCTTTCGGCTTGCTCCGGGATCGAGATGGATGCGTTCGAATCCGCGCAGCGCGACGCGGGGCGCGCCCTTGACCGGTGGAAACTTGAGATAGAGCTGCACAACTTCGTCTCCTGCGAGCTTGCCCGTGTTAGTAACCGTTACGTCGACGCCCACCGGCTGTCCTGCGGGAGTACTCTGCGTCGGTACTGCGAGATCGCTATAGCTGAACTTCGTATAACTAAGGCCGTAACCAAACGGATAGAGTGGCTTGCCGGTGAAGTAACGGTAAGTCCGGTTCGCCATCCCGTAATCTTCAAAGTTTGGCAACTGATCGACGCCCTTATAGAAGGTAACGGGCAGCCGACCGGCAGGATTGTTCTTGCCGCTTAGAGTTTCCGCCACGGCTGTGCCGCCTTCTTCACCGGGATACCACGCGTCAAGAACCGCGTTGGCATGTTCGTTGATCCAGTTGACGGCGAGCGCACTGCCGTTCATGAGAACGACAGCGACCGGTTTACCGGTTCCTACCACCGCTTCCACCAGGTCTTCTTCCGGCTGCGGCATGTCGATACTGGTGCGGTCTCCGCCTAAAAATCCAGGTTCGCTGACCGGCATCTCTTCGCCCTCAAGCTGGCTGGTGATACCCACAACCGCGATCACAACGTCTGCGTTCTTCGCGGCAGCGATGGCTTCCGCCGATGGCGCATTGTTCGCCTTCGTCCAGATCAATTCCGCACGCGGTGCGCTGTTCCTGGTTCCGTAGGAGATCTCGAGCGCGACCTTGCGGCCCTTCTCGAGATGGACGCGGCCTACTCCCGCCGAGAGTCCGCGCGTGCCACCGCCGAATGCGCTTGCTACCTGCTTGCCATCCACGGCCACCCTTCCGAATCCCTGGCAACGAATGCCGAGGAGGAAGTCACCAGATTCCGTAGGTGTAAGGAATCCCGTCCATTGCACTCCGAAGGTCTTCTTGTTCGCGACTTCAGCTGGCAGGTTCGTGTCGGTGAGCCTCACATTGGGTTCGGTGCGAGTGACAAGCGGCGTGGGCTTCGCTCCCTCAGGCGGCCCGCGGCGAATGGCCTCGGTGTAGTCGGCCTGAAGGCCGCGCTTGCCATCCGGAGTGGTGAGCAGAGCATCTGGAACTGGGTTTCCATCGGTCCTCAGGAACTGCGTTCCCGGAACGAAACTGATGGACGCATTGGGGAATTCAGCCTTGAGGCCATCCATGATGGAGACGATATGCGTGGGCTGTCCCGCATAATTTCCCAGGAGCGGCTTGGTCTGGTCGGCAAGCGGCCCAACGACGGCAATCTTCTTGATTCCCGGTTTCAATGGCAGAAGCCCATCATTCTTCAGCAGGACCATGGATTCATTCGCCAGCTTCAGCGCTTCTGCGCGATGTTCGGCACTGTCGAGCTCCTTCTCATCGATCTTCGTGTAGGGCACCATGTCCGGCGGATCGAACATGCCGAGCTTGATGCGCGCGGTGAAGAGGCGAATGAGCGCGGTATCTAAGTCGCTCTCCGGTAGAAACCCTTGTTGGACAGCATCGATATATGCCTTCTCCACCGGTTCTCCAAAACGGGAAGTGAAGGTCACGCACTCGTTATCCATGCCGCGGATGACCGAGATCGCAGCGCCTTGCGCCTGCGTCGGGCGATAGCGGTGATTGGCTGCGACATCTCTGACCGCATCGCAGTCGGAAACCACGTATCCCTGGAAGCCCCACTTTCCGCGTAGCTGGTTCTGGAGCAGGTACTGGCTCGCGCAAGCCGGCTGGCCGTTGATGGCGTTGTAAGCGCACATCACCGACCCGGCCTTTCCTTCGACGACCGCAGCGCGGAACGCGGGCTCGTAGGTGTCAACTTCATCGTGCTTGCTTACGTCGACGTCCGCAAAATGACGTGTAGGCTCGGGCCCGCTGTGCACCGCGAAATGCTTTGGGGTTGCGATGGCAAGGTAGTATTTGGGGTCGTCACCCTGCAGTCCGGTCACGTAAGCAACACCCATGCGGCCGGTGAGAAAGGGATCTTCTCCGTAGGTCTCCTGTCCACGGCCCCAGCGCGGGTCACGGAAGATGTTGAGGTTGGGGGACCAGAAATCCAGGCCTCCCATAATGCCTGTGTGCCCTTCGCGCAGGTTCTGCACATGCTTGATGCGGCCTTCAATCCCAATCTGGGCCGCCATGGTGTGAATCCCCGGCGCGTCGAATGTGGCGGCAAGCCCGATCGGTTCGGGATATTCAGTCACGCCTTCGTTGATCACGCCGTGCAGCGCTTCGCTCCACCATTGGTAGGCAGGGATCTTGAGCCGTGGCACTGCCGCGGAGTTGTTCTGCATCTCAGAAGCTTTCTCCGCCAGAGTCATGCGGTGGACCAGATCCGTGGCGCGCTCCTCGGGTGAAAGCTTCGGATTCATGTACGGAAGGTTGGAATTGTCTTGTGCGGTTGACGAGGTGGAAACGAGAATCCCGATGCAGGTCGTTGCGACAGCCAATATGAATTTCCCAAAATGGCTCATGTGTTCTCCCGGAAGGTGTGCACTTGTTTTGCAGCTTGGTTGTGCCAATGCAAGCGGCTATTATCGATAACTTTACCGACGTTGACAACAGATGTTCGGAAGGATATAAAATTCGGGCCGCTATGATCTAAAACGTTTGAGGCACCTGGGAACTTGACACTCTCCGCCATCGCTACAAAGCTCAGAGTTTTCTCTCTGATTTCAGCTGCGATTGCTGTCTCCTGCTGGTCTCAGGCCCAGGTCGATGCTCATCCTTCTCCGATCATGGCCACCATCGATGCAACACAGGTGAAAGAGCCCATTTCGAAATACATGTACGGGATGTTCATCGAGCACATCGGCAACCTTATTAATCACTCGCTGTGGAGCGAGATGCTCGACGACCGTAAGTTCTATTTTCCGATCGACTCAAAACCCGAAGCTCAACCTGCTGGAGCGCCGAATGCTATCCGTCAGAGGATGCAATATAAGAAGTGGCGGCCTGTAGGTGCCGACGAGTTCATCACCATGGACTCCTCGCACGCCTTTGTCGGTGAACATTCTCCGGAAATCAAGCTGGAAGGTACGACGCCGCATGGGATCGAGCAGTCCGGCTTGGCGGTGCGCAAAGGCAAGTCTTACGTCGGCCGAATCTACCTCGCTGGAACGCCGGCCGCAAAAGTGAGAATTAGCCTCGTCTGGGGCGCTGGCGCTCAACCCCGGCAAGAGATCACGGTGCCAGCTCTGCATTCTGAATATGCAAAGTTTCCGCTGAAATTCACGGCACTGTCGGACAGCGATGACGCTCGTCTCGAGATTGTCGGTACCGGCACCGGTTCGTTCCATATTGGGACAATATCGCTCATGCCCGCGGACAACCTTCACGGCTTCCGCCCTGACACAATCGCTGTGCTCCGCCAACTGAACTCCGGCTTCTGGCGACTGCCCGGCGGCAATTTCCTGTCCGATTACGACTGGCACGTTGGGATCGGCGACCCCGACAAGCGGCCGCCAACATGGGATTACGCATGGAATGCCATGCAACCCAACGACGTCGGCATGGACGAGTTGATGGAGATGTGCAAGCTGCTCGGCGTCGAGCCTTACATCACGGTGAATGCAGGTCTCGGCGGCGCTGAATCGGCAGCAGAAGAAGTGGAGTACATCAACGGTTCGGCAAACACGCGTATGGGCGCATTGCGTGCGCGTAACGGACATCCCGAGCCATATCACGTTAAGTACTGGAATGTCGGCAATGAGCCGTATGGTTTCTGGGAAATCGGTTGGACGCCGCTGCGTTACTGGGTAATCAAGCATCGCGATTTCGTCAAAGCCATGCGTGCAGTCGATCCGTCCATCACGATCCTTGCATCGGGTGCGATGCCGGACGAAATGACAGTGACCGGCAATGCCCGCATGGCTACCGGCAAAGTAATCGGCGAGTTCGGTACGGATGCTGACTGGACTGGCGGACTCTTCTCAAAATGTTGGGGCACATTCGATGGCGTGACCGAGCACTGGTACGCGCGCAGCGGTACGCGCTTCGATTTGGACATCGGCCAACACGACCCCTACACCGGCGGGACGACCATGCCGCCGCGCTATGGATATGTTCCGGTGAAACAATCCTTAATCGAATGGGCTCGCGTACCTTCGAACCGAGTCCGCGTGAAGGCAGAAGAATGGGCACACTATCAGGAACTGTATCCCGCGATCAAAGAGAAAAAGACTTTTCTCTCGATCGATGAGTGGGCATATACGGGTACACCGACCGATCTAAAACTCGCCCTGGCTTATGCGATGGTGCTGCAAGAAATGTTTCGGCATACGGACTTCATCAAGATGTCCGCTTTCACCATGGGCGTTTCCACGATCAACTTCAACGCCACTGAAGCGAGCCTCAACACAACCGGATTGATGTTCAAACTCTACCGAGACCATTTTGGAACTATTCCGGTCGAGGTTAGTGGTAATTCTCCACAGCCTGCTCCCAAGTGGCCCGTCGGTGGCGAACAACCTGCGACCACTCCTGGCAGCCCAACGTATCCACTGGATATCTCCGCTGCTTTCAGCGCCAATCGTAGATTTCTGACTGTAGCGATAGTCAATGCAACGGAACAGCCTCAATCCCTAAGCTTGAACATCAAAGGCGTGCGTGCGACCGGCCAACCAAAGGTGTGGGAGATGACTGGAGCGAGTCCCGATGCTGCCAACGTGTTGGGCAAAGCTCCTGAGGTTCAGGTCACGGAGAAGGCTACGCCGGCCTCCGCGGAAACACTGTCCGTACCTCCCGTGAGCATCTCTCTTTACCAATTTGCAACGGAATCCGTCGCTGCAAATTCAGAAGTGCGGTGAATACACGCGCCTTTCAGAGTTGTTGTAGCAGGCTGTAACTGCTGAGGTCCGGATAAACGAGGTTTCAATCATGCATCGGCGGAAATTTATTCACCTGCTAAGCTGCCTCGCCGCAACACCGCTTTTCCGATCGGTGGCAGGCTTCGCGCAAGCGGCATCGCCTGCTGCATCCACATCCCCGGACGGCTTCAACAAACTCACGCAGGATTACGCGAGCTTTTGCGCCATGTCGGAAAAGGAGCGCCAGTTCTACGCGTTCCGCAATGGTCAGATCGTTTCCGAGCGTTTCAATCCTGACGATTACAAGGCCTCCGCGTATGATCCACTCCAGCCCAATTTGCCGGTGCCAGGCGGATCGCATGACGGCGTTCCCATGATTGCACCTCTCACTGGATTACAGGGCGACGGCCCTTACAAACCAACTTGGGAATCGCTTCTTCAGTACGAATGCCCGGAATGGTATCGCGATGTCAAGTTTGGAATTTGGAATCACTGGAGCCCGCAGTGCGTTCCCGAGGATGGCGACTGGTATGCGCGCAACATGTACATCCAAGGGCAAAAGCAATATCAGTTCCATCTTGAGCATTACGGCTCGCCCACCCGCTTCGGCTACAAAGACCTTTGCGCGCAATGGACGCTCCTGAATTGGGAACCGTCGGAGCTCATGGACCTATACGTGACCGCAGGCGCGAAGTTCTTCGTTGCGCTGGCCAACCATCACGATGGTTTCGATACCTGGGACTCGAAATTCCATCCATGGAACGCGGCCAAAATTGGTCCGCACCGAGACGTGATCGGCACTTGGGCAGCCGAAGCACGCAAGCGGAATTTGCGTTTCGGCGTGACCGTCCATGCAGCGCGGAACTGGTGGTGGTTCCAACCTAGCCATGGAACCGACTCTTTTGGCCCCTTCGCCGGCCAGCCCTACGACGGTCATCTAACACTTGCCGACGGGCGCGGACAATGGTGGGAAGGCCTTGACCCGCAGAGACTCTACGCTCCAGCGCATCCCCTCGATGCGTTGCCTGATCCTTCCTACGTCAAGGACTTTTACGATCGCACTCGCGACCTGATTGATCAGCACGATCCCGACCTGCTTTACTTCGACAACACTCTCCTGCCCCTTGGCTGGGGCGGGATGAACATCGCCTCTTATTTCTACAATCACAGCCTGGCGATCCGCGGCGGAAAGTTGGAAGCCGTCCTCAATGTGAAGGACGTTCCGCCAAATCTCTATAAGTCAGTAGTAGCTGATATAGAACGTGGCCTCACCACCGGCATCCAGACTTATCCCTGGCAATCTGAGACGTGCATTGGCCAGTGGCATTATCAGCGGAGATTGTTCGACCGCGATGGCGAATATGGCGGATACATGGCGCCGGCGCAAGTCATTCACTGGATGATCGACACCGTCAGCAAGAACGGAACATTCCTGCTCAACATTCCCGGCAAGCCTGACGGCACTATTGATCAAAAGGAGAGGCTCATTCTCGAGCGCATTGGAGCCTGGTTCAAGATCAATGGCGAAGCCATTTATGGTACTCGGCCGTGGAATGTCTACGGCGAAGGTCCGCACATGATTAAAGCAGGCTCCTTCCAGGGTCATTCCATACAACAGCTCGATGCGAGTGACGTTCGCTACACGCGCAATAAGGCGGGCACGATCGTGTATGCCATCGTGCTCGGATGGCCTGAGCACGACGTAGTCCTTGGCTCATTCGGGTCGCAAGCTGCACATGGAAGTACAAAAATAACGAACGTGGAAATGCTGGGCTCGGCGGAAAGAATTTCCTTCAGACAAGCTGATGATGGACTGCACATCAATCGGCTTCAGCAGAAGCCGGCTTCAGATTACGCGATAGCGTTCAAGTTGAGCGTTGCCTAGAGTCGCAACGCTAAAGCTTTTGGTATCGTGTTGGCGCCCGAGGAGACGCACATGAATCGTCGCGAATTCACGAAGTTCTCCGCACTTGCCGTGGCAGGGAGATACCTGCCCACGAACCTCGATACAAGCGCCAACAAACCGGTCGGCTATGCGGCGGTCGGGCTCGGCACGATTTCTGACATCTTCATGCGAGCATGCGCAAACTCGCAGACCGCGAAGATCACCGCGCTTGTCACCGGACATCCCGACACCAAAGGCGCGAAGTATTCGGCGATGTACGGCATTCCCAAGAGCTCGATCTACACCTACGAGACATTTGATCAGATCCGCAGCAACCCGGACATCGACGCGATTTACGTGGGTCTGCCGAACGGCATGCACGCCGAGTACACCATACGCGGCGCGCAAGCAGGAAAGCATGTGCTCTGCGAGAAGCCAATGGCGATTTCGAGCGCCGAATGCCGCAAGATGATCGACGCCTGCCGGCAAGCCAAGGTCAAACTAATGATCGGCTACCGTGTGCAATTCGAGCCGATGTGGAATCAGGCGATCGAGATCATTAAGTCGAACCGGATCGGCCAAGTGCAATCGTTCCATGGTGGCTTCTTCGGGCAGCAGCCGGCTGGCGCATGGCGGCTAACGAAAGCCCTCGGCGGTGGCGGCTCGCTCCTCGATTTGGGAATTTATCCGCTGAACGCAATTCGCCATATCACCGGCGAGGAGCCGGCGAATTTTACTGGCGTCACGGCCACACGTGAGCGCAGCGGCCGCTTCAGCGAAGTGGAACAGTCCATGGAATGGACGATGAAGATGCCTTCCGGCATCATCGCATCGTGCGGATGTTCCTACGGCCAGCGCGGACCAAGCATCCTCACGATCAACGGCGAAAGCGGCTATCTGGTAATGGAGCCCGCGTTTAACTACGAAGGTCTCCGGCTGCATGGCGAAGTCGATAGAAAGCCAATCGAGCAGGTGAGCACGGAGAAACATCCATATCAATTCAAGATCGAGGCAGAGCATTTCGCCGACTGCATTCGCAACAACAAGGAGCCGGCGACGCCGGGCGAGGAAGGATTGAAGGACATGCTCGCCATCGAAGCTATCTACCAGGCTGCCGGCGCACCAATTGCTTGAGTTGAATGCGTACTCCAAATCGCAGGACAGATAAAAAAATAGAGAACCAAAAATGAACCTACGAACTGCACTCTTGATTGTGAGCATTTTGTCTCTGGCGCTTGGAGCAATCTCTCAAGAGCGACCAAAGATCACCGGCATCTCGCACCTTGCTGTTTACACCACCGATCCGGCGAACGCGGAAAGCTTTTATGTCCACGATCTGGGTGCTGTAAAAGGACCGGACCCGGAAAATCCCGCCGGCGTCCGTTACTCCTTCAGCGCTTCTCAATTCATAGAAGTGTTGCCCCTGCCGTCGGGTCAGACGTCGATTAATCGTCTCGATCATGCTGCGTTCAACACCTCCGATGCAGACGCCATGCGCAGGTACCTGCAAGCGCACGGTGTGGAAGTGCCTTCGGATGTGACAAAGGCAAGCGATGGAAGCCAGTACTTCGAGGTGAAGGATCCTGAAGGAAACAAGGTTCAGTTCGTGCAGCCGCCCGCGCATCCTGCGCCTGTGCCGGAGAATCCGCTGAGCAGTCGCATCATTCATATTGGATACCTCGTGCACGACGCATCGGCGGAAGACGCCTTTTATCGCGCCGTGCTCGGCTTCCGCCCATATTGGCACGGCGGTAGGACGGAAGATGTGACCGACTGGATCTCGCAGCAAGTCCCGGACGGCACCGACTGGCTCGAATACATGCTGGTACACGATTCGGAGAAAGCCGGCATTCCCGCTTCGATGACGCAGGAGAGACTCGGTGTGCTCGATCACTTTTCTCTCGGCGTCGAGAACATGGAAAAATCGGTGACCCTGTTGTATCAAGGCGACAGACTTACTGCCCGCCATTCTCAAGCGCAGATTGGTCGCGACGGCAAGTGGCAATTCAACCTGTACGACCCCGACGGAATTCGAGTGGAATTGATGGAATTCCAGCCGTCAGGCAAACCGTGCTGCTCACCATTCCTCCTCCCGAGTCCAACGAAATGAACCGGCAACACCTCATTACCGGACAGCCGCGGCCTATTCATGTCAAAGAACCGTACTGGGAGTAACACATAGTCCTCCAGGAAATTCATTGTGATAAGGGTCCTAGCGAATACGGTGGGGAATGTTTACACGCTGCATAGTTTTGTTAGTAATGGCCGGCGCGTCTTTGGCGATGGCGGCGCAGTCCGGCAATGTTCTACCAAACAACGCCGGCATCCCCACCTTTAAAACGGGAACGCATCTTGTCGCGATCGACGTTGTCGCAACCAATGGCAAGGGTGATCCCATTACGGGACTGACGCAAGAGGATTTCGAAGTCCTGGAAGATGGGAAACCGCAGAGCATCGCCAGTTTCGAGGAGCACAGCGGCACAGCCATCAGCCCCATCGAGCTGCCGCCTATGCCTCCCAATGTGTACACGAACTTTCCTCGCACTCAATCGACCGAAGCTATCAATGTACTTTTGCTTGATTCGCTGAACACGCCACTGCCGGACCAGTTGTACGTTCACGAGCAGATGCTCAAGCAACTAAAGACGATTCCGCCGAACACTCGCGTGGCAGTGTTCACGCTGGCCTCACGGCTACGCATGCTGCAAGGTGTCACAACCGATTCCGCTGCATTGCTCGCAGCCATCAACAGCCAAAAAGCGGGAACTCAGGCTTCCGCATTGCTTCCGTCCGATGTTGAGAAACAGGCAAACCAGCGTCGAGTGGACTTCCTGATTGAGAATCAAGCTGGGTCGTCCAACTCCAATCAGTCTCAGACGCAAGAGGCAGTCGAGGCCGTCAACGCCGAAAAGATGTTCATGAACGACACGCAGGTTTTTGTTGCGGACGCACGCATCGGCGCCACGCTGCAGGCGCTGCAGCAGCTTGCCCGCTATCTTTTGACCATTCCCGGGCGCAAGAACGTGATGTGGTTTTCGGGATCTTTCCCGACGGGCATTCTGCCGAACCCCGATCTGACGGATCCGTTCGGCGGAGAAAAAAGCATCCAGGAGGACATTCAAAAAACGACAGCGTTACTAGCAGCCGCGCAGGTCGCGCTGTACCCGATCGGAGCCGAGGGTCTTGCCACCAACTCGACATACCAGGCTAACGGCGTCGAAATTGGAGAAAAGCGAGGCTCAGCCGTGGTGCAGGATCAGATTCAGAATTCACGCAATGAGGACTTCAATCGTGACTCCAGCCATTCAGTGATGGAGCAACTCGCGAAAGAGACCGGCGGCCAAGCTTTCTATAACGCCAACGGACTCGGTGCTGCGATGCAGCGCGTCATCGACAATGGCTCGCACTATTATTCGCTGACTTACTCCCCAACCAATGCAACTTTCGATGGAAAGTATCGGCACATCCAGGTAAGGCTCGCCAGCGGGAAAGCAACGCTGTCATACCGTCGCGGATACTATGCCGAGGAACTTGCGACAGCACAGGCAGCCACAGCGAAGCAGAGTACCGATCCCATGCTGCAGCTCATGGGACGGAACCTGCCAGACTACAGTCAAGTTCTTTTTAAGATTCTAGTGAAACCTACCACTCCCCAACCTGGACCCAATGCCGAACATATTGGCTTAAATAAAGAGATGAAAGGTTCGCTTACGCGTTACGGAATCGACTTCGCCGTTGCACCCGGCGACCTGAAACTCGATGCAGGCGCCGTCCGGCGAGGAGCGATCGAAGTAATGTTGGCCGCCTACGATACGGAAGGCAATCTGCTCAATGCCGTTGTGGGAAGAAGCGAAATACAAATTCCCGAGAAAGATTACGCGAGCGTCGAACGCAGCGGCTTACAGATTCACAAAGAGATCGATGTACCGAACGGCGCCGCATTCCTGCGAGCCGGAATTTATGATTTGAAGTCCAATAACGTCGGCACGCTCGGAGTACCGTT
>CAYNPS010000109.1:0-5925 GCA_964399125.1 uncultured Terriglobales bacterium
TCGCGAAATTTGTGTGGTTCAGCACATTGAAGACCTCGGCGCGAAACTGCAGTCGTGCCTTTTCGAACAGAGCGGTTGTCTTTGAGAGCGCAAGATCCAACTGCGCCAGACCGGGTCCAGTCAGCGAATCTCGACTCACATTGCCGTAGGTTCCCGAAATGGGAACAATGAAGGCGTTTGGATTGAAGTACTGATTTGGAGCTCCGAGGATTACAGGCCCGCTAAAGTTCGGATTCCACGATGGACGGATCGGGTTTCTGCTGTCGCCGTTATTGGTGGGATTGAAACCTAGTTGCGGGGTAATGGGAAATCCAGACTCGAGGGTTTCAATCCCACTCAGGCTCCATCCCGTCGCCAGTTTGTCTTGCCATCCTTCTACATTTCGGAGCAAGGGCTTCCCTTTTCCGATCGGAAGTTCATACGTTGCATTGATCGCGGCGAGATGGCGAACGTCGGTGGTCGATGGTCCCCAGTCCAATTTGGGATTCGCCGGATACATCACGAATCCCGGAGCATTCGCTCCGACGCTGCTGTTCCACGCAGTGCCATCATCGAGGCTCTTGGCGTACGTGTAGGTTCCGCGAAACTGCAGGCCGCCGCTGAATGCGCGTCGAACATCGACGTCGAGCGCGTTGTACGAACTTACTCCTTCGGAAAACCAGGTGGTCGTGTTCGCGAGTTGTGGATTCCCCAGCGGCGCTCCTTTCGCGTAGAAGACCGTTCCTGGAGCAAGATTCGATGGGCAGGGCGCTGCAGGGCAGATGGTCGGCAGAGGCTCGTTCGCATCAATGGAGAGCATCTCGTGATAGCCATGCGAGCCGACGTACCCGACGCTCAGTGATGTGTTCGCCACGATCTCACGCTCGATCTTCAGTGTGTATGACAGGATGGTTGGCGTAAAAGCGTCCGGTTGAATGCCGCTTGGCGAGATCAGACTGCCTCCAGGCGTCGAGCTCCCAGGAGCGATTTGCAGGCTTGCGAGCGGAACGTTGTTGAACGTCTGCGTCGCATTGAAGGGCGCAGTTTGGTCGAGACGGTAATCGAGATTGTCGAGCAGTGCCCGATAGATCCCAAACCCGGCGTGAACAACGGTCCTTGAATTCCCAAAAGGAGACCACGCCACTCCTACGCGCGGTTCCGGCAGAAACTGAGCGCGATTCTTCGTAAATGCAGAGCCGCCGATACGCGGCTGCGTTTGGATAACACCGTTGCCGTCGAAGAGATAATTTGAAGCTCGTCCATTAGCTTCGTTCCAGCCGTTGGTCGATTCGAAGCGAAAGCCGGCTCGCAGTTCCAGATTGGGTTTCACCTTGACTGTGTCCTCAACGTAGCCCGCCGATTCCAACGAGCGCCAGTTCAGGCGCGTGGGAGCGGGGATGACTGTGAACGTAGAGACGGTACCCTGCAGGAAGCTGGTCAGGCTGGAAAACGATGCCTGCCCATATTGGTACTGAGCGAGATTGTCATTAGCCTGGATCTGCTGGAACCATGCTCCGAGCTGTAGTTGGTGAGCGCCTCGAGAGATGTTCACGTGGTCTTCATACGTGAACAGATTGCGCGCCGTCGTCAGGTTGCTTCCCGCGTTGGTTCCCGCAGGGCTGATCTGTGAGGCGCCGTTCAGCGCTGTCCCGCCGCCGATCACCACTGCGCCGACCGGATTGCCCGTGACCCAGCCCGGAACATCGATTGGCGTTTGTCCGGTGAAGAAGTAACTCGCTCGCGAGAACCCGACTCGCGCGGTGTTCACGACCGTGGCTGAGAACAGATGCTGCTCCTGCAGACTCACAACCTGCTCGCGAAGGCTTTCCACGACGCGGCTCAACGGATTAATGGACGGTGTGTCGTCGGCGCTGTCATCGATGGTGTAAACGCCGAAGGCGGTGTCTTTATCCGAGATGTTGTAATCGAGCCGCGTTGTGCCGAAGTCCTCGCGGATCGTCTGCAGCGGATGGCTGAACGCTTCCGCAATGCCTCCGCCGAGTTCAGGCCCATTTTGGACCGGCCATAGCCCCAGGAGCGGCGCTGCCGAAGGTGCTACTCCAACATAGGTCTGCGTGCCATTTGCGTTCGCGATGTGCCCGGCTCGAGCGGCGTTATCGGGAACGAGCGTCACATCGCTCAACGCAAGATGCTGGCGGAAGCCCTCATAATTCCCAAAAAGGAAGAGCTTGTTCTGGCGAATCGGTCCGCCCAGCGCGCCGCCGAAGACGTTGCGCTGAAACTGCGGCGTGTCGCCCTGATCGAAGTAATTTCGAGCGTCGAGCACGTTGTTGCGCAGAAACTCGTAAGCACTTCCATGGATCTGGTTCGTGCCCGAGGCAGTCACAATGCTCACCTGCGCGCCAGGACGTTTCCCGTACTCGGCGCCGTACGTGTCGGCCACAACGTTGAATTCGCGCACTGCATCGACGCCGAGAAGTTGTCCGCTGGCGCCGCCTGGAGTGACGTTGATCTCCGATGCACCTGTGTACTCAATTCCGTTCAGCAGAAATAGATTCTCCTGCGGCCGATGACCGGAGATGGCGAACATGTTCCCGACTGCGGAGTTCGACGTCCCCACTCCGCCCGAGCGTTCAGATGTGTAGTTCACTGCTCCGGGATTCAGCGTGAGGAGTTGATCGTAACTGCGTCCGTTGAGCGGGAGCTCTTTGACCTGCTTCTGATTTACTAATCCCGACGTATCCTGAGTTGTGAGGCTCACTAGCGGAACGACTTCTACGACTGTGACTTCTTGTCGCACTTCTCCCACCGGCAACGTTATGTCCACGGATGCGTTCTGGCCAACCACAAGCTGAATGCCGGCTTTGGTTTGCGGATTGAATCCTTCTTTCTGCACGCGAACTTGATATGTGCCAACCGGCAGCGACGCCGCCGAGTACCGGCCGGAATCGTCGGTCACAACTTCTCGCTGAGCCCCAGTTTCAACGTTCTTGATCACCACTTGCGCCGCTGGCAGCGACGCCCCGGTGGAATCGTGCACGATTCCCGAAATGGAAGCACCGACCCCCTGGGCAGACAAAGACTGCGCCGTTACGAGGAATGCAAAAGCAATTAACCACGCGGCTGTATAGATCTTTCGCGACACGCTCTTTCTCCGAATCTGTTGAAGGGAAGGTCTTGAATAAGGAAGTGCGGCAGGAGCTTAGCTAACGACAACAGTGCTCAAGGAAGGTGACGCCGATTGGAAGAGAGTAGAAGCTTTGAAGCAGCACGCCGGCGGAAGCAACGGACTGCGGAGTTGATGCCGATGACTTCACCACCTCTGAAGACTTTGGCCCTTGATGCACGATTGTCTTTGCAACGTCTGTTCGAACCAGCGGCGAACCACCCATCCAGATCAACTGCAGCCCCAGCACCACTGCGACGGCCGCGACGGCAAAGCGAAGCTTTTGCGCCGGAACTCGTTTTGCCAGAGCGCAGCCCACGAGCACACCCGGAACTCCTCCGGCGAGCAGTCGCAGAAGCGAGACGGTGCTGATCGATCCCCAGCTCAGATGAAAAATGCTGCCCACAACGGCAAGGACGATTCCCAAAAGCAAATCGGTTCCGACCACCGTAGCCGCCGGCAATTCTGAAAAGTTGAGCAGCAGAATGCTGCCGAGCGCGCCTGCCCCAGCCGAAGAGAATCCCGTCTCGATGCCGATCGGCAGCGCGAGAAGAGAAAGCCAGCGGCCGCGTTCGCGCGTTAAGTGCGGATGGCGAATTCGTGGAACAAAGGTCAGCGCAGAAGAAATCGTGAGCATCACGCCGATAATCAGCAGTGCCAGCGGGCTCCATGCTCGTGTGCGCATCAGGCGTAAAAGCAGTGTTCCGAGGAGAAGACCAGGTACTGCACCGATCAAAAGGAAGCGCAAATACTTTGCGTCGACACTCCGGCGCACCAGGTAGAACGGCGCCGCGATCAATCGCAGGATGGCAGCGAAGACCATCGCGGTCCCAACGGCTTCGCCCGCGGGAAGACCAATCAGCAGGACGAGCGCGGGCGTGGTGAAGCTGCCACCGCCGATACCGGTAATACCCACCGTGGCTGCGATCAGAAAACCAAGAACCACTTCCATGTCTATGGCGTCTTTCCTGGGACTGAGCTGCGAAATCGCCCAAAAACAAAACGACCCACAATTACTCGTGGGTCGTTGGCAAAACCTATGCGCTTAGTTAGGTACTACGGCGCCTCCATCGACCCACACCTCGGCGTACAGATGCACATTGCGCATCGACAAGCCATGTATAAGGTCGAACTAGACATCCATGTCACAGTACAGGAGAGATTCGCGAAGCGTCAAGCGCGATGCAATTTTAATTCGACTATGGGACGAATTTGATTTGCTGATGAATGCCCAATATGAAAAAGTGCGTGCAATCTTCGCATCCGTTTCGATTGACACGTCATCAATGCCAATGTACTAATAGTTTCTCGGATGAATCACCGCCTCCAGAACGCGATGCCATGTTGTCGTTGTTGCGCAATGACACTTGTGCTGCGTCCTGGTAAAGCATGATCTAGAGTCCGAAGCAGTTTCGAGATTCCCGAACCCGCTCACCAGACGCAAGTAGCGTCGAGTGAGCGGGTTTTGTTTTGGGCGGATAAGTCGGCTGGAGCTAGGAATGAAAGAGAGTCTACTTGGAGTGCAAGCCGCGGCTGAGCGATGGAGCGCGCAAGAGCTCCTTGCCTGGACTGCGCGCGAGTTTGGAGAAAGAACCGCGTTGGCCTCCAGCTTCGGAGCCGAAGACGTGGTCCTGATCGACATGATCTCTCGCATCGACGCTCCTTTTGCGGTATTCACTCTCGATACAGATTTCCTGTTTCCGGAAACTTACGAGCTAATCTCCAGGATTGAACAGAAGTACCAGATTAGGGTTGAACGACTTCGTCCCAGACTCAGCCCTGAGTGTCAGAGTCGCGAATTCGGCGATGAGCTTTGGAAGCGCCAGCCCGATCTCTGCTGCCAAATGCGTAAAGTCGAGCCCCTGACTCAAAGACTCAAGGCTTCCTCGGCATGGATTACCGGCATCCGCCGCGAGCAGTCACCAACGCGCGCGAACGCTCGGAAGCTGGAGTGGGATGCGAAGTTCGGGCTAGTGAAGCTGAATCCAATCGCAGACTGGAGCGAAGCTCAAGTTTGGGAATACATCCGCTCCCACGACGTTCCCTACAATCCGCTGCATGACCGCGGATACCCAAGCCTCGGCTGCACCCATTGCACGCGCGCTGTGCTACCAGGAGAGGATCCGCGCGCCGGCCGCTGGTCGGGATTCGCGAAGACGGAATGTGGGCTTCACGTTATCGAAACGAGCGACGGCTCGAAGCTTGTTCCAACTCATTCGGCAGGAGGAGCGAGCTGATGAGCACGAAACTTACTCATCTGCAGGCGCTCGAAGCCGAGAGTATTCATATCTTTCGCGAGGTCGTTGCGGAGTTTCAGCGGCCCGTGATGCTGTACTCCATTGGGAAAGATTCCTCGGTGATGCTGCGCATCGCCCAAAAGGCGTTCTATCCCGACAAGATTCCATTCCCACTACTGCATATCGATACCAGTTACAAGTTCCGCGAGATGATCGAGTTCCGAGATCGCCAGGCAGCCCAGCTTGGCCTGAAGCTGATTGTGCACACAAATAAAGCCGCTCTCGATGCCGGAACGAATCCGTTCAAGGTGGGCACGCAGCGGTGCTGCGAGCTCCTGAAGACGCAGTCGCTTCTCGATGCATTGCGCGAAGGTGGATTCGATGCTGCTTTCGGCGGAGCGCGTCGTGATGAGGAGCGATCGCGCGCGAAGGAGCGCATTTATTCGGTCCGAGACTCCAAGGGTCAATGGGACCCAAAACGCCAGCGCCCCGAGCTGTGGAATCTTTACAACAGTCGCATCGGACCTGGCGAGAGCGTGCGCGTCTTCCCACTTTCGAACTGGACCGAGATGGACATCTGGC
>CAYNPS010000109.1:6025-12020 GCA_964399125.1 uncultured Terriglobales bacterium
GGCGAGAGCGTGCGCGTCTTCCCACTTTCGAACTGGACCGAGATGGACATCTGGCAGTACATCCATCAGGAACAGATTCCAATCGTGCCGCTGTATTTTGCTAAGCCGCGACCGGTCATTGTTCGAGGCGAACAGTTGATCTCGCTGGAGCAGCCGTTCGTTCCGCGCTTGCCCGGAGAAGAGCCAGAGCTGGTGATGTGCCGCATGCGGTCGCTGGGATGCAGCCCCTGCACCGGCGCGATTCGCTCGGAAGCAGACACGCTGCCGAAGATCATCGAAGAGCTAGTCTCATTCCGTCGGTCGGAAAGAGAGAACCGCGTAATCGATCATGACCAGGACGGCTCGATGGAGCTGAAGAAGAGAGCGGGGTACTTTTGAGTACAGTTGCCAGCCCGGCCTTAACTGCGGAAGAGTTTCTCTACTCGGAGGAGCAGAAGGACTTATTGCGCCTGGTTACCGCCGGCAGTGTGGACGATGGTAAGTCTACCTTGCTCGGCCGATTGCTCTACGATTCGCAGAGCATTTATGAAGACCAGCTACACGCAGTAAGGCGCGCCTCTCGTGGCGATCTCGAACTGGCATTGCTGACTGACGGTCTGCGTGCCGAGCGCGAGCAGGGCATCACCATCGACGTTGCCTACCGCTACTTCAGTACGGCAAAACGCAAATTCATTCTCGCCGATACTCCCGGCCACGAGCAGTACACCCGGAACATGGCGACCGGCGCGTCGAATGCCGATTTGGCAATCTTGCTCGTTGATGCAAGCCGCGGAATTCAACCGCAGTCCAAGCGGCACGCATACATCATCGGCCTGCTCGGAATCCGCCATCTGGTGGTCTTGATTAACAAGATGGACCTCGTCGGGTACTCCGAAACTGTATTTCGAGATTTAAGTGCGCAGTTGCTACGCGCAATTCAGGATTTCGATTTTGATTCCATCGAGTTCTTTCCCGTCAGTGCCAATTCCGGAATTAACGTGGTGCATCGCAGTCCTTCAACTCCGTGGTTCCATGGCCCGGCTCTGCTCGAATACCTGGAGTCAGTCGACGTGCAAAGGGCCGAGGATTCGAAGCCGTTCCGGCTGCCGGTTCAACTCGTGCAGCGTACCAGCAAATTCCGCGGCTACTCCGGGCAGATCGCTGCAGGAAGGGTCTCGGTCGGAGACGGAATTACAGTACTCCCGTCGCAACGCCAAACTCGCGTTAAATCTATCGTGACCTACGACGGAGAACTTGAGTTGGCGAGCGCGCCACAGTCCATTACACTCACAACTACTGATGAAATTGATATCAGCCGCGGCGACGTTCTCGTTTCCTCGTCCGATGCGCCACGAATAGCCCAGACATTCCGGGCGCAACTCATCTGGTTCTCCGAGCAGCCTCTCGATACCGCCCGGAAATATCTGCTCAAGCACACGGCCCAGACGACGCGCGCACGCGTTGCAGTGGAGACAAAACTCGACATTCACTCATTGCGTGCCGATTCCTCTCGCTCATTGAACATGAACGATATTGGAACCGTAGCCATTGAGGCTGACCGCGCAATCATTTTTGATACATATGCGCAGAGCCGCCGAACCGGCAGCTTTATTCTGATTGACGCCGACAGCAACAACACCGTCGCGGCGGGAATGATTGTCGAGGCGCTGCACGGAGTTGTCGAGAGCCAAGCGCGAGACGCAGGTCTGGTCCTTCGTGTTGCTTCAGATGATCCAGCGCTCCATCTTCTCCAAAACTACGCGCATTCGGCATCCGACGTTGTCGTCGTTTCAAATTGGAACACCCGAGCAGTCGATCTGCTTACCGGAGCCGGCATTCATGTGGTTGTCACCGGTGAGACGAGCGAAGGCCGTGCCAATGAGTTCTCACACGCCAAGATTGACGATTTGCTTCGCAAGCTGCGCATAACCTAAGTTGCAGTTCATCCTTCCGCGCCACCGCCCTATCCCGCCTCTGCATGAATTGTGGTGCAGGAGAAATCCTCAACATATCCTCACCTGATTTTCGGGTATTCTTTTCAAAACAGCATCTACTCTGCTCTGCGCTGGCCTCTCGTATTTGGTCCCCGGCGAGATGAGCAATGTTCCTGGTTTTCATCTTCTGTTCTTGTTTGCGTAGAACACTGCAACTTTCAGACTGCGTGAAAGACTCGACAGCCAGACACTCAGGGCTGCTCGACCGCCGCAGTCATTTAATTCAGATATGAGGAGTCGATACCATGTATTCCGCGTGCTTTGATCCGGCATTAAAGCTCCCTCGCCGGACTCTTCACTCGCTTTTTGCTTGTTTGATCTTTCTTGCTCTGGCCGCGGGCGCATTCGCCCAAGTGAGCCAGGGAACACTCTCCGGAACCACCACCGATCCATCGGGCGCGGTGCTCACGGACAGCAAGATCACTGCAACCAACACAGCCACCGGTGAAACGTTCAACACCACCACGAATGCCGACGGTCTGTTCGTCTTCCCGCTCTTACCGGTCGGCCCGTACAAAGTGGTGGCTGCGCATGACGGATTCAACACTCTTGCGCAAAACGTCCAGATCACAGTCGGGGCAAAGATCGACCTCAAGATGAGCCTGCCACTCGCGACCGGAGTGCAGACGGTCCAAGTAAATGCAGAGGCTCCGGTCGTAGAGACCACGCGCAGCAGCGAGAGCGACACCGTCGGTGATCGCCAGATCGCGAACCTGCCCACAAATGGCCGCAACTTCCTAGACTTCACGCTGCTCACGCCAGGCGTGGTACGCGACGTCCGGGGCGGCGACCTGAGCTTTGCCGGACAGCGCGGAACGTTGAACTCGCTAACGGTTGATGGCACTGACAATAACAACACCTTCTTCGGACAGACGCTGGGACGTACCGGCTCCGGCCGCGCTCCCTACCAGTTCAGCCAAGATGCTGTTCAGGAATTCCAGGTCAACACCAACGGATATTCTGCCGAACTCGGACGAGCTGGCGGAGCCGTGATCAACGTGGTTACCAAATCGGGAACGAACAACTTCCACGGAACGGCGTTCGAGTTCTTCCGCGATCGCGGCCTGAACGCCAACGATCCCATCTACAGCCTGCAGCGTGCATTTGCAGCCGGCGCAGGCAAGCCGCTACCGCTCAAGCCCGGGTATCACTTCAACCAGTTCGGCGGAAATCTTGGCGGACCTATCAAGAAGGACAAGCTGTTCTTCTTCTTCGACTACGACGGACAACGTAACCTCACGGGCAACGCGATCCTTTTCACCATGCCGACGCCGACTAACGCCTTCGAGACGGCCGCAGTCAACTATCTGTCATCGCGCATCAACAACTACAATCGCACCTTCAATCAGGATGTTTACCTTGGCAAGGGCGACTGGAACATCAGCGATCGCCATCAGCTTTCAGCACGCTACAACGCTCAGCGCTTTACTGGACAGGGACTCGAGAACAGCGGCACGACAAGCGTTTTCGAACATACCGGCGCGTCGCTTGTGAACAGTGACAGCTTTAATGTTCAGCTCACATCCACGCTGCGTCCGACTCTGGTGAACGTCGGCAAATTCAGCTATCAGCGCGATAACGAACCCGGGCAGGCGAACAGTATTAATCCTGAAGTGCAGTTGAAGTTTTCGCCAACCGGGCCGACGCAACTATTTCTGGGAAGAAATTCTTTCAGTCCGCGCGAAACCACAATTCATCGCCAGGAATACGGCGATACTCTTTCGTATGTTTGGGGGCGACACTCGTTTAAGTTCGGAGCGGACGAGTTAGTAGATAAGATCCTCAACTTCTTCCCCGGCAACTTCTCGGGCTCGTACACATTCGGAACTCTAGCTGACTTCGGCCGAAGCCTTATGGGTGCTCCCGTGACCGCGGCGGGCAATAGTCTTCTCCAGGCATTTCCCGGTGCAGGAACGACGGGAGCGACAACGCATCCTGATCTTCTGCAGCAAGCGTACTTCATTCAGGATGACTACCGCGTGAGCACTCGACTCACGCTGAACCTCGGCATTCGCTATGATCTTGGCACGGTGAAACAGCCGACAGTGCAGAATCCTGCTGCGCTGGCTGCTGGACTCGATACTGGCAAAATTCCCAACGACTACAACAACATCGCCCCGCGAATTGGATTTGCGTGGCAGCCCTTCGATAACGCTCAAACGGTAGTGCGCGGTGGATACGGAATTTTCTATGCCAACACGCCATCGATCCTGTACGGGACCGCGTTGTCAAACAACGGCATTAATGTCCAGACTCTTACCTTCAGCACGGGGAAGAATGGCGGAACGCCGCTGCCGGCTTCGTATCCAAATACGATGTGCGGATCGCCGCAAGCGAGTGCCGGGTGCGCGCCGCCTGTAGGCTTCACCTCCGCTCCTCCGACGATCCTGCTTTTCGCAAAGAATTATCAGCAGCCCTATGTCGAGCAGTACAACCTTGCGGTTGAACGTCAAATCGCTGCTGACACTTCTGTAACGCTTGCCTATACAGGCGTGCATGGCGTCCACATCCAGCGCACGCGTGACATCAACCTCAGCAACACCGAGACTCCCGCAACAGCGGTTGTAGCTGGAACCGGACAGACACTTACTTACAACGTTTTCCCAACGACACGTCCAATCGCAGCTTTCAGCCGCATTTTCGAATTCGAGAGCAATTCGAGTTCGATTTATAACGGCCTTTCGGCGGAGCTGAACAAGCGGTTCGCGCACAACTTTCAGGTGCTGACTTCATACACATGGAGTCATGTAATTGACGATCGCCCGGATGCTACGGCTGTCGTTCCCGGCACCGATGACGGAAAGATGGTCTACGATCCGCTGCACATCAATCTCGACCGCGCATCCGGCGACGATGATGTTCGCAACCGCTTCGTTCTGAGTGGCGTGTGGCAGCTCGACAACTACACCCATGAAATGAATCAGTATGAGCGCGCTTTGCTAGGTGGCTGGGAACTTGCAGGCGCCTTCAATGCGCAGAGCGGACAGCCCTACACCGCGCTGGTCAATACCGATCTGAACCTCGACGGCAACAGCCGCAACGAACGCGCGCCGGGGACGGCTCGCAATCAGTTCCGGATGCCGGCGATTTATACCTTCGATCCGCGTATCACGCGTAACGTAACGATCACCGAACGCGCAAAGCTGCAACTCATTGCCGAGGCCTTCAACCTCTTCAACCACCAGAACATTACGGCGGTGAAGAACACGTTGTATGCAACCAGCAGCAGTGCGTGTGGTGCCGTTCCAACCGGGACAACCTGCCTGCTCCCGCAGACTCTTGCGAACGGAGCGGGCGTGAACACCTTTGGACTGCCATCGGCGGCGGCAATCAACAACAACGGCGCCAACGTCGGACGAGTCCTGCAGTTGGCGGCGAAGATTACGTTCTGATCTCGGAGACCATAAATTCCCTGAAAATGAGTGGTGAATTGAAAGGCGGCAGCCGTAAGGCTGCCGCATTTTTTGGAAAAAGCCTTCGACTTGACTCGGTGATAGGCATTCTTGGTGAAGCCCTCGACTTTAGTCGAGGGTAGGCACGGCGAAGCCGTGCATATCTGAAAAACGCAAATTAAGGAAGCGCTTTAGCGCTGGCCCACGCGCACCGCGCTTCGGTGAACAAATACGCCATCATGAGCGCGGCTTCCCGCGTGCGCCAGCGCTAAAGCGCGGATATGAATCAGCCTTAATTGATGAGGGTTTACAGCCTCATCCGCGACTAAAGTCGCGGGCTTTTATCCAAAACCTTTCGCCGGAAAATCCGTTATCCGGCGCTGTATTTCAAGTCCACGTCATGAGAAGCGCGATTCCCCCAAGATCTTGTTTTACAATCCGCTTCGTGCGCTCAATCCTGCTTCTAACGTTATTCGGTTCCTACTTTGCACTGGGTCAAAATCCCCCATCTGAGACGAAGAATGAACAAAATCCGCCCGTCAAAGTAAACGTTCTCAACGTTTGCACTCCGAGCGCCGATGAGCAACAGGAGCTGAAGACGGCACTGGCGAGGCTGCCGAAATCGCCGGC
>CAYNPS010000110.1:0-1409 GCA_964399125.1 uncultured Terriglobales bacterium
ACTCGTACCGCAGCGCTTCGACAGTATCTAACTGCGCCGCGCGCGTCGCTGGCACCGTTCCAAAGATGATGCCAACGGCTGACGCTGTGAGAATCGCGATCACTGCCGAAAGTCCCGAAATCGGAATGCGATATTCCGTGAAGAAGCGGACCGAAAAAGGAACGCAGAGTCCAATCAACGTGCCCAGCAGGCCGCCAGTGAGCGAAATAAACACAGCCTCGGTGAGGAACTGAAGCCGGATCTCCTGCCGCGTTGCCCCAACGGCCTTGCGAATACCGATCTCGCGAATACGCGAACGCACGTTAGCCAGCATGATATTCATAATGCCAACACCGCTCACCACGAGTGTCACCGTCGCAATCAGTAGCAGTACGACAGTTAGAGCATTCGCAGTTTGCGCCGCTACTGAAAGCAGTTGCTGGAGATTTTCGACGTGGTAAACCGACTGCGCCCGATGCCTTGACTGCAAAACCTTGTGAATCTGTTCCGTCGCGTTATCTACTTCGCTGGCGTCGGCCATAGAAAAGAATATTTGCTTAACAGCATTGGTGCCGGTGAAATATTTGGCCACTGTATACGGGATTAGAATTGTGTCTTCCGCGATTTCCGATTGGCCAAAAGTCTCGACGCGTTCTTTAAATGTGCCAATGATCGTGAACGGCAGGTTGCTGATTTTGATCGTCTGTCCGACTGCAGAATCCTCGTTGCCGTAAAGACGTCGGGCGAGCTGCACGGTAATGCACGCGACCTTTGTGCGAGTCTGAGATTCTTCACTGTCGAAAAACCTGCCCGATGGAATTAGCAGATTGCGTACAATCTCGTATTCGGACGAGACCCCTAAAACCAGCAGATCGCGTTCCTTGCCTTCACCCACCGAAATGCGATCGTGCAGTTCGATCATGGGTGACGAGGCAATGATGTCGGGAACTTCGTTGCGAACGGCACGCTCGTCGTCTTCCGTAAGCTCGTCTTTCTGAACCGTGCTGAAAGACGAGTTGCTGCCCCCTTCGTAGTAGGCATAAATCATGTTCGCGCCGATCGCCTGAATCTGGTTCAGGATGTACTGTTTTCCCGTCAGGCCGATGGTCACGACCAATATCAGCGATGCCGTACCAATGACCATGCCCAGCGCGGTGAGTGCGAAACGAACTTTGCTGGAACGAAATGAATCGACCGCTAGCTTCGCGATCTCTCCGAAGACCATCGTCTTGGTCGCGCTCTCGAGGGTCTGCTCGAACGAACGGATGCGATCCAGCGTGCTCTGATGATGCTCGGCCGCCTTCTGCTCTTGCTGCTCTTCGAGTTGCAGCTCTTCGGGGGACATTCAGGGGCTTACGAAAAACACAATTCCTTCAGTCCCATCCTAAACCGGGTTGAGACGAGAAGTTGCTCTTGGATTGGATGATGGG
>CAYNPS010000110.1:1509-2755 GCA_964399125.1 uncultured Terriglobales bacterium
CTATGGATCAGCGCATCATCTTTCACCTCGACATGGACGCCTTCTTCGTCTCGGTCGAAGAGCTGCTCGATCCATCGCTTAAAGGCAAACCCGTCATCGTAGGCGGAGCCAAAGATCAGCGTGGCGTGGTCGCTGCAGCTTCCTATGCGGCCCGCAAATTTGGCGTGCATTCCGCCATGCCGTTGCGCACGGCCGCGAAGCTCTGTCCCGACGGCATTTACCTAGAGGGACATCCTCATCTCTATCGCGAGTATTCAGGCAAGGTGCACAAGATTCTGTGCCGCTACTCTCCCAAAGTGGAGATGGCATCGGTGGATGAAGCCTATCTCGACATGACCGGCACCGCGCGTCTGCTCGGCCCGCCGCTGAGATCGGCGCACGATCTACATGAGGAGATCAAAAACGAGCTGAACCTGAACTGCTCAATCGGAATTGGTACCGCGCGCGTTGTAGCAAAGATCGCGTCCGATCTTGCCAAACCAAATGGAGTTCTCTTCGTGTGGCCCGGCCACGAAGCGCGGCTCTTTGCCGATCTACCGGTCCGAAAAATGCCTGGCATTGGGAAAGTTTCCGAAGCTCGCCTTCACGAGCTGGGCATTCGCACCTTTGCTGATCTCACGGCGCACGAGGATCTTGAGCAACACTTCGGCGCATACGGAGTAGCAATGGCCGGCAAAGCTCGTGGCGAAGACACAGGTGGATGGTTCGATGAGGAAATCGGCGAGAGCACAGCAAAATCAATCAGCCACGAGCATACGTATGGCGAGGACACCGCGAACCTACAAATCCTCGAAACGACGCTAGCGCGATTGACCGAAATGGTCTGCCGGCGCCTACGTGAACAGCAATTCGAAGCACGTACCATTCAACTCAAGCTGCGCTACTCCGACTTCACCACAATCACGCGCGCGCATTCCGTCACTGAACCTACAAGCAGCGATCACGTTATCCTCACGAATATTCGCAAGCTTTTTCACGACAACTGGAAGCCCGGAGCAAGGGTCCGTTTGCTCGGCGTGCATGTATCAGGGTTCGACAGCACTTCCGGGTCGCTGTCCTTCGACTTCGCGACTCCTGAGCGCTGGAACAAAGCGCTTTCAGCCGCGGATCGCCTTCGCGATAAATTCGGCGACGGGGCTGTTCATCTCGGTAGCGCTCTAAAGGCAAACATCCGCGAACGTACGCAAGAGAATCCAGCGGGTATTCCTGGGCGAAGCAAAAAACAGAACGGCGAACACGAAGGTCA
>CAYNPS010000110.1:2855-12002 GCA_964399125.1 uncultured Terriglobales bacterium
CTCTCCGGCGCAGGGAAGCGCTACGGCCACAAGCTGCTCTTCGAAGGTCTCGATTGGCTGATCACGCCCAATGATCGCGTTGGCGTTGTCGGAGCGAACGGCACCGGCAAATCCACGCTGCTGAAAATCCTGGCAGGAATCGAAACGCTCGACTACGGCACCATCGTTCGCAGCAAAGGAATCAGCGCGGGATATTTGCCGCAGGACGGTCTCTCACTCAGTGGCCGCACTGTCTTTGCGGAATGCCTGTCCGTCTTCGCCGAATTGCAGAAGATAGAGCAAGAGATGGAACAGCTCACCACGCGGATGTCGGAGCTAGACCATGCAAGCGCAGAGTACGCGCAGGTTGCCGAGCGCTTTCATTCGCTGGAAGCGCACTTTCGCGCACGCGATGGCTACGCGCTCGAAGCTCAGGTTGGGACCGTACTCACCGGCCTCGGATTCCGTAAAGAAGATTGGCAGCGTGCGACAGAAGAATTCTCGGGGGGATGGCAGATGCGAATCGCACTCGCCAAGCTCCTATTGCAAAAACCGAACCTGCTGCTGCTGGACGAGCCAACAAATCACCTCGATCTTGAAACGCGAAATTGGCTTGAAGAGTACCTGGTCAATTATCCGAATGCGTTCGTTTTGATTTCGCATGACCGCTACTTCCTTGATGTCACCGTCAAGAAGACGGTCGAGATCTGGAACAAGCGTGTCCAGTTCTATTCCGGGAACTACGAGAAATATCTCGCCCAACGCGAAGAGCGCAAGGCGCAGCTTGAGTCGGCGTACCGCAATCAGCGGGAGAAGATCGAACAACTGGAAGCATTCATCAACCGCTTTCGCTATCAGGCTACAAAAGCCAAGCAGGTGCAGAGTCGGATCAAAGAACTCGAACGCATGGAGCGCATCGAGATTCCTCCGGAAGAAAAGACGATCCACTTCCACTTTCCGCAGCCAAAGCCGAGCGGGCGTATCGTAGCCGAGTTCAAGAATGTCGCCAAGAGTTACGGCGAAAAGGAAGTATTCCGCGACATTAATTTCATGATCGAACGCGGCGATCGCGTCGCTTTAGTTGGCCCGAATGGCGCAGGAAAATCGACGCTCATACGCATGCTGGCAAATGACGAGCCGCTTACGGCAGGCGAATACGTCCTCGGACACAACGCGCAGCCGGATTACTTTGCGCAAGATCAATACAAAGTTCTCGATCCCGGGCGGCGCATGTTAGACGATCTCGAAGAAGTAGCCCCGCGCGCAACCACAACGGAGCTGCGCAGTCTGCTTGGCTGCTTTCTGTTTTCAGATGATGATGTCTTCAAGCAGCTCGGTGTGCTCTCCGGCGGAGAGCGCAATCGGTACGCGCTCGCACGCATGCTGCTGCATCCTTCGAATTTCCTGCTGCTCGACGAGCCGACAAACCATCTCGATCTGCGCGCGAAAGATGTCCTGTTAAATTCGCTGCAGGAGTTCAGCGGAACCGTAGTCTTGGTTTCACACGACCGCTATTTCATCGACAAGCTCGCAACGCGAATCTTCGAAGTCGGCAATGGCAAAGTCGAGGTCTTTCCTGGAAACTACGAAGATTATCTCTGGCGCAAGCAAGGCGGCGCCGAGCAGATCCCAGCCACTGCACCCGAGACTGCTCCAATCAGCAGCGCTTCTGAACCCACAGAGTCGAACAACGGCGACTCTGCCTCCCGCCCCGTAGAGACGAAGCAGAAACGAATGAACCCGATCAAGCTGCGCCAGATGAGAGAGCGCGTCGGCGAGATCGAGGAAGAGATCACGAAGCTGGAAGCAGGCATCGCCGAGTGTGAGCAGGCGTTGCAAACATTTGTCAGCGCGCAGGAGACTGAGCGTCTTACGCAGCTGCTCGAAACCCGCCGTCACGATCTGGAGTCGCTGATGAAGGAGTGGGAAGAAATTTCGTCGACCATTGAGGCTTGACCGACAAGTGCGACCACGAAGATACCGAAGAATCGGCCTGTTGCCTACTGCTTATTGCCTACCGCGATTTCTACATCACATGCAAGCGGAAGATCTCATCTTCGCGGCAGCGACCCTTGCAGCGCGTGGCCAGAAGAGCGCACACCACGAACATGCCTACCGTGACTGCGGTTCCCAAATGTGAGAAGCCGGCGAGCAAGCTGGTGGCATCGAAGGCCGTAGCTGGGAATGAGAAGAGCATAACGATCTTTGTACGATTAGAAGGCGAGTCAGAGGGAAAGGCTGGCCAGAGACAAAAATTTTGAATCCCGGTGCAACTGATTGAGAAGAAAGCAATAGGCGATAGGCAATAGGCGAAGCATCGTGCATCGTGACTCAAAGACGCCTTTTGCCTATCGCCTATGGCTTATTGCCGACTGTCAAAACGCCATGAACGGCAGCTTGCGTGGGCGGGTCTGCTGCACAAATGGCTGCGCCAGAAATTCAATAAACGGAGCTGCTGCGCGAAAGTGGCTCACGATCTCCGGCAGCATGCGTGAAGTGCTAATAATCGAGCCGTCGAGCGTGTGCTCGAAGAACCACTGCTTTCCGCGAATCAGATCTTCTGCGGGATGATTTTTATCGAAGCCTTTTGGAATTCGAGACAGCTTCTCTCCTTGCAATTCTCCAAATGCACTTTGCAGCGTTCGCGCACGGACCAGCGCACGAAATTCGTTATGTCGTTCCGCTAGCAGGTTGCGAATCCCAAGAAGCTCGTCGCGTTCGGGCATATACACGCCGGCAAAGATCAGCAACTCCTTAGGCGTGAAATGAAAGTAGAAGCATGGCCCGGCGGCTTTGCAAAGAGATTGCAAGTAGAACGTCGCGGCAATGTGCGTCTTGTACGGACGCTTATCTTTGGAAAAACGTGTGTCGCGGTAAATGCGGAAGACAGCCTTCTTCACTGGCGTCACATAACGCGGAGCGAAGTCAGCCAGCTCGGAATTGATGGCATTCACGAGCGCTTCAAGCGGAGTGCGGATCTGCTCTTCGTAGATGTGCTTGCGCGGCTGGAACCATTCGCGTTTGTTATTGCGCT
The DNA here is from genome assembly GCA_964399125.1 of uncultured Terriglobales bacterium. GTDB lineage: Bacteria > Acidobacteriota > Terriglobia > Terriglobales > Acidobacteriaceae > Gp1-AA112. The sequence goes on from CAYNPS010000110.1 coordinate 5,869, forward strand.
CGAGTCCGCGGAGGAAAGTGATTGCTTCCTTGGAAAAACCTGGAAAGCGGCTTTCGGCTCTCGGCTGTCGGCGTTCGGCCGCTAAACTTTGTGTTGCTGTCGCCATATCAAAATCCAAGAACAGTAGAGTCGCAGAGATGCTTCTGCGTCGCAATTAAATGAAAGCTGACTGGCCGAACGCCGAATGCCGACAGCCAGCTCAGTACTTCGGCATCCGTGGATCAACGCGATCCGCCCACGCCAGAATGCCGCCGGCGAGATTCCTCACCTTCTTAAATCCGGCCTGGCGGAGGAAATCGACGGCTTTGCCGCTGCGCACGCCGGAGCGGCAGTGCGCGACGATCTCGCGGCTGGAGTCCAACTCGTTCATGCGCTTGGGCAGATCGCCTAACGGAATCAGATATCCGTTCAGGTTGCAGATCTGATATTCGTGCGGTTCGCGCACATCGAGGACGAAAATATCTTCTCCGGCGTCGAGCTTCTGCTTCAGCTCTTCAGGTTGAATCTCGGGGACGTTCACTGTCACAGGCGCTTCCTCTCCGCGAATACCGCAGAACTCCTGATAATCGATCAGCTCTGTGATTGTACGATTCGGACCGCAAATCGGGCACTCGGGATTTTTGCGCAGCTTGAGTTCGCGGAAGCGCATGCCGAGGGCATCGACCAGCAGCAGACGCCCCACGAGCGGGTCGCCCTTGCCGAGGATCAGCTTGATCGTCTCTGTCGCCTGAATGATGCCGACCAGTCCGGGCAGAATGCCGAGCACTCCGCCTTCGGCGCACGACGGCACGAGGCCTGGCGGCGGTGGTTCGGGATAGAGGCAGCGATAGCACGGGCCGTCTTTCAATCCGAACACACTCGCCTGTCCCTCGAAGCGGAAAATCGATCCGTACACGTTGGGCTTGCCGCTCAACACGCAGGCGTCGTTTACGAGGTAACGCGTGGGGAAGTTGTCCGTGCCATCGACGACGACGTCGAAATCCTCGAAGATGCGCAACGCATTATCGCTGCTCAGCCGCGTCTCATAACGAACCACTTCGACGTAAGGATTAATGGCTTCGATTTTGTCGGCTGCCGAGTCGAGCTTCTTGCGGCCAACGTCGGAAGTCGAGTGGATGATCTGCCGCTGAAGGTTCGTGAAATCCACCACATCGAAATCGACCAGCCCAAGCGTGCCAATGCCGGCTGCGGCGAGATACATCGCCAGCGGCGAACCTAGTCCGCCAGTGCCAATGCAGAGCACACGCGCAGCCTTCAACTTCTGCTGACCTTCGAGTCCCACTTCGGGCATGATGAGATGCCGCGAGTAGCGGAGGATCTCGTCTTTACTAAGCGCGTTGGAGAGAAGTGTTGAGGTTGCCATAGTGTCCTGCTTCTAGTCGGTCTGTCGGCTTTCGGCTGTCAGCTTTCGGCCTATAAACCTTGTAGAGGTTTTCAACAAAAACCTTCCTGGCCGAACGCCGATAGCCAATCGCCGAGAGCCTGTTTACTTTCCGCCGGCGATCGACGGGATAATCGACAACTGATCTCCATCTTTCACTGGCGTCTGTTCTTTGCTGGCGAGGTAACGCACGTCTTCGTCGTTCAAATAGACGTTCACAAAGGCGCGCAGCTTGCCGTCTTCGGTGTAAAGATGTCGTTTCAAATCGGGATGCGTGCTGGTGAGCTTAGATAACGCATCGTTGACCGTGGATGCGTGAATTTCAACCGCATCCTGTTTGCCTGCATACTGCCGTAGTGGTGTGGGTATGAAGATTTTCATGTTAAGAGAAATTTCGGGATTTCGTGATTTCACGATTTCGTGATTTGAAAGCTGTCAATCACGAAATCACGCAATCGCGAAATCACGAAATTTCAAGCTCCTGTTTGATGTTCGAACTCCTAAACTCGCTTCATCCTGCCGCGCGAGCCAAGCCCTCTACACTCACTGGCTCGTCTTCGAAATGCTTGCTCTCCTCGTCTGCGCCCGCTAGCAGGAATGAATTCGTAATCTTCGCCGTTCCCTTTTCGACACTCGTGATTACATATGAGCAGCCGATCCAGTGAGCCTCAGCGAGATCGGTTTGCGACCAGCGCGCCGGATGGTCGGGGTGTGAGTGATAGAACCCGACGATCTCCAGCCCTGCCTCGCGCGCCTGCCGCTGAATGCGCACGAGTTCCTGCGGGGCGATGTGATAGCGATTGTGTGGCGAGTCGGAACGCGTGTTGCCGCAGCGGACGGTCTTCTCCACCGTGCGCGAGTCTTCGCCTGAGCGCCCGAGCAGCACGCCGCAGCATTCGTGCGGATAGGTTTCCTCGCCGTACTGGCGGATCGCGTTGTACTCCTGTTCCCTAATGTTCAGCATCTGCTCTTAAGCCCTGTCTTACCCTTACGCCTTGTCATTCCGAACCGCGGCTTTTTGGCGGTGAGGAATCCCTATCGACTTTCAGAATCTCACCGTGGCACACGCAACCCTTGTGCGCGTTCGTAGGGATTCCTCCGGCCAAAACCAGGCCGTTCGAAATAACAGACTGGAACTCACTCCTCCCACAGCCGATCACTCAAGTACTTATCCGCTGAGTCGCACAGGATCGTTACAATCACGGCCTCGCCGTTTTCTTCAATCCAACCGCTCTTTTGCAGACGGCGAGCCAGTTCCACTGCTCCAACCACCGCAGCACCCGACGAGATCCCCACGAGCAAACCTTCCTCACGCGCGAGCCGCTTCAGCATTGCGTAAGCATCTTCAGTCGAAATTCCATGATCTTCATCCGCCAGCGAGGGATCGTAAATTTTCGGCACGATCGCAGTCGCCATGTGCTTAAGGCCTTCGAGGCCGTGGAACGGCGAATCTGGCTGCAGCGAAATGCACTTGATGTCTGGATTCAGCTCGCGCAATCGCCGCGTGCAGCCGACAAAGGTTCCGCTAGTTCCCAGGGTCGCGACAAAATGCGTAATGCGCCCGTCAGTCTGGTTCCATATTTCGTTTGCGGTGGAATTGTAATGCGCGCGCCAGTTGGCGTCATTGGAGTATTGGTCGGCGTAGAAGTATCGGTCCGGCTCGGCCGCTGCAAGCTCACGGGCTTTCCGGATCGCGCCATCAGAGCCGTCATTCGGATCAGTAAAGACGAACTCCGCGCCATATGCCTTCAGAATCCGTTTGCGCTCCAGCGAAACATTCGACGGCATGCAGAGCTTTACCGGGAATCCCTTGGCCGCGCCGATCATTGCATAGGCGATTCCCGTGTTGCCGCTGGTAGCGTCCAGCAGTGTCTTCCCCGGACGAAGCTGCCCGGTCCGCTCCGCCTCGCGCACGATATTGAACGCCGGACGATCCTTCACCGACCCTCCCGGATTCGCCCACTCGGCCTTGCCCAGAATCTGAACTCCGCGCAGCCCGTCGGCGATTCGCTCGAGGCGCAATAGCGGAGTATTCCCGACGCGCTCAAGTTGTGTGTTGCCAAGAAGTTGGCGGGCTGTCCTGGCGCTGAATTGTGAAGTAATGGCACTCACGTAATTTGCTCTGATCCTCTCTCGTGTGCGAAAGTAGCCGCTTACCGTTGCTGAACGTACTTAGGAATGTGAAGCGGCGGACAACGAACCCGGCTGAATGGACTATCTACAACAACAACACAACAGCCGGAACCCCGAGCTCCCGTAGCTCGCGGGGTTGAGATGAGCAGGAGCAGGGAGCGATAACGAGATCGATGGCGACCAAAGTTGAATCCGTGACATACGACCAGGCGCTCGCTTGGTTACGAGATCACCAATTCGATGTTCTGGATGCACCTGGCGTTTCAAATCGTGTATTCCTGAAGAAATACGGGGTCTCGGCAGCCATTCAGCGCGACGATGAAGGCGGCGTCCGTCTGTTTGCCAAGCCCGGATACCTCATCGGCGGCGAAATAGCACGCCTTGTGGACAAAGGGTACCAGAAGTTCCTTAAGACCACAAAAACAGAGATTCCGGCGTCAGCCGACCACCTGAAGGCCATCCATAACTTCTCCGAAGAGCTGAAGGAAGCCACTGGCTCAATCAGCCTCTACAACGAGAGCCTGGGGACGGTCAGCGACCGCTACATGTACGACCGCGTAGAAGACCGCGATGAGCCCACCTCCGTACGTCCGCGGAAGCCGTGGGAGAAAAGGAAGCAGTAGGCAATAGGCGGTAAGCAATAGGCTTCGAAGAAACAAGAATCCGCCGATTTTGGCGGGATTTGATTCTGCGGGGACAAACATCGCTCCTCAACGATGTCCACGAAGTCCAAGGAATTCCACCTGCGTCCACAACAAACTTGCTGCCCGCTCCTTCGCAGTAGTTCAGCCACTGTGCCCATAGCCTATTGCTTACTGACTTATTGCTACCTTCCTCAATTCACCCACCCACCCCGCCCATCATCCCGCTTATCGTCCGGCGGCTTGTAGTTGCCATATTCGTCGAAGTACACGTTGCGATCGTGCTTGCGCATGTATACCTGGAACTTCTTCGCGGCACGGCGACGCTTCCAGCGATAGTAGGAGTTGCGCAGCCCATAAATCCGTTCTGAAATGCCTAAGGACGTCCTGCGCTGTGCAAAGAGGGCAAACCAAAGATATCCACCCAGCAAGCCGAGCAACACCACGCAGAACTGGAGAGCGAAGTGATACAGCAGCAGATACGCCGTTTCTAATGCCGCAATGCTAACCACGATCCACTTCACCGGAATCTGGATCGGAATCGGGAACAGCATGATGGGCGCGTTGCGGTTAAACAGGTAGAACACCATCAGGATGGCATCAGCTGCGGCTCCGGAACCGATGGCGGGACCTTGTGCGATGATGCCTGTCAGCGAGAGCCCGAACCCCGCTACTCCGGCAAAAATGAGGCTTCCGAAGAACAGTCCGTAGAAGCGCCCCAACCCAATCTGATCTTCGACCGCTCCGCCGATGAAATAAATGCCTACCAGCGAGAGCACGAAATCCAGAGGATCGCGATACATGAATGCATACGTCGCGAACTGCCATACCCACCCATGATGTATTGCCTCTGGCCTTAGCTCTCCAAGGATGTAAACGACTCCGGCGACATCAGGAGCAAAGGCTTGCAGCAACAGCAGCACGATGTAAATTGCGGTGCTGGCAAGAATGATCTGCCTGACGGCGCCGCGGAAGGGAGGCAGACCCATTTCATAAGAGGTGTAACGAGCCATAAGTTCACATTCCGGACGAAGAGGGCGCCTGACTTCTGCCCGGTGTTCCGATTCTACCGCTCGGGGTGGGCACGACGGGCAAACTGATGTGCCCTTTTGCGTCAACCACACGCAGAGCGAAGATCACGTTGTCTTTCGAGAGCGGCAGTGTTATCGACGTGCTGCTCGCAGGAACGTTCATCGCGTGCTGCCAGTAAGGCTGATCGGCATCGCGCCACAACACCTGATATCCAGTGGCAAGGCCGCCTGGCGAAGCCTCCCAGGTAAGCGTCGTGTCGTTCGTGAGCCCGCGCGTCTCGATATGCACATTTGCCGGTGGAGCGGGAGCCGATGCCAAAGATGCCAACGTCGCTGCATTCTCGCGTGCCACATTGGCGACATATTGGAAATCAACGAATTTGATCTCATCGCCATATTCGATGCCATCCTCGACGCGCACATTCTGATGCTGATGATTAAAGTCCTCGCGATATTCGGTGAACCGCACGGCCGCGAATCCCTCTCCGTTGAACGACGTGTGGTCGCCGCCGCGCAGGAAACGATCGCGCCGGAAGATCAACGTCGGCTGGAAATTCGGCAGATACTCCTTTGCGATTGCGCGGATGTAGCGCGCCAGCTCGCGCGAAGGCGAATCGTTTTCGAGCCCAAGATTGCGGAATCGATTCAAGTCCTCGGGCTTGAGCGCTGCGGGAATGCCCTCGGAGAAGATGCGTACAGTGTCCTTGCGCTGACCTGTATCTCCGGGCGTGGTATTACCGCCGACGATGTCGTTGTTCAACACGGCCTCAATGTTCCAACCCTGCTCGCGCGCCATCTGCGCGAAGTGCTTCGAGCCATCGAGTCCCTGTTCTTCGCCAGCAACGGTGAGGAAGATCAGCGTCGCAGGAAACTTGTACTTGCTCAGCACGCGTGCGCATTCCAGACTCACCGCCGTGCCAGTGGCATCGTCGTTTGCCCCCGGCGCAG
>CAYNPS010000111.1:0-4389 GCA_964399125.1 uncultured Terriglobales bacterium
TGAGCAACCTGGAATGAGAAATACGACTTACATCGTAGCATTGCGCATTCAACCGCAGCATCCTGTTGCGGCGGAATGCTTTTGCAAGGAAGAAGTAGACGCCGCTTCTCTCCGAACGAGGCAAAATAGAGTTAGGATTTTCTCTGTGAGTCGAGTCGTGTGCCGAATCGCCGCGAGCATCGCAATTGCCATGCTCACGCAGTGCCCTGCGCTCCGGAGCGAGACGCCAGTGGAGGCGCAGCGTGCGAAGGCGATCGCTCTGGAGCAAGAAGGTAGAACCAGCGAAGCTGAAGCTGCATGGCGCAATGTAGTTAAGCTTCAGCCCCGAAGCGCGGAAGCGTTTGCGCATTTGGGCTTTCTCGAATCACACCAGCAGCGCTATGCACAGGCTATTCCTCTCTACCGTAAAGCACTCGTACTGAATCCTGAAATGCCAGGCCTGCGCATGAATCTTGGCCTGGCGCTCTTCAAGGCAGACCAGCTCCGCGACGCGTTGCATATCTTCCAGGATCTCCTTAAAAGAGAACCTTCCTCATCGGCTGAAGCACAACGTCTGACGACTTTGATTGGCCTTTCCCATTATGGGCTTAATCAATACGCTGAGGCCGTTCCATATCTGAAACAGGCAACCGCGAACGATCCTCAGAACCTGCCTTTTCGGCTGCTGCTTGCCCACAGTTGCCTGTGGTCGAAGCAGTACCAATGCGTGCTCGATGTCTATCACGAGATTCTGCTGCTGAACGCCGAATCGGCGGAAGCCGACATGCTCGCCGGAGAAGCCATGGACGAGATGCAAGACCACGCAGGCGCAATCGAACAATTTCGCTCTGCGGTAAAGGCCAATCCCAAGGAGCCGAATGTGCATTTTGGTCTTGGTTACCTGCTGTGGACTCAGAGCCAATACGAGGAGGCTGCGCGGGAGTTCGAGGCCGAACTGGCGAATGTTCCGAACAATGCGCAGGCTCTTGCATTCCTGGCGGATTCCAAAATGAAACTAAACGATCGCGACGCGGCTCTGCCTCTGCTGAAGAAAGCCGCTGCCATCGATCCAGAGCTGGAGATCGCGCACATTGATCTAGCCGCGCTTTACAGTGATTCAGGCCAGAATGCGGAAGCGCTGCGAGAGCTGAAAATCGCGGCCAGGCTCAAACCTAGCGACGTGAATGTCCATTGGCGGCTCGCACGTCTCTACCAGGCGATGGGCAGGAAAGACGAAGCCAAAGTCGAGTTCGACAAAACCAAGAACTTGACGAATGCTGCCGATGCTTCGGTTTTCACTCAGCTCAAGAATGCGCGAACGAAACCCGGTTCTGCGGTTGGCGCTCAGCCGGCTAGCAATACTCAACAGTAGCTAAGCAATCAGAAATTAATGCCAAAGTCACTGCGAGCCTCTCGTCAGGAAGCACTTGCCGGTCGGTAGCGAGTGTGTTTCGACGCGACAAAGTAATGCGTGGATCACGCATACAGGGCCGAGCTGGCCCGTAATTCGGGAAAACGCTTTCTCTTGAGATATCATCGGCAGACTCAGTCTGCGCACGATCTATGGATATTCGACAAATTGCCAGCCGGGCAAAGGTCTCCACGGCGACGGTTTCGCGGACCATCAATCGCATCCCAACCGTCGATCCTCAACTGGCAAAACGCGTATGGAAGGTTGTGGAAGAGCTTGGGTATTACCCCAACTCTGCAGCGCGTTCGCTTGGCTCCGGCCGCAGTCGCGTCTTTGGTCTGATTGTTTCGGAGATCACGAATCCGTTTTTTCCCGAGATCGTTCAGACATTCGAGAACCTCGCCGTTCAGCACAATTACGAAATCCTGCTTACTTCCACGGTATACGACGCCAAGCGTATGGAGCTTGCTGTGCGGCGCATGCTTGAGCGACGAGTCGATGGGGTCGCGATCCTCACCTTCGGTATGGAGGACTCGCTGATGGAGGATCTTCATTTCAGGAAAGTTCCTCTGGTTTTCGTGGATGTTGGACCGGACCTGCCTCGGGTGAGCAATATTTCAATCAATTACAAGAATGGCATTCGCCAGGCGGTGCAGCATCTGGCTGCTCTTCGCCACACACGCATCGGATTTATTACCGGACCGCTCCATCTGAAATCGGCAGTAGCGCGCCGACAGGCTTTTGAGCAGTCGATGAACGAGATCGGACTGGAACCTTCTTTGCTCAGCGTTGGCGATCACACGGTCGAAGGAGGAATGAGATCGTTCAGCGAACTTTGGCAAAAGCGCAATGGTCCTACCGCTATCCTCTGCTCAAACGATATGACGGCGATCGGAGTCATGCGAGAGGCATATCAGCGCGGCATACAGATTCCGCATGACCTCTCTTTAATTGGCTTCGATGACATACGTCTGGCACAATTCGTGACCCCACCTCTCACCACCGTACAGATGTCACAGCGTGAGTTGGCAAGAATCGCATTCGAGGCTCTTGTGAAAGACAGCGAAAATCCTACGCGTTCAGAGCGAAGAACCGATTACGTGATGAACACAACGTTGGTGCTCCGGGACTCAACTGCGCTGGCGCCGAAGTCATCTGCGTCTCGCAGCAAGGGACGATGAAGTGACGGAGCTTATCTCGCATCCGCATGTCACACAAGAACATTAAGGACAGAGAGGACAGAAATATGGCAGTTGGTGGCTCATTTTCTGAATTCCTAACTCTCAGGATCAAATTGCAAAAGAGGAAAGCGTGAAGACGAGAATCTATCTTGCAATTGCGGTTGCATTCACATTGCCGTTGATTTCCGTCGCATCGAAAACGGCGCGACAGAATGCGGCAACTTCCAGTGTTCCTCTATCCAGGCCGGCGGGTCCATGTGACATCTACGCTGCCGCGGGCGATCCGTGCGTCGCTGCTCACAGTACGACGCGAGCACTGTACGCCTCCTACAACGGCCCGCTGTATCAGGTTTTGCGTCAATCAGACGGCAAAATTCTGGACATCGGCGTCGTCCAGCCGGTCGCGTCACCTGTCCCGGACGCGGGTGGATACGCAGACGCGGCGGCTCAGGACAAGTTCTGCGTGAACACATATTGCTGGATCGCCAAGATTTACGACCAGTCTCCGCAGCACAACGACCTTACCCAAGCACCGCGCGGTGGATTCAGCGGCCCAGCGCTCGGTGGCTTTAATAACCTTCCGCTCGCCGACATGGCTCCCATCACCATAATGGGACACAAGGTTTACGGCGTTTTCATCGAGCCCGGAATGGGACTTCGCCAGAACGACGCGAAAGGCACGGCAGTCGATGATCAGGCAGAGGGGCAGTACTGGGTGATCAACGGCCTGCACTACAACTCCGGATGCTGCTTCGACTACGGTAACGCCGAAATCGACAGCCGTGACGACGACAATGGGACCATGGAAACGGCCTATTTCGGGAATGCTCGCGCTTGGTTTCACGGCCATCCTCCCGGCCCGTGGGTTATGACGGACCAGGAGAACAATCTTGTAGGGTGCGTCAATCCGGATGGATCCAAACTTTGCGTGAACCTGCCGAGCATCACCTGGCGCTTCGTGACCGCAATCGCCAAAGGAGAACCGCACCGCTGGACTTCCATGAGCGGCAACGCACAGAACGGCGAGCTGTCGGTAATGTTTGACGGACCGCGCGTCAACCGCACTTATGATCCGATGCGCAAGCAGGGAGCAATCCTTCTCGGCAACGGCGGTGACAACAGCAATGGCTCGCAGGGAACCTTCTATGAAGGTGCAATGACAGCCGCAGGCACATTCCCCAGCGATGCTACCGACCAGCAGGTTCAAGCCAACATCGTGGCGGCTAAGTACAACGTGGCTCCTCTGGCTCTTGCGCCGGCATCCGCAACCGCCAATCCGCCAGGGCTCCAGACTTTCTCACCCGGCTCGTCGCGGGAGATTGCTGCAACGTTTACGAACAGCACCGGAGAGCCTGCACGCGATGTCACGCTGAGCATTGCAGCACCCAACAGACAATGGACTTCTTCCGTTTCGGGTACGAACGAGGCATCCAAGACATTCACTGATCCCATCGAGCCAGGCGCGAGCGTGAGCGCGACCTTCAAGATCACTTCCGGCTCGGCAGCCCTCAATGGTGATCTTGTCGGCAGTGTTTCGTGGACTAATTCGAAAAGCAGCAATCGACAAATCGAGATGACAACGGAAAAGGTGCGGAATGTCAGTCCAGTGAAGATCAACGAGTTCCGCATCAGCTCGAGCTCTTCGAACCCGACCGATTCATTCATCGAACTCTACAACGCAGGATCCCGCAGCGTTGACATCTCTAATTGGAGTCTGACTTTACACCCGAGACAGCAGGCAATCTTCTCCGCTGTGAAGATTCCGGCGAGAACGAACCTCGCGGCCGGCAGTTTCTATCTGCTCGGCCTCTCCAACTC
>CAYNPS010000111.1:4489-11777 GCA_964399125.1 uncultured Terriglobales bacterium
GACATCGACAGCCGCGGTCATGGAATCGACAACGTCCAAGTCACGCGCGTGGGCACACAGTCGACTCGCACGAATCTCGCTGCTGACGCGAGCGCAGGCGCGACCAACATTAAAGTTCGCAACGTGAGCGGCTTTGTTGTGGGCGCCAACATCATTATCGGAACACCGACAAGCAAGGAAACCGTTACTGTGAGCGCTGTCAGCACCGCAGGTCCTTCCGGCGGCGGCATCGACTTCACGCCAGCGATCGCTCAAGCACATTCGCGCGATGAAACGGTGATCGTGCGTGGCACGGGCCTTGATCTCGCCGCTCCTCTCAAATTCAACCACGCTGCCAATCTACCGTTCAGCGATCGCGGAACCGGGATCAGCTTCCAACCGGCAACCGCATTCGCTCACTCGAGCAACGAGCCCGTTCAGGCTCTTGGTACCGGAATTACGCTCGATCGCGCATTGAATGAAGCACACGCCATCAACTCAGTTGTGCGTGACTCGGCTGTAATCACCGCTGGGTATCAAGGCACGCCCAATCAATGGTTCGGCGGTCCCGAACTTACAAGCAACGTTCCTTTTTTTGGTCGAACGGTAACGCTCAGAGAAGGGAGCGTGGTGCTTCGAGATACATCTGGCTTTGTGGTCGATAGCCTCAACTACGGAGGCCTCGTCGATCCTTGGGCCGCGGAAGGTTACCAGGGCACCTCAGGTTTTGACCAGAGTGGATGCTACGTCTCTGCGCCTGGTCCGACCGGCGGATTTACACCGGTTGCCGGTGCGATCAATCAGAGTGCGGGTCGTTTCCCGGACGGCGCTGATACCGACAGCAACTGCAACGATTTCCTCACACAAGCTGCCACGACTCTTGCGGCCGCTTCAGACGCGGGAGCAACCAACATCAAAGTTGCCAGCGTACGAGGCTTCGACATTGGCCAAAAGATCATGATTGACACAGGACGCAACGTTGAAACTGCCGAGATCGCAAAGGTCGGTACCGCAGGTGCGACGACCGTGGACACGTCCACCGACGTGGGCGCCATCGTCATTCCCGTTGCCAGCGTAACTGGTTTTCGCGATGGTCAGACCATCATCATCGACAATGGCACAAACTCAGAAACGGCAGTCGTAGCGTCTGTCCGAAGATTCGGTACCACCTCTGTCACAGTCACCACCCCGCTGACTCATGCGCACGCTGGCGGCGCAAGGGTCTCCGGCACGGGAATCGACCTCGCGACAGCATTGACGCGGGCTCATGCCGTGGGTGCGCAGGTATACGACAACCTTCCTACCCCCGGTGCGCCCAATAATTATTTGAGGAGGCTTCATTGAGGCTGCAACTGGAAATCCAGGCGCGCGCTTCGCTAGCTCCACCGGAATCGACCGCAAAGCAAAAAGTGCACACGTTCAGCTAGGGGTGGAGCAGGTGCCAGGATGTAGCGCATCGTTATTTTGCTGCCTTGTCTTTCGTTTGTGATTCCCAAAATGAGGTGCCGCACGTTCCGATCCGCAGAACACGGCTGGCATGCGCATTGACGTGGGGTCGGCTTAGGGCAGGGTTAATTCGAAGTCTCCGCCAATGGAAGCCAGACTTGGAAGCGCGTATCACCGGGTTTGGAGATCACCTGAATGTTCCCCCGATGCTTCTTCACGATTCGCTGCACTGTATCCAGGCCGAGACCGGTACCCTGTCCGACTCCTTTGGTAGTGAAGAATGGCTCAAAGATATGGGGCTGTACGTCGGGTGGAATCCCCGGTCCGTTGTCTCCGATCTCGACGACGGCGCTGCCGTCTTCTCGGTAGGTGCGGACTCGTAGCTCGCCTTTTCCGTGCATTGCGTCGATGGCGTTGTCGATGATGTTGGTCCAAACCTGGTTCAGCTCGCTGCCGAAGGAATTCACGAGAAGAACGGGTTGATAGTCGCGCTTTACTTCCACTCCATGCTTGAGTTTGTGGTGCAGAATCGTAAGCGTTGTTTCCAGGCTCTTCACGACATCAACGTTCTGTACCGGCGATTGGTCCATGTAGGTGTATTCCTTGATCGCGCGGACCAGATCGGAGATGCGGGCGGTGCTGCTTTCGATTTCGTTCAGCAGATTTGCGATCTCTACGGATGCTGCAATTCTTACCAGGGCCGCTCGCGCGGTCTCGGCGTCGAGGTTTGCAAACAGAGATTCGAGCACTGCAGGCTTGATGTTTCTTCGCGCCAGGCCAGCCGCAAGCTGCCATAGATCGGTCTGGCCGTGGCTTCGCAACAAGGAGTCAAGCTGATCTTCCAGATCGCTCATGGCCAGAGTGTTGGGAGGAACTACATCCGATTGCGTGAACGATGCTTCGAGTTTTTCGATTTCCGCCTTCTGAGCAGGAGTGAGATCGCGCTTTCCCAATTCGAGACTGGCGTTTCTGATCTTCTGAATAGTGCTCCGTAATTGACTCGTAGCACGCGTTGCCGCGGACGCCGGATTGTTCAGTTCATGCGCCAGTCCGGCCGAGAGTTTCCCCAGTGACACCAGGCGGTCCCGCTGCTGTTCGATGCGGGTGATCTCCCGAATCCGATCCGACATCAGAGCTACCAGCCGCGTGGTCAGCTCCGGCATTTTTTGCACGAGCTGAGGAAATGATGATGCGGGGAATTTCAGCATTCGGGCGTCGGTAAGAGCCCGGCCGGTGACGCCGAACTGCTTCATCCGCGAAAAGGGCAACACGCCGGTAACTTCGCCCGGTTTGATCGTGATCATGATGGTTTCGCCGCCGAACTCGCCGCGGAACTGGAGCTGGCCTTCGAGGATTACGAACATCGAGTCAGCCGGATCACCTGCATGGATGTACGTCTCTCCAGCGGCAACATGCATCTCCTGCGCGTTGCTGAGGAACCAATCGAGCTGATCGTCAGGGAGATCGGCGAACGCTGAAACGTTGCGTAACTCGGATTTCTCGACCATTTACACCTTGCTCAAATACTGATGGATGAACTGCACCGCCACCGATCCTTCACCGACTCCAGATGCCACTCGCTTGATGGATCCGTGGCGCACGTCGCCGACGGCGAAGATGCCGGCAACGTTCGTCTCAAGCAAAAATGGATCGCGATCAAGCTGCCAACCCCTGGGACGCTGACCATCGCGCAGGAGATCCGGACCGGTCAGCAGGAAACCACGGTCGTCGCGTTCGACGATGCTGCCAAGCCAGTCTGTCCGCGGCAATGCTCCGATAAAGATGAACATCGCGCTCGCCGGCACGCGTTCAATCTTTCCCGTATCGGAACACAAGACTGAGATTTCTTCCAAATGCGTTTCGCCGTGCACCTCAGCGACACTCGCATGTGTCCACAATTGAATATTGGGCGTTTCTTTAATCTGATCGATCAGGTATTGCGACATGGTGCTGGAAAGTGAGTCGCCGCGCACAAGAATAATGACGCGCTCGGCGAATTTGGCAAAGTTCATGGCTGCCTGACCGGCTGAGTTTGCTCCGCCTACGACGTACACGATCTCTCCTTTGCACGACAACGCCTCGGTCGCGCCGCCGCCGTAGTAAACGCCAGCACCCTGCAGTCGGTCGATTCCTGGAGCCTCCAGTCGCCGCCACTGTACTCCCGTGGCGATCATCAATGCATGACACGAGATTTCGCTGCCATCGGTAAGCTTGATGATTCGATAAGAGCCTTCTGTTCGGACGCCGACCGCCTCTTGCGGAGCGAGAATCTCGACTCCGAAACGCTGAGCCTGCACCACCGCGCGTCGGGCTAAATCGCCGCCGCTGAGGCCCGTAGGAAAGCCCAGGTAATTCTCGATTCGGGAACTCATACCCGCCTGTCCGCCGGGCGCCTCGCGCTCAACGATCACGGTATGCAGACCCTCGGAGGCGCCGTACACCGCGGCAGCCAAGCCTGCCGGTCCTCCTCCCACAATTGCCAGATCATAAAAGTCGGTTTGCGCACGCGTGCGTAGTCCAACCTTTTGCGCAACTTCCGCCGGAGCACTCTCCAGGAGCTTGGTACCGTCAGGGAACAGGACGACGGGGAGATTGCTCGCCTCTGGGCCGAGAGCCTCTAGCAGGCGCTTCGTCTCGGGATCGTTGGCGGAGAGTTCCACGTCGATCCACTGATACGGAACATGATTGCGCGCCAGGAAATCTCGCAACTCATACGACCGAGGAGACCAGCGTGTCCCCAGTACGCGGATTCCTTGAAACGTTGGACGAAACGAAGCCTGCCAATCGTCGAGCAAATCGTCTAGCTGCGGATAGAGATGTTCGGTCGGCGGATCCCACGGCTTCAGGAAGAAGTAGTTGATACTGGCTTCATTAATTGCACTGATTGCCGCGTTCGTATCTGCATACGCCGTGAGTAATGCGCGCTTGGCCTCCGGGAAGATCCCCATTGCCTCGCGCAGAAATTCGACGCCATCCATGCGCGGCATGCGTTGATCGGCAAGCAGCAAGGCGACACTGTCGTTACGAACTTTCAATTCCTTCAGGAGATCGAGTGCGTCGGTAGGAGAATCGCTTCCGATCACACGATATTGGCCGCCGTACTGCGAACGTAGATCGCGTTCGATCGCTCTTAAAACATCAGAATCGTCATCAACACTCAGCAAAATTGGTTTGGTCATGCTCGGATTCGGCCTTGGAGAAAAGTTTCAGAATCTCTCAATCGAATTAGTCTTATGAGTCTATAGAAGTGTGTGTACGGATTGTTCAGCTTGCAAGTTTAGGACCGTGAAGGTTCTCGGTCGTAATATCTGGCTAGTTCGCGGTCGTCTTTTGCCGAAGCTGTTTCTCTAACTCTGGATATAGCGGCTCAAGCGGCAATTGCTCTCGTTTCCATGCGGGCAATCCGCCGCTTAGGACTTTGACATGCTGGAAGCCACGCTTTACTAGTTGACCACGCACACTCAGACTCGTTTCTTCGTTTGGACAGGTGCAATACAAAACGACCTCAGCATCGCGAGGGATACTCGCAACTTGCGCATCGATCTCATCCGGCTTGACAGGAATTGCGCCTGAAATCAGTTGGGGCGCGGCGAGCACGTCCAACGGATGACGAAGGTCCAGGATGATCAAGGAGTCATGCTGGGCGATTCTCCGGTTCAGTTCCTCCACCGAGATTCGCGCTTCTGCCTTCAGCTGATTCCGATCATTGGAGCGAAAGAAAAGGGCAATACCTATCAGGACCGCTAAACCGGCGGTCACAACGGCAGACATGGGATGCACTCCTCCTACGGTGCATTCGATTCACGTCGAGCATTTCGGATTCCAAATTATCGATGACTTAGGTCCGACGGACCAACGGCAGGATTCAAGTACGCGCTGTGCCGGCAAGTCCCCGCTCCAGCAGCAAAGTCCAGCTAGCGCTGAGTTGTTCGACTTTAACGACCGGAAGCTCGTACCGAAGACTTGACTGCTTGCGTAATTCGCGAACCACGAGTTCGGGCTCAATCGTAATTTGTTCCCGGAATGGTTCTGAGCCGGGCAGCCGGCGTATTTTTCTGCGTTTCAACTATGTTGGCGTGACAGCGGCGACAGGTCGTCGACCCTACTTACTGATCGCGCGCGAACGTTCCCTTGGTGGGCCACCAACCAAACCTCAACATAACCGGTTGCCTACCTTTGCCGTGATCCCCTGAACTGGTCCTCATTAACAGAAGCGTCGGTTTTGTCCTTACGTGCCCCAGACTCGCGTTCCCTATTTGGAACTCAGCTTGGCCAATGCATCCTTCACTCGGGGCGCCAAGGGCGAGTCTGGCGCTTCCTTCAAGTACTCCTTATATTCCTTCGTGATTTCATCATCCTTGCCTTTACCGCTGAGCGCCTGGGCCACGATCAAGTGGGAAATCGCAAACTGCTTGTGGTTAGGAAGAGAGGGCACCTTGCGAGCGTTGGCGAGAGCGAGTTCGATTTCGCCGTTTTGCAACTCCGTGTTGGCGAGCGCAGTCAGGAGCTGCGCGCTTGTGGGCTGGTCGGCAGCAGCTCGCTGCAGGTATGGCTCGGCTTCTTTATATTTCATGTTTTCGTAGTAGAACTGGCCCAGATAGAGATTGGCCTGCGGCAGAGTTGGATCAATCTCGGTGGCGGCGCGGAACGCATCCACAGCATCCTTACCATTCTGCATTTGGGCATACACCTGTCCAAGGTCGTTGAAGGCTTCTGCGTATTTCGGAAAGGCAGCAATCGCCTTTTGAAAATGATCTTTTGCTTCCTGCCAGTTTTTCTTGTCCATCTGTTTGGAACCCAACTTAAATTCCTGCATGGCAGGCTCGGGGATGACTGGCGCCAGAGCGGGACTCGCCACTCCGCCACCCACCGTCTCTACGAAACGCACCTGTATGTTTTCCGTTACATATGGTCCCCCTTCGCCACCGCCTGCAACAAAGGAGTCGCTCTCGGTCTTCTCGATGTTGGGCCCCGAGACCCGCAGTTTAAAACGGCCACCCGAGATGCCGTCGAAGGTAGCGCCGCCGTTGCCGTCGGTCGTCCGAATATCCGCCATGCCCCCGGATGTAGAAATCAGCTCCACACGCATTCCCGCAGCGGGGCGGTGGTTCTGCTCGTAAGTGACGCGAACCGATATGGTCGTATTTCCGCCGGCAGTACCCGAACTCATGGTGATTCCTTGCTGTGCAGCACTTGCCGCGACGAGACAAACAATCGCGAACGACAGGAACCAAAGATGACTTGATCTCACGACTGTCCTCCATGTTTACCGAAAGAAACCATCATGCCTTGAACGAAACATCTTCCTAGGGGCGAAGGTTTCGACGATCGATAGACCCAGAAAATGGCCAAATTATAGACCGGGTTTCCAACCATGGCAGTGGCGATTTTGCGTGAGAAAGCTGCACTATCGCTTGCTTTCGAGCTGCCCGGGAATATCCAATGGCAGTTCCGCGGTTCCAAACAATCCGGTGAGATTGTCCCGCACGCCCAGACGCAGAATGTAATTTCCCGAGGGCAAGTGGATGGGCACGTTCATAGGCAGCTCCTGTTTGCTCACTCGTTCGTAAGTCGGCGCGGGGAGAGATGCATCCGCAGTTTGCACTTCCACTTTCACCAGCTTGCCTTCACGAGTGAACGCCTGAACCTCGAAGCGCAGTGAGCAGCGGTGTTGGTTCTCGGCTTCGGTCTCAAACAAAAGCGTGGAGGGATCTACCGCAAATTCAACCACTGTGTCCGCATCCCGCGACGGGGGCAGCGCGCGCGCCATGAAGGTCAGTTGTGTCGAGGGCAGCGAATTCGCTGCTAGTGCCGCGTCCAGCGTGCCCTCGCCGTTGTCCTTTCGCCAATCCGTAGGATTCAC
>CAYNPS010000112.1:0-8012 GCA_964399125.1 uncultured Terriglobales bacterium
CCCGATTCACGCAGGTCCCACCAACTAACTCCACATTACTGAGTTCTCAACATTACAGAACTAATGTGGAGCTCAACATTAGTTCTGAAATTTAACGACGTAGTATGCGCCGTCAGAGGCGCGCATCAGATGCGATTGCGAACCGCCGCGCATAGGCCGAATGTGTTGCACGGCGGTAAGTGTGGTGCTCATAAATTTTCTCGTTGGGAAGTGGGGTTGGAAGTTGAGCAGATGGTTCGGGGAGGAACCAAAATGGGACGAGAGGCGCGCTCGGAACCGCGCCACAAGGAAACTGCGGGTCCGGAAAATGGAGAATCAGCGGCGGCTGATTATGGATGCGGGAGATGTGTCTTCAGCAACGTGCAGGGTGGCCTGGCTGATGGGAAGCGGAGAAAAGCTGATGACCTGCACAAAATGGCAACACCAAGCGTGTAAACGCTTCGGCTATTTCGGCAAGTGCCGCATCCAGCGTGGGCGCTGTACTTCCTGCAAAGCTACATTCTGCGAGCCGCACACGAAACTGACGCGAGACACGATGACCGCGCAACCTGCGAAGCCGGTTATGGCGGTCCAGTGCCTTCTCGAAGGCTGCTCGATTCGAGCTACCGAACGGCTTACCAGATTGAATCGGAACACAATTTATGCGTCTGTTGATTATCTGCGGCTACCGCAGCGCTCGAACTATGAACACCATGATGAGAGATTGCATTCGCGCTATTGGCAGGTTGACGAAATCTGGACGTACTGCGGCAAAAAGCAGCGCCGCGCGCGCAAAGAAGACGGCCCCGACGTTGCCGACCAGTGGGTTTTCGTCGCCATCGGCGAAGAGACGAAGGTCGTCCCTGCGTTCCACGTTGGGAAGCGCTACCGAAAGGACACGCGAGAATTTATGTGGAACCTGTACGCTCGAATCAGCAACAGAGTGCAGATCACCACCGACGGCCTGGTTCACTACATACGGCTGCGGTTGCCGATGCTTTTGGACTCGATGCTGATTTCGCCCAGCTCGTGAAGCTGTTTGGTTATGGCGACATCGGTGGTCTGGATTGATGACCTCCAAGTTCAGGACGCATGCTGCTCCTCGCAGGAACCAGACCCGCAGCGGGATCCTGACCAAGGTGAGCGATTGCTCCGAGCAGTTAATGGGACTGGAAAACTCTGGAGATCACGAGCGAAGGAAAGGCAGCACGATAAACCGAATCATCGGACGTCAAAAGCTGATACCGCCGTTGAGCGGCGTGAGCACCGATCAGAAAGTCCGCCAAAATCCTTCGTGGTCCTGAATCGCGCTGCTTGCGCCGCCTGCTTGCGTAAGCCTGAAATGAGCGTCCGGCGAGACGCCAGATGTCGTCTTCGAGATCAAAATCAACCGTGACGCCGGTGTCCTGAAAAAAACGGTCCAGGAAACTCTCCGTTCGTCCTGGCGCGGCCATAAGTTCGGCAAAGACTGGGGCGCTCGCCACTAGTCCGCCCAGCTCTCCTGCCGCTTCCAGCGCCGCTTGCGCGGCCTGGCTTATCTTCGGCTCGCGGTCCCAAAGCGCAATGAAAACGTTCGTATCAACGGATGTAGTCATTTTCCCCGCATCTTTCTCATCCAGCGATCAATCGCGGTTCTTCCCGAGCCGATACCCGGATTGCCGATTGCGCGGTATTTGCCGAAGCGGCTCTGTTTGTTTACACGACGCACGCGCACTCCATGTTCGTCCTGCTCAAACAACAGCACATCGCCCGGGCGGACGCCGAGTAACCTGCGGATCGCGAGCGGCACGGTAATCTGGCCTTTGCTGGTTATCTTTGCTTGCTTCTCCAATGGGTACCTCTCTCAATTCCTTACCTTAGCACATTTGTCCTTACTTCCAGTCGCTTTTCCGTTTTCGGGGAAAACCGGTAAATCCTGACGATGTCAGCAGCTGCCAACGTCCCGTTTTGATCCTTGCGCAGGTGCAGCCCCGATATACCGCCTGGATGCTCTCAGTGTGGTCGTCGCGCCAGGCGCCGCCGTTTGCTCGGGGTTCAATATGGTCGGGCACGGCGTCTGCAAAGCTCCGGAATTTTCGGTCGCCAAGAAGCAGCGCAGATTTTGCTGTCGGATTTTTTGCCCATGCAGGCGGCGCAATGGTGCAGGCGCAAGATGGGAAATCGAAGCGGCGGGATCAGCAGTCTCGTATCACACGTTTCGATCTTGAGCAAAGCTCTCGTGTTGGATTGAGCAACGATTTAAGCGAGAAGCGGCACGCCCAATCTCTTGGCCGCTCTCCGCAAATCTTCGTCCAGAGTAGCTAAAGGCAGACTGTTGCGGAGCGCCAAATCAGGGTAGAGCGCGTCGTAACTGGTGAGTCGATGGGCGCGACACAAACCCGAGATTTGATGAAAGGCACGATCGGGGGCTTCATTGTCCCGCGCAATTCTCAACGTGCCGATGGCCGCGATAAAAGCATCCGACTGGCCGGGATTGACTCGCCCCTTGCGTTCCGCCATTGCAAGTACGTCCGTAATCTCTATAAACCACCAGGCAGGCACTACGGCCGTTTCCGTTGCCAGTCGTCTAAGCAGGCCGGTAGTCCTTGGCGTAGCTTCACCGCGAAACAGCCATGCCATCGCAACCGAGCAATCAACCACAAACGCCGGACTCATCGGCGTCCCTCAGCAATGAGGTCTTTGATCTTCAACCCGCGCGGCGAAAGGCTGCCGGCAAGCTTCTCCATACGCTCAATCGCCGCTACGCGGTCTTCGGCGCTGAAGTCCTTTCTAATCGGCACGAGTTTGGCGATGGGTGTGCCATGCTTCGTAATCGTGATCTCCTCGCCGGCCTCGACTTTTTCAAGGAGCTCGGATAAGTGTGTCTTTGCCTGATAAGCGCCGACGATGTTGCTCTGTCCCGGTGTCGCCATGCTCATCCTCCGATTCAACTTCCGACCAGTCTAAGACTTGCAATTACCCGTTCAGACTCGCCTGGATCCCTTACGCAGATTGCATCCACGGTGTACCGCCTGAATATTGTCGGGGTGGTCGTCGCGCCAGGCGCCGCCCATGCCTCTTGGTTCGATGTGATCAGGGACGGCATCTTCAAAGCGGCGGAACTCCCTGCCGCAGATCGCGCAACGCGCCTGCTGCTGTCGGATTTTTTCTCTGAGCAGGCGCCGCATGGCGGCCGGGGACCGGTATTCGCGATAGCCGCGGGGATGGCGCGGGTCCTCGATGCGGCGTACGCCGGCCAGGGCTCTCGTTACCCTCTGCTGTCTTCCGCAGCAGAAGCGCGATTGGTGAATGGGGCAGAGCTCGTTCTTGGTTAGTTTCATGGTGGAACCTCGATGGGGATGGTCGAAGCCCGGTTGGGGCAGAATCTCGGGCGTCGAGACCGACATCCATGAGCGGACGCTCATTTCACAAATCGCCGGGCGACGGGGACCCTCAAACCAGGTGATGTCCTGACGAGTTCCAAAACGGAACTCATTGGGCGGGAGCCGACAGGAAACATCAGCAAAAGAGCGAGAGGCGCCCCGGGGCCCGGGCTAAAGAGCGCCCAGCCACTGTGCCGGCAGGTGCGCGGCCACAGAACGGGCAAGCTTTTCGTCCGCAGTGATCAGGCGACTCGAGAGCTTCAGCGCTAAGGCAGGAAACAAATCTCCCTTCTTGGGAAACGCGTTTCCCGATGCACCCGACGATCACACGCCTTCGTCGGGTTCCATCTTTATGGTTTCTCCGATCGGCGCCCTTCGTTTCGAGTTCGTCACCCACAACACCGGGTATTCGGCGTCGGCGGGAAACGAACGGCAGCGCAGGTCGGTGAGGTAAATCAAACACGCCGGTGCGATCCCTCTTTCCTCCACCCAGCGGAAGACCGGCCGAAAGTCGGTCCCGCCTCCACCTAATGCTTCGATCGTGATCGCCTCGCCCGCGGCAAACTCGTAAGCCGCCTGAACTGCCGCATCGGCGCATAGTACGTGAACTCGCTCCCGCTGCACCTCTTCGGCTATCGCCGCAATCTCTGCGACAAATCCTTCGAGTTCAGCCGAGCGGATCGAACCTGAGGTATCGATGGCGATGACGATCTCGCCGGTACCTCTCTTTTCCACGGAGGGAAGATAGAGTCCGGCGGCTACATACCGCCGGTTCGGCGGGCTCCAGCGGTAATCCTGAGGCGCCTGGGCCGAAATGAAATCGCGCAGGAGCGCGCGCCAGTCGAGCCTTGCGGAGCGTGACTGCTGAAGCGGCCGCTCCACTCCCGCCGGCTTTCTCCCGCATGCCGCCGCAGAGCGCTGCGCCTGCTCGGCGGCGACGCTCCACGTCCGCTGCTGTTCGAGCTTCTCCGCCTCCGAGGCGCGCCGCCCGTCCTCGGCAGTTGCGTCGAGGACCTCGCCAAATCCAGCCTCGCCTTCGCCGCTGCTCGCCGATGTTTTCTGGGCATTGGCGATGGAGTCCGGGGCGGCAGAGTTCGAATGGCTTTGCTCGGGCTTCGAGCCGCCTCGGCCGGACCCGCCGTTGTTTCCCGAATCGGAACTGCAGGAACCCTGATCGCCGCGTGCTCCGTCCTTTTCCTGCTTGCGCTTCAACTCGCTATAGATCTCTTCCGCGCTCATGCCGGAAAAGGCTGAGTCGATGAGCGCTCCTGCGGGCAGACGGAAGCCGTTGCCGATCAGCAGAGGATTGATGGCCAGATCGGCCGCCTGGTTCCACAGCCGGGCATCGCGCTCGCCCCGCCGGCAATGGTGTCCGAGCGCGCAGTGCATGACCTCGTGCGCCAGCACCGCTTCGAGTTCGGCTGCGCTCAGTTGCTTTGCAAACTTCGGGTTGTAGAGGATGCGCCTCCCGTCGGTCGCCATCGTCGGCACATCTCCCTCCTGCATTTTCAGGCGCAGGCAGAGGCTGCCGAAAAAAGGTTGCGACAGCAGCAGCTGAATGCGAGCGTGAACCAGTCGCGATCCGATCTCTGCTTCGCGTCTCATGGTTTCCTCCTGTTTAAAATCCCGCCATGTGCTCGCAGAAACTTCGACCAGGGACGCTCCCGTCAGCGATGGCGAGGACGTCATAGGAAGGGAAGCCGAAGCCCGCGCCATTCCCTCTCGCGGCTCCCGATTTGGGAAGCCCGGAGAAGGAGGATCATGAGACGGTTGCGAACCGGGCCTATGGAATCAGCGAATAGCTGGTGCTGCGCCCGCCGCCGGAATCTTTGGCGAGTAGCCCCTGATCGATCAACCCCTGAATATCGCGATGGGCGGTGTCCTGCGACGATTTCGTGATCTTTGCCCATTTGCTGGAGGTGAGTTTTCCTTCGAACCCGTCGAGAAGCTTGGCCAGCACTCGACGTTGCCGCTCATTGATTTTCTTGCCCGCGGCTTTCTCCCAGAAGCGAGCCTTGCGGAAGACATCCGCAAGCGTGTTTTCGGTGGCTGCGATCGAGCGATCGAGGCAATCCAGAAACCATGCCGTCCAGTCGGTAATGTCGAGCCGGCCCTTCTGCGTGCGTTCCAGGATGTCGTAATAGGCATTGCGTTCCGCACGGATTTGCGCAGACATGCTGTAGAACCGCTGTGCGCTGTTTTCCGAGCGTGCCAGGCCCCAGTCCGCAATCGCCCGGGCGATGCGCCCGTTGCCATCATCAAAGGGGTGGATGGTCACAAACCACAAGTGCATAACGGCAGCGCGCAGGACGAGGTCAACTCCATCTTTTGCATTGGCCCAGTCGATGAAGCTACGCATTTCGCCGGCTAGGCGGTCTGCCTTGGGTGCTTGAAAGTGGACCTTCTCGCGGCCGACAGGACCTGAGACAACCTGCATCGGACCCTTTGAATCTTTGCGCCACGCACCCACGATGACTCTGTGCATACCGCTCCGGCCGGTCGGAAACATCGCGGCATGCCAGCCGAAAAGCCGCTCGCGGGTCAGCGGCTGTGCGAAGTTCTGCGTGGCATCGAGCATCATCTCGACGACTCCTTCGGTGTGACGGTCCGCCGGAAGCGCCCCGCCGATGTCCAGCCCTAAGCGCCGCGCGATCGAGGAGCGGACCTGGTTGGAGTCGAGCTTTTCCCCTTCGATTTCGCTGGATTTCAGAACGTCAAGAGTCAAGGTTTCGAGCATCGCTTCGCTCTTGAGCGGGAAGCCAAGCGCCTCCATACGACCGAGAAGACGGCCTTGTCGATGGCGGACTTCGGCGAGCCGCGTAGCCAGCCGCTGCTGATCCCAGCGGAATTGCGGCCAGTCCCTCTGTTCGTAGATGTACTTCATTTGCAGCCTTTCGCAGCCTGCGGAGCTCAGACTTCCATTCTCCGCAGAGTATGCGGATAATAATACTATGAATCCCCGCGATTCTTGCGGAGAAAACTCATCCTGCATTCTCGGCCATCGCGATGGAGATGATTAGGCCGCTCCCGAATCGGGAATGGAATATCCTGTCATGTATCCGGCCATGCGTTGGGCGATCTCTGCCGCCGCCCGCGCCGTCTCCTCCCGCACCTTGTCCGAACGTCGCAGGCGCTCAGGATCGATCAGCAGGGAATCTCTGACCTCGCTCGCCAGGCGCTCCAGATCCGCGTCTCCGGTCAGGTTCAGTTTGGGCAGGACCTCAAGCAGCTTCACCAGGTTGGTCACGAGGGAATCGCGGAAGGGGTGCTCGACCTTGTTCTCGGTCACCTTGTACGCGTTTAATCGTTCCGCCATGTGCCGCACCGCGTCGTACAGCCGAAACCATAGCTCGCGGCTTCCGATCTGCAGGGAGGCTTCGACCGCTGCCTTGATCTGGCGCTGGATTCGAGCCCTCTCCTCGTCCCCCAGGGTTACGCGGAAGTCGCCCGCCTCCGGCAGCGGCATGACCTTAGTCTCGAACGCGAACTTCTCGCTCAGCTGCTGGAACGAAGGATAGTCGTCCAGGCGGAACAGGCTTCCCAGTCTGGAACGCGCCTCTTCAACCAGCTGCGCAAACTGCGATGTCAACGCCTCCACCGCGGCAGAGAAGCGCGTGCGCAGCCGGTTCATGCGCTCCACGTGATCCATGTATGCCGCTGCTGGAAGCACGCGGTAGCCATTGTCGTCCCACGGCAAGGTAAGAAAATAGTGCTCCTGCCGCGCCTCGCTGACGACCGCCTGAATCTCCGCCAGCGCGGCCTTGGGCAGCAGGATCTTGTGGTAGCGCCCGACGTCGGCCTGGGCACCGTGGCGGGTGGCGATCTCCTGCGACGCTTCGGCGTCGTGCGTGCGCGCCGACCAGATGCGGATCGACAGCGAGCACAGCATGGCCTTGGCCGACAGCGAGTGTTCTGAAATGGAACTTACGTTCATTGAACTTTTCTCCACGGAATTTTGAGGATCATTGCCTTGGTCCGAGTCAGGACAAGGCCTCATGATGAGCAATGGCCCAGCGCGTATACGCGGGCGTGTGCCGCACCTCGGGTGCGCGCAGCGAAGCGTCGCGCACGCACAGCACCTGAAACTCAACCCCCAGCCTTTCGATATAGGCACATACGCGATCGAAGTTGAAGTCAGTGGCCGAGCGCGCCAGCGCCGAGGAAACCGCGTACTGTGCCGCGGCACTCTCCGGCACCGGTTCGCTTAGCGGGTTCAGCAGAATGGCGTCGACGTTCGGCAGCTCGCGAAAGGTGGCAAGAAATGCCGAGAACTCCGTCGCCGCTCCGGCTCCCACCGCCCCGGCGAAGAGCTCATGCTCGACGCTTCGCGCCGCAGTCGATCCCAGCAGGCGGGAGACAAATTCCCAGGAGCGCGGACTGGGAAAGGCATGAGCGTCCCGTTCGAAGACGCTGAGCAGCTCCGGGCGAAAGCGTAAGAAGGCGATCACCTCGGGGCGAATTCCCGCCGTCACCGCCCAGCGCGACCACTCCTCAACGTCGAGTTCAAAGTCGAGATGGACGAAGCGATTGCGCAGCGGCGCCGGCATGCGCGTAGTGGCGCCGCGATCGCCTTCGCGGTTCCCCGCGGCAACAATCGCCCACCCGTCGGGCAGAGTGTACTCGCCCAGTTTGCGGTCGAGCACCAGCTGATAGCAGGCCGCCTGCACCATC
>CAYNPS010000112.1:8112-11748 GCA_964399125.1 uncultured Terriglobales bacterium
GATGCCAAAGCCGCTGAGATCAAGGAGGATTTCATGGAAGTGCTCCGATTTGCGCGATCATTCGTTCAAGAACTTGCCCCTTGAAGGTCGAATCGCTTTTGGGTAAATGAGCGAAGAGATAGAAGATGTGAAGAATGGTTAGCGGATGAACGATGACAGGAGAATCAAATGGATGGTAAAGCAGTTTGGAGAGCTGATAGCTAACCCGAGCTTAGCCTTGTGACCGGTTCGCCATCGGCCTCCGATTCCGCGGCCGCGATGATCGCCTGCAGCCGTTCCAGCGTGGTCACTTCATCCAGTGATCTGAGCGCGAACGAGTAGAGTACGCGCGACAAACACTCCGCTCCGCCCTCCTCGGCGATGGCATGCGCCCGATCCAGCGCGCTTTGCGCCGCCTGCATGTCCCGCAATACCGTCTCCAGCAAACTGCCTTCGCGAATGTCTTCCGGTTTCCACACCATGGCGCAGCTCTTCAGCAGCCCGCGATAAAGGCGCCTTCCCAGAGGCTCCGCCATCGCCCGGATTTGCTCGATCAACTCGCGTCTCTGCAGCGCATCTGGCTCAATCTCCAGTACAGCTGCAGCCGGTGAGACGGCGATCTCGTTTTTGTTCTCCAGCTCGTATCCCCGGTCATCGCCGCCGGGCCGCAGCCCCTCTCGCCACCCCTGAGGTGTCGCCCATCGGGTGAGTACCGGATTTTGTTTGGCGCGCCTGCGCTCATCGAGTTTCACCCACACACCGCCAAACGAATACAGATAGCGTCCTAGTCCGAAACAGGAGCACGCCCGTTTGAACGCCTGGGCTTCTGCGCTGGTGCCCGCGTTCTCGTCGTCGGTCCACTCTTCTCCAGTTGCCGAGTGCGAGCCCAGTCCGACGATCTTCAGTTCGCAAGTGACAAATACCTTGGCCACCATTTTTCCGTCCCGGCTGCGTTCAAAATTGGCGCTGGTGTGCACGTTGTAGCTGCGTGTCCAACCCGCAGGCGTGAACAGAGCGTTCAGTCGATCGGTATAGGCGCGCTGGTCGGCATACGGCATCAGCAGCCCTTTGCGCTTGCCGCCCTCGCGCTCGAACTTCATGATGCGCCATTCGATCAGCGCAGGATCGAAGGGGACTTCGAGCTCGGCCACTGCCCTCCGCATCTTTGCCGTAGTGCGGCAGACCGCCTTCGGCGCTGCCGTTTGAATCACTGGTGCGTGCGTCTGTACGTCTTTCACTTCTGTCGCGCGCTCATTCGCGTGCCCGTTCGTACCAGCCATATGTGCTTCCTTTCTGAAATGACTTGGGATCTAACTCGATCCCTGTTCGCAGGAGAGTGCCCTGCTAGGTGCTGAGAGGCGTAAGAAGTCTGTGGGCTGTTCGGGCAATTCCTGTCCTGCTCTGAAGCGCGAGTTCTTTCGCTCATTTAGATTCGGAACAACTTATTTACTCCGAATCCTGGTTGCGCGAGAGCAGCCGTTCGCATCTGTGGCTCAACACTCGGGCCAGAACCTCGGCATCATTGGCAGCGTCGACCGGGTCGCGCAAAAGTGCAGATTCGAGCGCCGCTTTGATCCAGCCGGACGAACATGGATCGCCGAGAATGCCCTTAATGCTTGGAGAAAAATCGTCTTGGGCGCCATTTGCCATATATCTAGCTCCGCGAATACACGCTCGCGGTGCTCAAGCCCAGCGCTGCGCGAATCTCTTCTTTCGTGCACCCCGCCCAGCACCGGTATTTGTTTGGCTCGATAACAGAAATGGCCAAGTTATCGCCATGTTTGTCCTGTCCGTGCCGCGCACACGCCGGACATTGCGTGAAGTAATTGCGGCCTATCTTGCGAACTCTCGCACTCAAATAGCTCAACATCGAAAACTCCCGTTTCGAGCCTCCGCCCGCCACGAAGCCGCCGCCATTCCGTCTTCGCTCGATCCCAGCCCTGCGCTCGTGCGCGACGGCCGGAATCTCTGACAGTAGCTTTGTGATCTTTTCTTGGCTCAGTTTTTCCAGCCTCTGCAGATAATCGAGCTGCGCTTCGATGGTGTAGTCCGCGCCATAAAACCAGTAGCGTTTGCCGTCGCGCCTGTGAACTCCCAATGGTGCGCGAATGGCGTTGCCAAACTCACCTGCCGACAACCGATCCTGTTTGGGAAAGATTTCAATGCCATCAATTGATTCCGAGCTCGTAATCTGTGAATCTCCGCTTCCCCGAGCTCCCGTCCGAACTCGCGCGGCAAGACTCTGCACATAGCGGTGGCATTCGGAGGCTAACAAAGCTCCTTCGGCAAATATCCAAAGGTGGCCACCTCGCCTGGACCTCTCCAGAGCAGACGCGATTCCATCATTGCGAAGCTCCCATTGCAGCCTTAACAGATCGGTAAGGGCATCCCGATAATCGGCATCGATTGCAACCCACTTCGACCGCTGCGTGGCTGGATTAATCGCATACAGTCCTCTGTAGTTTTGCCGAGGAGATGATTTCGAAGCGTCTCCAGGCAAAGATACCGATCATCTTTAGGGCGATAGTAGTAGCAGTTCTTTTCTTTTCCTTCCCCAGTTACCGCCTGCAGGGTGTAGGCGCGGCGGTTTACAAACAGTTCAAAGTAAGCCGTCAACAATTCGCTTTCGAGCTTAAGACGAGGCGGAGGCATACAACCCTCCAGAGTTCTTTATTACCGATGTGAATTTCGGTCAAATTTCCGAATTGGCGGTTAAGCCGCCGCAAGTTGTTTGGCGCCGGCCCGCGGGAGGTCCGGATGGCGGCACCATTCGATGAGGTGATACTCGGACAGAATCTCCCTGAAATCTGATAAGGCTAAGTTGTCCTCGGCTCCCTCAAAGGTGATCAAGTAGAACTCCTGTTGAACGCGATGGTAGAGATAAATCGCACCAGAAGCTGGATCGGTTGGCACGACCTGAAATAGCAGGACTACATTTGGCAGTTGTATCCAGCGCGCTGCGACCGCTTCTCCTATCGATAGAAACTCTCGAATCACCGCATCCAGATTTGATTCTGGATTGCGAAATCCAAGCTCTCGCACACCAAATAATCGCTGAGCCCCCATGTTGCCTCTGCTGCTGATTTGCATATTGCCTCCTATCTCACGATTGGATTGGTTAAATCTTGCACACTCATTTCCTCTCCACGAGTAAAGTTAGTCAGGAATCCATCACTATGCGAAGGTACCCTACTAACCTTCCCCGCGTCTCCCTCGGTTCGGTTGCCTTCAAGCTGAAAAGATTTCAGGTGTGTTGCTTAGCAATCAGGCTTCTATGGTAGGCGCTCAGGGGCACTACCTCAAAGATGCATTTTCTAACCAACCAGTTATAGGTCATTCCTAACCTACTTGTAGATAAGAGGATGTTGCGCATCTTGGTCGATCAAACGACGAGCAAAGATAAAAATATTGAGCCGCTTGTCGCAGCGGGATAATGATCTTTGAAGAGTTTGTGACGAGCGAAGTCGAGGATGGTGCCAGATTTGGGACAGCGCAGCCTGAAGTGAATCGTCGGCTGCGGCATGTTAACCCAGGTTCAATCGTGCCAACAAACCAAACTAGAACGCCTCAGACTAGTATTCCCAGGGCTGGACTTGCGCGATCGAAAGCCGCACCTAAGTGCATTCACTAGCCTTCCCAAAAGCCTGATCTGAGCGC
>CAYNPS010000113.1:0-11670 GCA_964399125.1 uncultured Terriglobales bacterium
AATAAATGAACCCAATTCCGGCGATGTTCGTCGCTGAGCGATTGGTGCGCCTGTCGGGTGTCGATCTGGCCATCATCGCGATTTACTTTCTGCTGGTTCTGGTTATCGGCTTTTATTTGAAGCGCTTCGCCAAAACCGGTGAAGACTTCTTCCTCGCCGGACGCGAAATGACAGCGTGGGTGGCGGGACTGGCGTTCGTCTCCGCAAACCTCGGCTCTCTGGAGCTGCTGGGCTGGGCTGGGAATGCCTATCAGTACGGCATCCTGGCCGCACACTGGTACTGGATCGGCGCCATTCCCGCAATGGTCTTCCTGGGATTGGTGATGATGCCGTTCTATTACATTTCCAGGACCCACTCCGTTCCCGGATATCTGAAATTGCGGTATGGGAATGAGGCTAGTGCATTAAGCGCGATTACGTTTGCCCTGATGACGATCTTGATGTCGGGCGTCAACATGTACGCCATGGCAGTTGTGATGGAGGTAGTGCTTGGTTGGAATCTGCACTTCAGCATCGTAGTTTCCTCCCTTACAGTGGGCATATATGTTGCCGCGGGCGGACTTTTCTCCGCGATTTTTAATGAAGTATTGCAGTTCTTCCTGATCTGGTTCGGCGCTCTCCTGATTCCCATTCTGGGATTGATTGAAACCGGCGGCTGGGGCGGGATGGTTGCCCGAATTCACCAGAACTTTCCCGGCCAGAATTTCACCCACATGTGGGCACCGATGGGTTCCGTCGATAAAAACCCAATGGGAATTTATTGGGTAGCGATTGTGTTTGGCCTCGGCGCGACGCTGTCGATGGGCTACTGGACGACCGACTTTCTGGTTGTACAACGTGTGCTTTCGGCCAAGGATCTCCGCTCGGCAAAGCTGGCTCCGATTATTGGCTCATTTTTCAAGATGGCAGTGCCGCTGATCGTTATCCTTCCTGGCTTGCTCGGACGCGCGGTTCTGCCGTTCCATCTCGTTCCGGGAAATCAGGCGCAACCGGGCCAATTCAAATATGACGACGTCTTGCCCCTGATGCTTGCTCGCTATTGCGGTCCTGGGCTTATGGGTCTCGGCATCACGGCCCTGGTGGCGGGATTCATGGCGGGAATGGCCGGCAACGTAAGCGCCTTCGCAACCGTATGGACTTACGACATCTACCGTCCGTATCTGCGCAAAGATGCGACCGACTCCCACTACGTCTCGATGGGACGATGGTGCACGATGATCGGCTTGTTTGTGAGTATCGGAACCGCTTATCTGGTCCAATACAACAAAAGCATGATGGACTACGTGCAGGCGTTGTTCGGGTTCTTCATTGCTCCTTTGTTCGGCACGGTTTTGATCGGAATGCTGTGGAAACGGGTAACCCGCATGGCCGGTTTCTGGGGACTGCTCGCTGGAGTGGTGTCTTCGGTAACGATTTTCCTCTTGATGAAATTCGATGAACACTGGGTCAGCGTATTTGCGCTCTCTCCGTTGGCACAGCCGCTGGCTCAGGCAATGTGGCAGGCACTGTGGTCAACCATCACCTGCGTTGTTGTCACTGTGCTGGTGACACTCGTGACCAAACCAAAGCCCGATCAGGAACTCGTGGGGCTCGTGTATAGCCTGACCGAAAAGGCGCACGAAGAGCACGTCAGCTGGCTGCATCGTCCTTTCTTCTGGGGCATGGTCGCGTTGGCTGTGCTCGTAATTTTGCAAATCATTTTCTGGTGAGACATGGCGACGGAAAAACATCACATCATTCCGGTCTGGTTCTTCGTGGGACTCCTGCTCTTTATTTATGGAGTGCTCATCTTTATCAGTGGGCTGACACATTGGTCGCATCCGCCCGCTGAGGTTCAGCTAACTGAACTCCACGCACCAGTTTGGTGGGGAGCGCTGCTCATCGTTCTCGGTGGCGTGTACTGTCTGATGTTCCGTCCCAAGAACCCATAGGCAACGTGGAGCCGGCCGCCCTCGGCCGGGTTTGTAGTCGCGACCAGCACTGCGCCGCGCAGGAGGCAGGATGATCTGCGTTGGCGAGATTGCCTTTATTAGGAACCCCGAGTAAAACCCGGCCGAGGGCGGCCGCCTCCATGGAAGCCTTGGGAGATTATTAGGTTCGATGTCCATCGTTGCCGGAGTTGATTTCGGAACACTCAGCGTCCGCGTCTCGCTCGTCGACAGCGAGCGCGGGTTGCTCGACTCAGCGATTGCCGAGTATCCGCTGCATCGCCGCCGGGACGATCCTGAGTACGCGACGCAATCCCATGAAGATCATCTGCGTGCACTGGCGGCTGCCATGCAGCAGGCACTGCAGAAAGCGCACGTTTCCGGAGATCAGATAGAAGCCGTCGCGCTCGATACCACCGGCTCTTCCGTTATTCCCGTCGATAAAAACATGCAGCCGCTCGGCGAGTATTACCTTTGGTGCGACCATCGGGCCAAAGGCGAAGCCGAGGAGATCACCAATGCTGCGCACCGCGAGAAGCTGAAAGCGATCGAGTGGTGCGGCGGCGTGTACTCGTCAGAATGGGGATTCTCCAAGCTCCTGCATTGGCTGCGGCACAATCCCGATAAACGCGCGCAGTTTGCCTCAGCGTTCGAGCATTGCGACATGATCGCCGCTACGCTGTGCGGCATCACCGATCCCGCAAAGGTGAAACGCAGCATTTGCGCCATGGGGCACAAATGGTTGTGGAATGCCGATTTGGGAGGACTCCCGCCGGAAGAGTTTCTCGTCAAAGTTGATCCGCTGCTCGCCGGAGTGCGGGCGAAGCTGCAGGGTGAATATGCGACTTCCGATCAAATTGCAGGAAAGCTTTCGCCGCAATGGGCGGAGAAGCTCGGACTCAAACCGGGAATTCCTATTCCGGTCGGCGCATTCGACGCCCATTGGGATGCGATCGGCGCAGGATGCCGCACCGATGACATGGTGAACGTGGTCGGCACATCTACCTGCATCATCGGCATCACGCCATCGGTGAACCTGGTTCCCGGAGTTTGCGGAGTCGTGCAAGGCAGCGTGCATCCGCGGCGCACCGGCATAGAAGCCGGCTTGTCCGCTGTAGGCGACATTTTCAACGCCATCGCAACTCGTGCGGGCACAGATGTCGCAACGCTCACAAAAGGACTCGAAACGTATCGCGCTGGACAGAGTGGCCTGCTGCGCCTTACGTGGGACAACGGCGATCGCACGGTTCTGGTAAATCCCAATTTACGCGGCGTGACTCTCGGCTGGAATCTGCAGAGCACAGCGGCGGATGAATTGTTTGCAGCCATCGAAGGCACCGCCTTTCACACGCGCATAATCCTCGATCGGATGGCGAAACACGGCGTAACGATCAAGCGGGTCATCAATGCCGGCGGCGTTCCGCAGAAGAATGATGTTCTGAATCGTGTGTATGCCAACGTTCTCGGACGCCCAGTCCTTGTGCCTGCAAAATCAGTCGTGAGCCTCGGCTCTGCTATATTCGCCTTTCTCGCTGCCGGAACGTTCAAGACAGTGGAAGAGGCGCAGGATAAAATTTGTCCGCCAAACAAAGTTTTCGAGCCGGATCACAGTGAGCAGCCAATCTACGAGCGTCTCTACAAGATGTACAGCAGACTCTATTTCGACTTCGGCCAGCGCAGCGGTGTGTTTGGCGACGTGCTGCCGGCGCTGATCGAAGTCGCCCGCCGCGGCGGGTCCAAAGCCGAACCGAAACGCAGTTCAGCCACTACGGAGAGCGCAAACTAATGACCGCCTTTTTCAAAATGACACTTGGGATGTTACTTTCCTTGACTATGTGCGCCACCATCCTCGAAGCGAAGACCAGCGTCAGCAAACAGCCATTCGGCAAAATGCCGGACGGCACGCAGATCGACGTTTACACGCTCAGCGAAGGCAAAGTCGAAGCGCGCATCATCACTTATGGCGGCATCGTGGTCTCGCTCAAGACTCCGGACAAGTCAGGCAAGGTGGACGACATCGTCCTCGGCTTCGACAATCTCGATCAATATGTGAAAGTGAGCAACGCTCCTGGCAATCCGTTCTTCGGCGCGCTAATTGGCCGCTACGGGAATCGCATCGCCAACGCGGAATTCAAACTCGACGGCAAGGAGTACCACGTTCCGGCGAACGACGGGAAGAACTCGCTCCATGGCGGTCCGCATGGGTTCAACAATCAGGTTTGGAAAGCCAAAGAGATTCCTAACGGAGTCGAGCTTACGTATCTGAGCAAAGATGGCGAAGCAGGCTATCCCGGCAATCTCTCGGTTACGGTGCGTTACACCCTAAGCAACGCAGCGCTGCACATCGACTACTCGGCAACGACTGACAAGCCCACGGTCCTGAACCTCACCAATCACTCATATTTCAATCTCGCCGGACAGGGTAACGGCGACGTTCTTAACCATGAGCTCACGCTCCACGCCTCGAAGTTCACTCCAGTCGATTCCACGCTGATTCCCACCGGCGAGCTTCGTCCGGTTGCCGGCACGCCGTTCGATTTTCTTAAGCCGCATCGCATCGGCGAACGCATCGATGCCGACGACGAGCAGCTTAAAATCGCCAAAGGCTACGACCACAATTGGGTGATAGATTCGCAAGGTGCAGGCAAGCTCACGGACACGGCCGAAGTGTATGAACCAACCTCCGGCCGCGTACTGCGCGTATCCACAACACAGCCCGGAGTGCAGTTCTATACCGGAAATTTCCTAGACGGCACGTTAAAAGGCAAGGAAGGAAAAACCTACGTTCATCGCGGAGGCTTCTGCCTGGAGACTCAGCACTTTCCCGATTCGCCGAATCATCCAAAGTTCCCCACGACCGAACTCAAGCCGGGGCAGCGCTTCCACAGCGTAACTGTATTTACGTTCGCGGCAAGATGATCGGCAACTCCAGCGAGGAGAACCTCATATGCGCGCGTCTCGTTGTATTGTTCTGGCCTTGATTGCATCGGCATTGATGATCAGTGCGTGCAGCAGTAAGAAGCAGGAAACGAGCGAACAACCGCAGACGAGCAGCAATGCCCAACCTGGTGCATCATCTGAGAACAACGAGCAAGCCAATCTCGTCGATTCATGCAAGTACCTGAGTGCGGCCGACGCGCAGAGCATCGAAGGCGCTCCCATGCGGCGATCATCGATCCCGAAGAACCAGAATGTGTGCCGCTACGACGAAGTCAGCCCAAAGCCGGGAGCGCTAGGGCCTGCAATTCTCAGTTTGACAATTAGCCAGGGCAAGTCCGTCAAGGACGAAGACCGCCAATGGGCAAATCTCAAGGAAACCCGCCATCTGCAACCGGGAGAGAAGAACGTTGCCGTACTCAGCGGCCTCGGAGACGAGGCCTACTTCACCGGCAATACCGAAAAGGGAAAAGTGGGAGTCGCATCGGTGATCGTGCGCAAAGGCAAGTACGACTTCGAGCTTGACTCCATGGTGATCGAATATCGCGCATCGCCGCAGGAGATGAAGTCGATTGCAAAACGGATCGCCGCCCAATTGGGCTAGGGAGCTCAGGGCAATCGCTTCTCGACTGTGCGGTCAAGACGGAATGCTTCCTGACCACCGCGCATTTACACTATTCCTTCTATTCACCTCAGGAGAGCCGTTCCCCATTGGCCACCATCCTCGACGGTAACCGCATCGCCTCCGAGATCAAGGACGAAGTCGCCGCCGACATGAAACAACTCGCGAAGCTAGGCATTCGGCCTGCCCTCGCGGCAGTTCTGGCCGGCAATGATCCGGCTTCGCAGGTCTATGTGCGAAGCAAGGTGAGGGCGTGCGAGGAGCTCGGCATCTACAGCGAGAAGATCACGCCAGCCGATTGCATCACTACCGACGAGATGCTCACCATTGTCGCTACCCTCAACGAGCGCGAAGATATCGACGGCATTCTGATCCAGCTTCCGCTGCCGCCGCAGGTTGATGCCAAGCGCGTGTTGTTAGCCGTACTGCCCGAAAAAGACGTGGACGGCTTTCATCCCGTGAATGTCGGCAATCTTTCCACGCAGCGCCCTGGCCTCACACCCTGTACCCCGGCAGGCATCATAGAAATCTTGATGCGCAGCGAAATCGAGATTGCCGGCCGCTCGGCAGTCGTCTTGGGGCGCAGCGACATTGTAGGCAAACCCATTGCCATGATGCTGCTCAATCAAAATGCCACGGTTACCGTGTGCCACAGTCGGACGGTTGATTTGCCTGCGTACACGCGGGCGGCAGACATACTCGTCGCTGCCATCGGCAAGGCGGCGCTGGTCACGCCGGAAATGGTGAAGCGAGGCGCTACGGTGATTGACGTTGGCATCAATCGCGTAATGAACAGAAACAAAATTGAGGAATTCTTTCCCAATGACCCAAAGCGGCTTGAACAATTTGCCGCGAAAGGCTCGACCCTCGTTGGCGACGTACATCCGCGAGTCGCAGAAGTGGCGGGCGCCATCACACCTGTTCCGGGAGGCGTAGGCCCGCTGACGATCGCTATGTTGATGTCGAATACAGTGAAAGCGGCAAAGATGCGACGGGGCCTGGCATGAGCCTGCGCGTCGGTCTCACCGGGGGACTTGCCAGCGGAAAAACAGCAGTCGCACAAATGTTCGCCTCCCGCGGCGCTTACCTGATGTACGCCGACAAAGTAGCGCACGAACTGATGCAATCCGGCCAGACGACATACCAGGAAGTCGTACGTCATTTCGGTGATTCGATCCTCAGCTCTGACGGAACGATCAACCGTTCCATACTGGCGGCGTTGGCCTTCGAGGGCGAACGCGTAAAGGAATTGAATGCAATTGTGCATCCTGCGGTTACGAAGCGCATGGAGCACTGGTTCGCGGAAATGCATGAGTTCGATCCCAAAGGCGTTCTGATGTTTGAAGCCGCCTTGATTCTGGAAGCGGGAATGGGCAAGTACTTTGACAAACTCGTGGTAGTAACCAGCAATCGCGAGCAAAAACTGGAGAGATTTGCTCAGCGCACGCTCGGTATTTCTGCTTCCAACACCGAGGAATTGAAAAAAGCGTTGCGCGACGCTGAAAGCAGGCTCGGAGCGCAGCTGTCAGAATCGGAGAAAGTGGCAGCGGCAGATTACGTGATCGACAATTCCGCATCACTCGCCGAAACCGAGCGCCAAGTTAATAAAATATTTAAAGAACTCCAGACTCTAGCAGCAGCACAATCAACTTCGCAGACGTGAGCTTTTATGAAGACATTGCGCCCACTCATTTTTTCCATTGCTCTTGTACTTGGTTTTTACTTTGTTACTACTCACGGACGCGGCGCTGGATTCCATCAGCCGTTCACCGATGGGAGCATCTCGCGACCCACAAAGATTGAAATCACCCAGGCTGCAGCGCCTCCGCCTCTCGATCCCGAAGAGCAGAACAACATCAGCGTGTATCGCAAGGTGATCCCTACCGTCGTAAACATCACTTCAACAGCAGTCGCATTTGATTTCTTCTACGGCGCAGTCCCTCAGCAAGGACAAGGTTCAGGATTCATCATCGACACCGATGGCCACATTCTTACGAACTATCACGTGATCGCCGACGCGCGGCAGGTGGAAGTCACGCTGTCGAATAAGAGGAAATACAGGGCTCAGGTGATTGGTTCGGACCGACAAAAAGACCTTGCCGTACTCCAGATCGCCGCCAGGAATCTCACGCCAGCTGTCCTTGGCGACTCTAAAAGCCTTGAAGTGGGACAAAAGGTATATGCCATCGGGAATCCGTTTGGTCTGAGCGGCACGATGACGCGCGGCATCATCAGCTCAATTCGCTCTGTGCGTGGACCCGAAGGAAATGCGATCGATAAGGCGATTCAGACCGATGCCGCTATCAATCCGGGCAATTCCGGTGGGCCGCTGCTGAACTCCCACGGCGAAGTTATCGGCATCAACAGCATGATCCTTACCGGCGGGGCTGAACAGAGCGCGGGCGTCGGATTCGCCATTCCCATCAATTCGGCAAAGGCGGTGCTGAATGATCTGGTACAGTTTGGTCAGGTTCGTCGTCCCAGTTTGGGAATCGCTGGTCTGCTCCCGATTGGACCCGAACTTGCGGATGAAATGGGGCTCGCTGCAGATGCGGGAGTTCTTATCCAGCAGGTTGTGCCGGGAGGGGCCGCCGATCGTGCTGGCCTGCGTGGAGGGCGTGAGCGGGCTTATCTGGGGAACACCCCTATCTACATCGGTGGTGATCTCATTGTCCAGATTGACGATCAGGACATCCAGACTCCACAGGACATTCAGAACGTACTCGACAATCACCACGCGGGCGATACAGTGAAAGTAGTGGTCTATCGCGGCAAACAGAGGCTGACAATCAACGTTACTCTTGATCAGTCGCGAGGGGGACAGCAGCGCGCGGCATAACCGCAGAAGTATCTACTTTCCGTTGACAAGCGCCGTCCTGTGCCCTACCTTCGCCTCTTGCCTACGAAACCATCTATGACTCGACTCCTCGGCTTTGTCTTCTGCCTTTATTCAGTTGTATATGCCCAGACGTCATCGAATCCTCTGAATGTAGGCCAAGCGCCTAAGGCTAGCGCTCAGTCACAACCTGCAGCTGAAAATGTGCCCGCTCCAGTTGCGCTGGGCGCAGTTCGAGCCGTTCATCCGATTGCCAAGGGCGTCGAGATCGACAGCGAGAACGGCCGGCTCCAGATTACAGCACTGCAGGATGACGTGATCCGCGTGCGAGCGACTCGCTCCGGAGAATTTGCGCCGAAGTATTCGTACGCGGTGCTCCCTGCGCCGACCGGCGCGCAACAAACTTCCACGGCAAAGACGCAGGAGAGTGCCGACTCTGTCGAGCTAGATACGGCAGCGCTGCGCGTCCGCGTCGATCGCCGCATGTCCACGGTAAGTTTTCTTGGAAGCGATGGCTCTCTCGTCGCTGGCGACTCGGGTTCGATTACATGGCGTGGCGATGAGTTTACGGTCCATCGCATCATGCCTGAAGACGAGCATTACTTTGGTCTTGGCGACAAAGCTGGCCCGCTCGACCATCGCAATCAGGCGTTCACGATGTGGAACACCGACGCCTACGGCTGGCAAGAATCGACAGATCCTCTTTACAAGACGCTGGGCGTCCTGCTCACGCTTCGCAAAGGAATGAGCTATGGCATCTTTCTCGACAGCACATTCCGTCAACACTGGGACCTCGGCAAGGAGTCGCCGGACGAATACTCCTTCGGAGCTGCCGGCGGCGAAGTCGATTACTACTTTATCTACGGTCCGCGTCCCAAGCAGGTAGTCAGCACATTTACCGCGCTCGTCGGACGCGCACCGCTGCCTCCTCTCTGGAGCCTCGGCTTCCAACAGTGCCGCTACAGCTACTTTCCCGAATCGAGAGTGCGCGAGGTAGTGCAGACGTTTAAGCAGAAGAAAATTCCACTCGATGTCATATACACCGACATCGATTATCAGCGTGAGAACCGAGTCTTCACCGTCGATCCGGAACGATTCCCAGATTTCACCGGCATGGTGCAGGACTTCCTTAAAGAAGGCGTACACACCATCGCCATTACCGACCTGCACATCAAGCAGGAGCCAGGATACGCTCCGTATGACTCCGGGAAAGCTATCGACGCCTTCATCAAGAATCCTGACGGAAGCGATTACGTCGGCAAAGTCTGGCCCGGAGAAAGCGTCTTTCCCGATTTCACCCGCAAAGCCGTGCGCGACTGGTGGGGCAATCTCTACTCCGAATTCGTGAAAGATGGTGTGTCCGGATTCTGGAACGACATGAATGAGCCGGCGGTCTTCGAGGTTCCCGGGAAGACCATGCCAGTCGATGCAGTCGATCGCATCGAAGAACCTGGCCAGCCTCCTCGTACAACAACGCAGCGCGAAATCCATAACGTGCTCGGCATGCTGAACTCTGAAGCCACGCACGACGGCCTGCTGAAGCTGCGTCCTAATGAGCGTCCGTTTGTGCTCACGCGCGCGACCTACGTCGGCGGCCAGCGCTACGCTGCCACTTGGACCGGTGACAATTCAAGTACGTGGAACCACATGCGCATTTCCGTTCCCATGCTGGAAAATATGGGAATCAGCGGATTTCCCCTTGTGGGAGCAGACATTGGCGGATACAAAGGCAGTCCTCAACCTGACCTGTTAACGAAGTGGCTCGAGTTGGGAGCATTCAATCCCATCGATCGCGATCACACAGAAAAAGGCAGTGCCGATCAGGAGCCGTGGGTTCATGGTCCGCAGCACGAAGCGATCCGCAAGCGCTACATCGAAGAGCGCTATCGCCTGCTCCCTTACATCTACACGAGCGTAGAAGAAGCGACCCGTAATGGCATCCCGCTCATGCGTCCGATGTTCCTCGAGTATCCCGACGAAGAGCCGCTAGTCATAGAAGGTGACTGGGCCAACAGCCAATATCTGTTCGGACACGATTTACTCGTTGCTCCCGAACCATACGAATTCGTACAGGAGTACCGGACGATGCTGCCCGCAGGAAATCTCTGGTACGACTACTGGACAGGCAAGCAGCTTCAGCCCGGCGAAATCAAAGTGCAGCCTGCGCTCGATACCCTGCACGTCTATGTGCGCGGCGGAGCGATTATCCCGCGGCAACCTTTGGTACAAGACACTGCCGAGAAACCGCAAGGACCGCTGGAACTCCGTGTTTATCCCGACCGCACCTGCCAGGGCTCGCTGTACATGGACGACGGCGTCAGCTTCGACTACACAAAAGGCAAATATCTGAGAGTCGACTATTCGTGCGAGGGCTATGAAGACGCATTGCGACTCAAGATCTCCCCTCAAAAGGGAACATTCGTGCCGTGGTTCACACAGATAGAAGCGGTGATCTACGGAGTCAAGCAGCAGCCGAAGACAATTTCCATAAATGGGAAGCCGATTTCTCAGGTTGCTTTCGATGCATCAGCACAAACGCTTACATTGCAGTTCCCCAATATTCCGCAAGGAGCGGAATTAAGACTTACATGCGGAGCGCCTGGAGATAAGCCACAAACGTGCTTTGCCGTCTCACAAATGCCGACGCAGTAAGGCCTGTGACGACGAGCCAGCCAGCACAACGTATTCGGAGCCGCTTTGAGCCAAACAAGCAAACACGCCTAACAGATCAACAGCGGATGGTCAAATCTTCCAATTGTCCTCTGTATCACGACTGCATTTCAGAACACTGGCCTGGATCCCGCGTCAGTCCCCGAGTCCTGGGTGATAG
Source organism: uncultured Terriglobales bacterium (assembly GCA_964399125.1). Lineage (GTDB taxonomy): Bacteria > Acidobacteriota > Terriglobia > Terriglobales > Acidobacteriaceae > Gp1-AA112. Next base: position 11,154 of record CAYNPS010000113.1, read on the forward strand.
CGTAGTTGACTCGGCGCACAAAGTTATCTGGAAAGCTCCAGATGCACGACAGTGTAGATGGGAGGACGAGTGTTTATGAAATTGGTGAGCGCGGTGCTGGTTCTCGGTCTGGCGGGTTTCGTCCCAGCGGTGTTTGGTCAAAACGCAGGGCCGAAACCAGCAGCACCACAGAAAACCGACGCACCGTCCGGGAGGGCGGACTTTTTTCCGTCAAGTATGCAAAGCTTTCCGCTTTATGGACACGGCGCGATTCCGAATTCAAAACCGGGGCCAGACGAGGAATCAGTTGGTGCGTTTATTCGAAAGGTGTCTCGTCCGCAAATCCAGGTTTATCTGCCGGCAAAAATTAAAGGCAACGGGGCCAGCGTCGTGGTCTTTCCTGGCGGCAGCTACGCCGGGCTTACGTTTGATTACGAGGGAACACAGCAGGCCCAGTTCTTTGTGGACCACGGAATCGCAGCATTTGTGGTGAAGTACCGGATTCCCAGCGAGCAGACAATGGAGGACAAGTCGATTG
>CAYNPS010000114.1:0-3928 GCA_964399125.1 uncultured Terriglobales bacterium
GGCAGCTTCGGTTCCGTACGCAATTCTGCGAGCACCTTCGGCGGAGGCGGCGGCAGAGTTTTGACGATCACCGGCCTCTCCAGTCTTGGCGCAATCAGCGTTACCGACTCGTGCCTCGGCGCCATGATTTGCACCTGCTTTGGCAGCCAAACAGCAACTCTCACTAGAAAAATGAGCGCCGCCACGTGAAGCACCAGGCTGGCGCCCATGCGATTCCATTTTTGCGGAGCGCTTACCTCGACAAAGCGCGGGACGCCGCTGCTCGCAGCTCTGCGACGAGGCAATTCGTGAATGGTCGCGACGCCGGATTGATACAGCTCCGGCTTCTGCTCTTCGAGCGATTGGAGGTTGCTTCGTCTCACTCTTGCTCCTACTGCATTGAGCGTTTTCAAATCGCACGGAGCCGGTGAGCACCCGCGCATTCACATGCATTCGGCCAGTTTGTCGCCAGAGGAGAACTCCGGATGAGCTCCGCTGCGCAGAGACTCACCGTGGTAGTGATGAGAGCGTTAACAGGAGTGTTGCTCTAAGTGCCACTTTTCACAAAATCAACAACTCTGCTTTTGTGCACGTGGCGAAACACGCGTCCAGAGGGCAACCGGAGCCTCTCACTCGACACTCTACTCTGTCGAGGAGCTATTTACCTGATGGTTAACAAGCGGTTACGAGTGGGAGTGGTATTTGGCACCCGGCCGGAGGCAATCAAGCTTGCGCCGGTCATCTCGGAGTTGAATTTGCGTCCAGAACAGTTCCAGCCATTCCTTATTTCAACCGCTCAGCACCGCTCGATGCTGGACCAGGTGATGAACGTCTTCGGCATCGCTCCGCATGTAGATCTTGACCTCATGCAGCCGAACCAGACTCTGAGCAGCTTGACCTGCCGCGTCTTGCAAGCAATGGATTCGGTTTTGCTCGAGAATCCGCTCGATGCATTAGTAGTCCAAGGCGATACAACCACGGCGTTTGCTGCAGCGCTTGCTGCGTTCTACCGCAGAGTTCCCGTAGCTCATGTTGAGGCCGGACTACGTAGCCGAGATATCGCGAATCCTTTTCCCGAAGAGGTAAACCGACGGCTTGCTGGCGTCGTCACCGCATTGCACTTTGCTCCCACCTCATTGGCTCGTGAAAATCTGCTCGGCGAAGGAATTGCGGCGCATCAAATCGTGACTACCGGCAACACCGTCGTTGACGCCGTGAAGATGCTTGTCGAAATGCAGATGGCAGATCAGCCATTGCCTTCCGGCGTCCCCGATGACGGCAGCCGCATCCTCCTTATTACCTCTCATCGCCGCGAGTCGTGGGGAACTGAACTCGAAAACATCTGCGACGCGATTCGCGAGATCGTAACCAGCTTCTCTGACGTGCGCGCAATCTATCCCGTACACATGAATCCCAACGTGCGCAGCACGGTGATGACGCGGCTCGGAAATCTTGACCGCGTTCACCTGATCGAGCCCGTGGATTATTTCGGATTCCTGTCGCTGCTCCGTCGTTGTTACTTGGTCTTAACGGATTCAGGCGGAGTGCAGGAAGAGGCGCCAACATTCGGCAAACCGGTGCTGGTTTTGCGCAAAGTCACTGAGCGGCCCGAAGCGTCGATGATGGGACTCGCACGAATTGTAGGGACAACGCGCGAGGCGATCGTACGCGAAGCCACCGACATCCTGAGTAGCACAGTTGTTTATCGCACGATGTCGGAAGGAGTGAACCCGTACGGTGATGGTCGCGCGGCGGCACGCATCGTTGAGAGTCTCTGGCGCTGGATGAATGGCGAAACTCCAGTGCTCGATTTGTCACAACAATTTGACAGCGGAGTGAAGGAACAGATCGCGACAGTTGCGCTGTAACTCGCATCCAAGCTGAAAGCAGCAAATTTCGAGAAGCGATCATTGGTGTAAGGGCCCCGGAATTCACTCGCGTGAATATTGCCCTGCCGATGGTGACTTGTAACCCAAGCAGCCTTTGCGTGAGGGCGAATGTTACTGGCCTTATTCACTGCGGTCGTTGTTCTCATCTGCATCTACACCATCCGGCATTATTGCTTCACGATCAGCCGGATCATCGGTGAACAACGGCATCCGTACATCGACGTCGATTCCGCAGATTGGCCCGCAGTTACAGTTCTAATCGCTGCACACAATGAAGAGGCAGTCGTAGGCGACATTCTTACTGCTCTGCTCGAAGTGGATTATCCGGCAGAGAAGCTCGCGATTGTCCCCGTGAACGATCGTTCTCAAGACCGCACGCGCGAGATTATCGACAGCTACGTTGAGAAATATCCCGGGCGCATCACTCCCTTCCATCGGACGAGCGGCAAGCCCGGCAAAGCCGCTGCACTCAAGGATGCGATGGCATATGTAAACACCGAAATCATGCTGGTGTTCGACGCCGACTACGTTCCAGGGAAGGCGCTTATCCGGCAGCTGGTCGCACCTTTCTTTGATCCCGAAGTGGGAAGCGTGATGGGACGCGTTGTACCGCTGAACGTCGGCAAAAAGCTGCTCACTCGCATTCTTGATCTGGAACGCTCCGGCGGATATCAGGTCGATCAACAGGCACGCATGAACCTGCATTTCGTTCCCCAGTACGGGGGAACCGTTGCGGGAATTCGCAAATCGGCACTCGACGAGATCGGCGGATGGAACGAAAACACTCTCGCCGAAGACACCGACCTTACGTATCGCTTGCTGTTGGCCGGTTGGAAGACGGTTTATGAGAACCGCGCCGAATGCTACGAAGAAGTTCCTGAGCGCTGGCCAGTGCGCGTGCGCCAGATCATGCGCTGGGCCAAAGGGCACAATCAGGCGATGGTCGGTTATTCTGCTGCCCTGCTGCGCTGCAGCAACGTGAGCTGGTGGGAACGCCTCGACGGTCTTCTTTTGCTTGGCGTGTACATGATGGCTCCAGTCCTGCTGGTCGGCTGGATTCTGGCGATTGTCCTCTTCTATCTCGGCGCGCCGATAGGCGGCGGCATTGCCGTTCTGGGACTCGCAGCGTTTACCACCTTGGGAAATTTCGCAGCATTTTTTGAGATTGCGGCTGCAGCCAGACTCGACGGATCTCGTGCGCGCATTCAGCTCTTGCCGCTGACTTTCCTGGGATTTTCTGTGAGCGCGATCAGTGTCTCCCGAGCGGCATGGCAGCAGTTCACAGCGTCGTTGCGCGGCCAGGAGATGGTCTGGCACAAGACCGAACGCTCGAGGGTCGCGCCGGTCGCGCTGGAGAAATCTGCGTGAGTTCCATCCTGGCCCCGCTGGCGCTTACGGCTTCCACCGGCGCGTTACTGGCTTTGCCCCTGGCTCCGGCACTACGCGAGCTGAAGTCGAAGCGAGATGCGGTCCCGCTCGTCACCCGCAAAGATGATGGGCGAATTGCAAACTTCGCGGCGTCACTGCGCTCCCATTGCAATAAGCTACAAGTGCTGCTTTTCCCAAATGGGTACCCGGAGGAGAATTCGCTCCTCACAGCGGGTGAATCCAGAGTCTTCGTAGTAGTCCGCCAATTCCCGATCGGATCTCAGACTGACGACTTCGTGTTGTGTCTAAACCCAATCCAGCTTCCAGATGGATTTCACAGCACTGGAGATTTCTATTCCTTCAGTTCGGTGGAAACAGGGCAGCGAAATCTCTTTCGCGCTCTCATGAGCGAATCAGAAATCCAACTCGGAAAAGACACCAAGATTCTCCGCTGGACCCATGCTGAATCCTCGCTGACCGTCGGCGAAAACTGCGTGCTTTGGGGCCGCGCTTCAGCAAATCAGTCCATCACATTGTCGAACGATTGCACGTTTGAGCGAATTCATGCACCAGTGATCTACACATCGAGCGACGCTTCAAACTTCTCTCTTCGCATGGAATCGGATCCTTTCTCCAAGCTGGCGCGTGCCGGAATTGGAAGAATGCGAATTCACGGCAAGGCCCATCTTTCC
>CAYNPS010000114.1:4028-7492 GCA_964399125.1 uncultured Terriglobales bacterium
AATCTATCTCGCTCCTGGCTCAGTTTTGCATGGAACAGTTTGGGCCAGAGTGGAAGGACGCGTGGGAGTCTGAATGCGGCCTTTCATCCTGATGTTCGTGTGTACTTTGCTGGCGGTGTGCGCATCCGGATCGGCTGGTGAATTCGATCCGAACGGCTATCAGCTCTCTGACGGCGCAGTTTCCCTTCATTACCGCGGAGATTACATCGAGCCGTACTTTGCAACCAAAGCTCTCCTGCTAGCTGAAGATGCAGGGCTCGATGTCCGCGAACCTGTGCAGAAGTGGATCGCGTGGCTTCTACCACGACAAGAGAAGGATGGCAGCTTCGGCCGCTACTGCCGGAAGCCAAACCAGAGCTGGCGTCGCTGCGCACTGGCCGATGCTGACGACTCCATGCTGGCGTTGTGGCTACAGCTTCTGTATACCAATGCTCCCGATTCGGGAATGCCTGTCCAGTGGCAAGCAAGCGTAGAACGAGCCGAGAAGGGTCTGGAAGCTCTCAGGAACAGCCGGCTCGGCGTCTATCACGTCTCGCGCCAGAACCACGTCGCGCTGCTAATGGACAACGTGGAAGTTTATGCAGCACTAGTCGCCATCGCGCGAGCGCAGCAACGATTCGGCCAGGCGGACCAGGCACGAGCTACTCAGGAAAGAGCAGACACTCTGGATTCCGCGATCCAGCGGGTGTTCTGGAACAAACACGACGAGTGGTTCCGGCCATCTATTCAAAAGAATAAGCCAGAGTTCTACCCGGATGTGGTGGCACAAGTGTATCCGTGGCTGGCCGATATGCCCGTCGATTCCAATGTGGGAAGCCAAAACGCATGGCAGAGCTGGAAGAGCCGCTTTGCAGGCGAGTGGCTGGATAAGAAGCTCGATCCGCATCCATGGGGACTGGTCGCGATGGCGGCGCTGAAATTCGACGACACCGATAGCGCGAGCTGCTGGCTCTCGCGTGCTGAGCCGTTGCGTTTCAGCTCAAATTGGAACGTGCTGGAAGAAGCAGCGTTCCAGGCCGTGCAGGCAAGGGTTGGACAAGCGAGCGAGACCAATCCGCTGGCGTGCTCGAAAGTGAGCGCCGCACCGTGAAGCAAATGTTCCAACCGAAGCTGGCGCTTGCCATGGCGCTGATCTTGATTATCTGCGCGGCGGCATTCATGTACCGCGACAAAGATCGGCAGACGCCATCCGCAGATACCATCTCCCTTCTCCTTCCCGACGCACTCGATGAAAAAGATCAGCATGTACAGCTTTGGCTCGATGCCGCCGAAGAAGAAGGGCTGCACCTACGCATCGTACGTGATTCGGCTCTCCTCGATCCGATGTTCCAAATGCGTTCGTCGGGACTGATCATTCCCGATCAGGTTCATCGTCAGGGCAACGATGCGTTGGTCGGAGCCATTCATCGCTACGTCGAGCAAGGCGGGAATCTGATGCTCGTCTATGACGCGTGCACCTGGGACCTGCACGATCGCTATGCCGGCAATGCCTCGCGGCTCTCCGACCTGGCGGGAGTTGATTACGCGCTCTATGACCGTTTCGGAACCGAGAGCATCACCACCGGCAATATCTGGGGAACGACGACAGCGATGAAGCTGCTGGCAATTCCGCCGGGATCCTTCGCGCCGGCGAAAGTTCCGCATGAGAGCTCTCCGGTTCGGAAGATAGCCCTTCGTTCGTCTGAGTCCATTCAAGAGGACCGCCAGAAGCTGGTCGGATACCTGTACGGTGATCTTGATTATCCGAGCTTCCAAACCGCCGGCGAGTTTCGCGGCAAGACGTTGCTGCAATCAGAAACAGGGCTGGTTGCCGGCGAATCGCAACACGGATCCGGAAAAGTGCTGTTCGTAAATCTTCCACTCGGCTATCTGGTGACTCGCACCGACGGAATGCTGCTTCACTCGTTCCTGCGCTACTTCGCAGTACACATGCTGCGCCTGCCCTATCTCGCCGCTGTACCCGACGGCATTGGCGGCATCATCATGAATTGGCACATTGACGCAGCATCCGCGCTCAAGCCAATGGCAACACTGCGCGCTGCCGGAATCTTCGACAAAGGACGATTCTCTGCTGATCTCACCGCCGGTCCGGATGTGGATGAGTTTCATGATGGGCATGGCCTCAACCTCGAGAACAACGCTTTGGCGCGTGGATGGGTGCAATTCCTGCTGCAGCATGGCGACGAAGTTGGCAGCCACGGCGGATGGATTCACAACTATTTCGGCAAGAATCTGTCCGACTCGAACGAGAACTCTTTTGAGCGGTATCTCAAGCTGAACAAGCAAGCAGTAGAAGGCGCGGCCCAGCGCAGCGTGACTGAATACTCTGCTCCCCTCGGCAATCATCCAGCATGGGTGACCGAGTGGCTTGAGAAACATGGTGTGGTCGCTTACTACTTCACCGGCGATTCCGGAATGGGACCGACGCGTGTATATCGCGACCGAGGACGCGAAGGAGACAAGATCTGGGCATTCCCGATCTTGCACTTCGGCCAGGAAGCGAGCATGGAAGAGATGCACATGGACTCGGTTCCTGAATCGGCGGTCCGCAACTGGCTCCTGAATATCGCAGATTTTACCTCTGATCTGCACGTAGTCCGTCTCCTGTACTCGCATCCGATCGGAGCCACTCGCTACATCTCCGCGCTGAATGCGTGGTTCGATCGTGCGCATGAGCTTGCGTCTGAGCAACGCTTCCGCTGGTACACAATGTCGCAGATCGCAGATTTCTTAAATGCTCGTCAAGAGGTCAATTGGGAGATCGAGAACCAGAATGGGCATTTGTCAATGAAGGCATCACACCCTAAGACTCTGGAGCATCAGGCATGGATGTTCCCTGACGATCACTATAGCCAGCCCCGCATCACCGAAGGCACAGCCGACATTCACGATCAGGACGGTTACTGGATCGTGGCGGCACAAAACTGCAAGCACCTCAAGCTGCGACTAACAGAGCGACAAGCGGGCAATACGAACCCTCAGACCACGAACTGATCTTGAGGATTCGCAAATGAGATCAAGACTCTGTTTCATATTGTTGCTTTTTCTGGCGTTTGCCCTTTCCGTGACTCTCTTCGCGCAAGAGACAGGCAATCCTCCGCCACAAGCGGCCAGTGTTCCCGGACTGGGAGCGATCCCATTTGGCCTCAACGGTCCCGGATACATCGAATTCGGGGGCGGATACAGCGACATGTATCCGCGGCCCTATGTTCCATGGAAAGACGCGTACGTTCGCGTGCTCGCGTCCGGCGGCCGCAATACATTCAGCGGCGAAGGCTCGCGGCAAAATCGCTATGGCGATACCGGCTGGTATTACGGCGCTGGACTAACACGTGACCTCTCTGACAACTGGTTCGCCGAAGCACACGCCGGCAGCAGCGTTGGCGGATTCTTTCTGCCGAAGCTGCGTTTCGATGCAAGCCTCAGCCGCAAACTTTTAATCAACAAACAACTTGTACTTACAG
>CAYNPS010000114.1:7592-9020 GCA_964399125.1 uncultured Terriglobales bacterium
TCAATTCCAACGGTGCTCGTGGCGGCGGGCCCGCCGGGAATGGTCACGTGGTGGGTAACAGCGGGCTTGTGCTTCGTTCTGCTTTGGGCAACGTTTGGACTCTCAGAAGAACATCTGCCCTGGGTCTATTTACTGCGCTTCCTGGTGATTGTGCAAGGCACAGCGCTGGCCTACTTCGCTTTTGAAGCGGCTAAGTTCCCGCACGATCTGCCCAGCTACGTGGTGGGAATGCTCCATTTCGGGACGATCTTCATCTCCTTGCTACCTCTGATTCTCGGATTCAGCTACTTCCTTTTTGACTTCAAGCTCTCACAAAAGATCGGCCTGACTCTAGCCATCATGGCCTATCTTGTGTTGTTCATGCCGTTTCAGTACATGCTGCACGTGTGGATCATTCACGAATCCGTGCTGTTCATGCCGGCTCTTTACTTCATCTTTGGACCATTTCTGGACGTGCTAATTTTCGTCAGCCTGTACTCGTGGGGAATGAGTTGGCGCTCGCGGAGCGAATCTGTAGCTCCCCAGCGCGCATTAAGTACGGATTAACACTGCCACCTCAGAGACACTGTCATCCCTCGCTCCGCCACCATGCTATTTGGTTCCGTCCAAAGGCTGCTTTGCGGAGCGGGGGATCTGCTTTTCGCACGCGTGGAAGAAACAGCAGGTCCCCCGCGCAGCAAAAACGAATTTTCGAACGTGCAGACGAGCTCGCTGCTACGCGAGGGATGACAATGATGGTGGGAATTCCCGGAACGTGAACACGGAGGCTACTACTTCGCCTGCGCAACGGTCTGCGACTGAACATAAGCCTGCGCAGTCTTGATCTGCGACAGATCGGAGTCGGCATGCGACCAGGCATCGAGAAACTCGCGGTAAGCCTGCGCCGCTTCGGCGTGCTTGCCTTCTTTTTCCCAGGCGCTTGCGATTCCGTAGAGCGCGAAGCCGGAGTGCGGACGCTCTTCGAGATCTTTCTCATAAGCTTCACGTGCTTCCCGGTAGCGACCAGCGCGAATCAGAGCAGCTCCTAATACTTCTAGTGGAGGACGCGAATACTGCGGCGGCTCGGAGTATCCGAGCTCCTTTTCTTCTTTGGCGGCGCGCTCTAACAGCTTGCGTCCTATTTCGAGATTACCTTTTCTAATATCGGTATCGCCGCGCAATTCGGGCGATGCGGTGCCCAGAATCTTCAAGACACGATCACGCCCGTGCTTGTTGTCTTCATCGACGTCTTCCTGGGAAAGACGCCAAAGCAGTGCATCGAGAACCCCAGCCTGGTGCTCGGCTTCCTGAGTTTGGCCGGATTCTGCCGCTTTCATTCCCTTCGCATAAGCGAGCAAACCATCGCGATAATCGCGAACCCATATGTTGAGTTTTGAATCGGGAACGCCGAAGTGCAAAGGATTCCCAATAGCTGCGTCCCAATCGCCG
>CAYNPS010000114.1:9120-11541 GCA_964399125.1 uncultured Terriglobales bacterium
GCCGCTTCGGCCTCGTCGTCCTTCTTGTCTTCTCCCGTAGCATCGGCGCGGATGTAGCGCTGCTCATGATCAGTAGCTCTCGATGCCAGATCTTGCGCCTTCTTTAATTCCGCTTTTTGCAGGTCTTTCTCGCCACCACGGCTGTCGAGAGCGCGCGCTAATCCCCAATGGCACATCGCGCAGTCTGGATCGAGGCGCACTGCCTGCTCGAACGCACGCAAAGCTTCGTAGTCCCAGAAGCAATGCAGCGCGGCCAAGCCTTGATCGAACCACTGCTGCGCCTCCGGAGATTTTGTCGTAATAGTGATGTGCGCATGGCCGAGTCCATCCATGTGCCTTGGTGCGGGTAGCTTGGCTAAATCGAGTCGGGCACCATCAGGATCAGCGCTGTGCTGATGTTGTGCGAAGCAAAAGCTGGCGAGGAGGATGAACAGCAAACATCGCATACGTACCGCGAACTATATGAGAACTGGTCAGGAACCTCAAGCACACTGGAACGTGGGGCGATGTGCCTTGATGCTATTGTCGGCTGCCGGAGAAAGCCAGCGACGCCAGTCCGCATCGTGCGCATCTCTTCATCTCATCATTGCCGATCAATCGCAGTTGAGATATCGTCGCGAGCGTGACTACTCCCCAGCAGGCGCCTTTCATAACCAACCACGTTCCCGAGAGCGCAACTTCTTCCTCTCATGCCATTGCGATCGCATATTGCCTGGCCGTATTTGGCTTTTTGCTGCAGATGCTGACGAACGGCCGCTATGGATACTTTCGCGATGAACTTTATTTCATTGCCACCAGCGACCATCTGGCTTTCGGATATGTTGATTTCGCTCCGCTCTCTTCCTTTCTTCTGAAGGTGAGCAGAACGTTATTTGGCACCTCTCTGCACGCGTTGCGACTGCTGCCGGCGATGGCCTTCGCCGCCGAAGTTCTGCTGACAGGATTCATTACACGCGAGCTGGGCGGAAAGCGCTTTGCCACTTTTCTGGCATGCGGCTCGGTGCTGTTGGCACCAGCTTTCGTCGGGGACAATACGCGTTACTCGATGAATGCCTTCGAGCCGCTCTTCTGGATGGGATGCATCTACGTTCTGCTCCGCGCGATCAACACCAATCGCCCACAACTGCTCATCTGGTGCGGAGTCCTGCTTGGATTGGGCATCGAGAACAAGCACTCGACGATGTTCTTCATCTTCGCGCTCGTCGTCGGGTTCATCGTGACAAAGGAGCGCAGGCTCCTACGCACGAAGTGGTTCTGGATGGCCGTTGGTATCACAGTTCTGCTTGCGACGCCGAATTTCGTGTGGCAGCTGCGCCATGGTTTCCCAACCTACGTTGACCTCACCAATGTAAAAAAGACCCACAAGAACGTGGAGCTTCCACCTCTTCCATTCCTCAAGCAGCAGGTAATGCGGTTCAATCCGCTCAGTTCGGTGATATGGATCGCCGGTCTTGGCTTCCTGCTCTTCCACCGAGAAGGCAGACCGTATCGTGTACTCGCGATTACTTACCTCGCCTTTTTATTACTGATGATGGCTCTAAAGGCTAAGGACTACTACCTGACTCCCATCTACCCAATGCTGTTTGCTGCAGGCGGAGTCGTGTGGGAGGAGATCACACAGATCCGTCCGCGGCTCGCCTGGCTCGGCGTGGCCCTTCCGCTTTTCGTCTTCTCACTTGGTATCGCCCTGCTTCCGTTCACCGTGCCGATTCTTCCAGCCGAGAATATCGGTCCTTATATCGCCAAATTCGAATCGAATCCATCGCGCACGGAAGTAGCGCAGTCCAGCCCTCTGCCCCAGCACTTCAGCGACGAATTTGGCTGGCCGGAGATGGTGCAGGCGGTCGCGGATGGGTATAACTCCCTGCCTCCCGATGTGCGTGCAAAAACAGGAATCCTCGCCGGCAACTACGGTGAGGCTGGTGCGATCGACTTCTTCGGTTCTCAATACGGTCTGCCGAAGGCTATCAGCGCACACCAAAACTATTACTATTGGGGTCCACGGCAATACACCGGCGAGAGTTTGATCCTGCTGCAATGGAGCCGAGGCTCAGCAGAGCGATGGTGCAAGTCTGTCGATGAAGGACCAACACTAAACCCGCGGTGGGCGATGTCGGAGGAGCATTACACGATCTGGATTTGTCACGGATTCAAAATGTCGCTTAACGAGGCTTGGGATCAATTAAAGCACTGGAATTGAGCAGCATCTTTCTCCACTACAATTGACATCCAAACTAACGGAAGCAGCTCTGCTTCTGATAAACAAATGCCTCGCTTCGGACAATTGAGCACGAAGTCGCTGGTCGCGTTTGTAACCATTGCCGCGGCGATTTTGCTCGCAGACAGCATCTTGAGTGCACAATCAGATCACACCATCATGCTGATGGCCGGCGGAACGTGGCATTTACATAAGCGAATTCC
>CAYNPS010000115.1:0-7142 GCA_964399125.1 uncultured Terriglobales bacterium
TGGGGTCGCTTGCACGTCAATCAGCGCTGACCTCCCGCTTCAGCTTCTACCTGACATTCTTCATCATCTTCTTCATGGGCGCTGCAAGTCACTTCCCGCTGTTTGGGACGTAATCATTTAAAATCCTTCCAGATTCGGGAATTAGCATTCCAAAACACATATATGCCTATTCGTCCCCTGCGCTTCATCCCACGCACATTGTGGAAATTCAGCTAAGTCATTGATTTCCCGAAGCATCGCAATCTTCAACATTCCGTCACAAAAGGTTACAAAGCTGCTGAATTAGATGACAAGTTCCCTACTGCTCGCCACAAGGTGAAGTACCAGGAGGAAAGAATGCGTCAGCGATTTAACCTCATCGCAGCTCTTATGCTGAGCTGCATTTTGGCGATTCCCGCTTTTGCCGCTCTCACAGGCGATCTCCAAGGCACCGTTGTTGATCCAACCGGGGCAGTCATTGCCGGAGCCAAGGTCACAATCAGAAACAAAGCCACGGGCGTAACTAAGACCGTAGTCACTGACCAGAACGGCGAATTTGCTCAGCTCCAACTCGACCTCGGCGAGTACGCCGTCTCAATCGAAAAACAAGGGCTGAAGACCGTCGAGGAAACTGCGTTCATCCGCTCTGCAGAAAAAACGCGCGTGGATGTAAAGATGGAGGTTGGTGAGACGACGCAGGTCATCAGCGTGGAGGCGGCCACTCCAACGCTCGATGTGGCGAGCGCACAGGTAAGCGACTCAATTAATGCCCGCACCGCGCTCGATCTTCCCAACCTCTCGCGCAATGCGGTCGTACTGGCAACCCTTTCTCCCGGCATCGTTCCCGTAACTAAAGACAATCCATTCCTGGGCCCCGGCAGCTTTAACTCGAATGGCTCTCGCGGCCGAGCTAATAACATCACCATTGACAACATTACGTCGAGCGACATTTCAACCACAGGAACAGCAGAGTTCGGAACGTTCAGCCTAGACGCGATTCAAGAATTCAAGCTGATTACCAATAATTTCGATGCTGAGTTCGGACGTAACTCAGGTTCACAAGTGCAGGTCATTACGAAAGGCGGCAGCAACGCTATTCATGGCGATGCCTACTACTTCCTGCAGAATCGCAATTTCAATGCGCGCGATTACTTCGACACCAGCGGTCATCCCACGCCGTCGGTCCAGAACGTTGGCGGCTTCGTCGTCGGCGGCCCAGCGATCAAGGATCACACTTTCTGGTTCGGGCACTGGGAACTGGATCGCACGCGTGGCTCAGGTTCAACGCGAACCGCTACTGTCTTAACTCCCACTCAAGTAGGCGGAATCACCGATCCAACATCTGCTGCCCTCTTTAAGCAGGAGCAGGTACCGAGCGATCCTAGCGGCCACGTGAGTAATCCAGCTCCAAACGCGAGCAACGCGCACTCCTATTCGGTGAGAGTTGATCAGGTCCTGCTCGGTGGAAAAGATACTTTCTTTGTCCGCTACGGTGACAATCCCTTCGAGGGAACAAGCCCGGGATTGACGTTCGTTACGGGCAATCTGCCTAACTATGGCGCGACGAATACTTCTCACGCAAGGCAGTTGACGCTCAACAACACCAGCACCTTTACCACGAGCCTCGTCAACCAGTTCCGCTTTGCTTTCGGACGCAGCAATCCAGGTTTCGTGCCTCTCACGACGGTCACCGGTAACCTGGGACCGCAAGTCACGATCAGCGGCTTCGATCCATTCGGTGAGGCGGCAATTATCCCGCAAGGAAGAACTCAGAACACATTCCAGTATGGAGATACTCTGTCCTGGGTTCGGGGAAGACATGCTATCAAGTTTGGCGGAGATATCTTCCGTTATCAGGCGTATAGCTTCTTCGATTCCAATCTCCGCGGAACGCTCACATTTGCCAGTGTGGGCGCGTTCCAGTCTGGGCAGCCAACAACCTGGACACAAAACTTTGGAAATACTAGCCGCCACAACCTCTCACTTGATGCTTCCTGGTTTGCTCAGGACGATTTCCGTCTGACCGATACACTCACGCTTAATCTCGGCTTCCGTTTGGATTCTTCGGGCGGAGTCTCCGAAGAAAACGGAATTCTCTCCAATTTGGACACTACGAAACAGTGCTCTCTAGGCGGTGCCGGTACCGGCGCTTTGGGGTGCCTTGTGCTTGGAGGAACGGCATTTCATCGCAACACCAATCCAGCTCCTCGGTTAGGAATGGCATGGAATCCTGGACGAGGAAAATTTGTCGTCCGCGGCGGTTATGGAATGGCGTATGACTACCTGTTCCTAAATCCGATCACGAACCTGCGCTTCGCAGCACCGTTTGTGCCCTCCATTACCGTCCAGAACTTTACCGGAGGCAATACCTACGCTGCCTTGATCGCGGGCACAGCCCCAATCCAACAAAGTACACGTGCAAGTGTTGGGCAGTTTGCTCCCACCTCAACCAATTTCGGCAGCATCTCTCCTGTGGATTTGAATCTGAAGAATCCGCGAAACCAGCAGTGGGACTTCGGAATTGAATATGAGGGTCCTTGGAACATGATTCTGAAGACCACATATATCGGTACTCACAATGACAATCTGCAAGCATCAATACCGCTGAATTTAGTCCAGACGCAGGTCACTCCGGCAACCAGCGATGCGGATGAAGCGGCGCGACTTACTTCTTTGCGTAATGTGTTCCTCGCTGAGAATGGCGCAGGGAACAATCGCCTTGATCCTCGGTTTAACAGCGTGAATATGGTTCGGAGCGCGGCCACATCTGACTATCACGCTCTGCAGGCCGAGGCCATCAAGAAGTTCAGCCAAGGATTGCAGTTTGACGCCAACTACACTTGGGCGCACAGTACCGACGACGTTTCTGACGTGCTCGGCGTGCTTGTGAATGATGCTGCAGGCATTCAGGATCCCAGCCTGCCCATCAGCGCGAACCGCGGCAACTCGCAGTTTGACGTTCGAAATCGCTTCGTGATGCACCTCGACTATCAGGTGCCCTTCGCTAAGCATCTGAGCGGATGGTCGAATCGGCTGCTGGATGGCTTCACCTTCTCGACTATCTTCGATGATCGCTCTGGCCTGCCTGCAACCATATTTGCAGGACAACGGCGTGGCGTCAGCGACATTCTCTTAGACGGCAACAGCAACATCCGGGCGAACGGCGATGTTCACGCGCTACAGACTGCGGTGGGCGGACAACCTTATTCCAATCTGTGTGGTCGTGGTGTAAACACCTCGACGAACTCGGCGACAATCTGCACGAACACTCTCGGATTTCCTTTGACCCAGCCTCTGCTTGGCAATATCGGCAACAGCGGGCGGAATCAGCTCTATCTTGCCGGCTATCAGGACGTCGACATGGCGATCAGCAAGAGCAATAAGTTGACTGAAGGGACTAGCTTGTTGCTGCGGTGGGAGGTCTTCAACGTTATGAATCATGCGAACTTCTCGCAATTCGTGAATACGTTGACGTCTCCGTTGTTTGCCACGTATCAGGGCACAACAGGACAGCGACAAATGCAGGTGGGAGCTAAGTTCGTGTTCTAAAGTGAAACTGACGTTTCCGGGCCGACCCTCGGGTCGGCTTTTTTTTGGCACAAGAAATGCTCACGGGTGCCTCCAAATTTTCGCTTGACCTTCACCCAAGTTTCGCGGTAGCACAGAAGTATGAATAACGAACAAGAAGCGAAACCTGCCAAGAAACAAAGCTCGTTGGATGAAGTCAAACGGATGGTCGAAGACCCGGAATACGCACGCAAGATCGAAGCGGAGCTAGAGCAAGTGGAGGCCGAGCTCGAGTCGCTCGAAGACGAGGGAGATAGGTACGAACTCGTAAACGTGGATCTGAGTTCACTCAGCGAAGACGAACTCAAGGCCCATATTGAACTGCTCGACGAACAAATCGAGCAGGCTAAGCAGCGGGTTGAGACCAACCGTCGCGCTGAGAAGCTGGGATTCTTGAAACTGGCCAACAAGGCCCGTCGGTGCGCGCACCTCAAAAACGACGGCAAGCCTTGTAAGGCACCGGCCATGGGCCAACGCGAGTTTTGCGTCTTTCATACACGAGCCTACGATTGCGAGACCAATCAGAGAATCAAGGTCGGCTTTCTCGAAGACCGCGCCAGCCTGCGACTCGTTCTGAAGCAGATCATGGAGCAGGTCCTCACCGGCCGCATCGACGCGCAGACTGCCGCGGTGCTTCTGCGCGCCACTCAGATCGCCAACGGCGTGCTGAAAAAGCGCAAATCAACCCTGGCGCAACGCAAGCCCGTACGCACCGCAACCCAGCGCAGCCAGCGTAACCTTGAGGAATTCCTTGGGTAACGCTGTGGAAAAGCCAGGGTTACCCATGCCCTCTGCTGGGTTGAGAACGACGGCGATTTTTCCCGCAGAGTGTTGATGGCGAACGGCATAGGTTCAAATCGGGAATGGCTGATTCAGGATATGGAGTTCATTTGAATCGCCGGTGTTGGCAGGCGTGAGACAGCCGCGTGTGTTGAGGCTGTTTCTGCACACTCAGAGGCGTGTGTCGTTTGGTCAGTACCGTTCGTGGTAGGAATGGGTAACCGGAGAGATCTTCGTACTCACCCATCCACTACCGCGGACGGTACCGACTCCGGATTCGGCGATCCCCGCCGCCGGACTATCGCCTCCAGAGATGCAGGAGAAGCGTCTGCTGGAGACCCGAACCTACTGGCACCGTTCTGTTACTCTCTTCACGTTCAGAATGTGAATGTTTAATTTTGAATACTGAACTGACAAGATTTTCCCGAAACTTGCTATGCAAGAAGAGACTGACCAACTCACTCGTCGAACGTTCCTGAAATTCTCCGGCGTGGCTGCCACTGGACTGGCGGCACGCACGCTTGTGGCGCAGTCTTCTCCGGCTCCAGAACAAGAACCACTGAATACCCGTCCGGCTCCCGCGAATGCGATCGTGATTCGCTCCTCGGAACTGGAGGTGGTCCTCGATGGACGCGATGGACTTCCTTACGAGTATCGACTCACTGGAGTTCAGCGCCGGATGCGCGGCGAAGATCTCGGCAAGCCCATCGCCGCGACGGTTTGCAATAAGCAGCCGTGGCATTTCAGCGTGCAGCCGCTTCAGGCGGAGAAGACCAATTCGGGAAAGGATCGGGTGGACCTCTTCTTCTCCGTTGCCGATGCGGGACGCTCGGCAGCGTCGTTCACCATTCGCTACTCGGTCGAAGGCCCGACCGTGCGCGTGGAGATGCGGGATGTGCGCGAGTCCTCCGGCTATGAATTGATCGAAATTGCGATGCCGCGACTGGTCACGGTCCGCGAAGAAGACGGCCCGGCGTGGCTGGCGCACGGCGACGATGGCGGTTGGCTGGCGGAATTGAAATCGGCAAAGGTCGGGTCGCTCAAGCCGAATACATTTTGGGGAAACGTCGCGGCGACGCTACCCGTAGTCATGGTTGGCACAGATCGTGTCTTATGTGTGCAGGAGACGACTGCGTTCATGGACGCCACCGAGCTGACCGTCGTTGGTGGCGAGGGGACGCGACGCGCGTCAATCGGCACGACAAAGACGCATCGCGTGAACGGGAGCCTCTGCTATGACATGAATACCGGCCCGGGCACTCCGCGCAATTGCGGCAACCGGGAGACTCCGAACTTGCTTGTAGAGCAGGAATCGACCTGCCGGCTCGATTTCATCGCCGCTCCCGATGATCGCACTTCCCTCACCTGGCTCGATGGCGCCAGGCTGGTCCGCAGCCGCATGCCGGCGATTCCCACTCGTCTTTACGACAACACCTTCGTCTATGGCATTCGTTGCGACGAGCCAAGCTACCCGAAGCCGGCCTCGACCTTCGAGCAATGCGAGCAGTTGATCAAGCAGATTGCTGAGCTCACCGACTACTCGCTGCAGATCGTCCATCTCTGGGGCTGGCAGTACCGCGGCAAAGACACTGGATACCCAGCAGTCGCCGAAGTAAATCAGCGCATCGGTGGATACGACGGCATGATGCGCCTGATGCAGAACGCGAGGCAGTACAACTGCATCGCCACGCTCTCGGACAACTACGACGACGCCTACCGCAGCAGTCCGGCATGGGACGAGAAGATCATCGCGCGGCGCCCTGACGGGCAACTTTGGGAGAGCCGCAACTGGACCGGCGAGAACTCGTACATCATCGGACTGGCGAAGTACATGGCTGGTCCCGGAACGGAACGCGTGCGCTACACCTGCGAGCGCTACCGCCTTCCCAAAACGACACACGTCGATGTGCTCTCCTACTTCTCCATTCGCAACGACTGGGATCCTGAGCATCCGGCGAGCGGCATCAAGAACCTGCGCGAGGGCCGCTACAAAGTGCTGGAAGAGTTCGCCCAGCGCGGAGTCGATGTCAGCTCGGAAGCGTTGCGCTACGCCTTCATCGGCAAGATCAGCGCCTTCTGGTATATGACCGGCCCCGGGACTTGCCCATTCGGCGGCGATCCCATTCCCTTGCTGCCGGCCATCTATCGCAAGAGTGCCGTTTGGGGACAGTCGGGCAGAACCACCGGACCGGCCGATCGTGTGATGAAAACGCTGTTCTACAACGGCTGCTCGCACGCAATCGTTCGTGCCGACATGAACCTCGAGGACGCGCTCGATACCTTCTACCTCGTGATGGTGCCGTGGTTCCAACTGCACGCGAGAAACATCGAGTCATTCCGGCGCGAGGGCGCGTGCGCACTCATCGGCCTTGAAGGCAATGCGACCATCGAGGTCGATTGGGCAGCGAAGACGTACTCGGCGAGTCTGAACGGTGTTCCCATTATGGGAATCGAGAGCACGTTCTGCCCACTGGACCAGAACCGGATCGCGTTTTATTCGACGACTGCAAAAGAGCTCTCGACCCAACTGCCTGCCGGATGGGAGCCGGGCGAGGTCCGCGCGGCAAAGATGACGGTCAACGGCCCGCAAGACGTTCAGGTGAGTTCAGCCGGAGGTCAAATCAGAATAGCTGTCGAGGCCAGACAGCCGGTCATCGTGTACCGAAACGAGGAGGCCAAACGTCGAAGAGGAGCGACGCACATGTGAGTAGCTGAAAGCGCTCGGCCACTCGAGTCCACAAAGTCCACTGAGTCCATCACGTCCAGTGGCTCTGATCGGCTGAGCACGATGCAGCTGGCCGTTTCCGAGTTGCCGT
>CAYNPS010000115.1:7242-11393 GCA_964399125.1 uncultured Terriglobales bacterium
TCCAGTGGCTCTGATCGGCTGAGCACGATGCAGCTGGCCGTTTCCGAGTTGCCGTCGCGAGTATTAGCCAGATGGTTATCTTTTGAGCATTCTTTTAGCGCGTTCGTACAGCAACCAGCGCGAGAGCTGCTGCTTCCAAGTATCCGATGAAAGGAACAGCTCTCGTGTGTAAGCCGGCCCTATTGCGTTCGATCTTCAGCTTGATGTTGGTATTCGCTTTGGCAATCTTGATGTCCAGTTGCGGCGGGACTCAGTCTGCCCCGCCAGCTCCTGCTTCTAACCCCAGCGGCAACAACGGCGGTGGAAATAACGGGGGCGGAGGAGGTGGAGGCGGCGGCACGGGTGGGGGCGGAACGCCGCCGGACATTCATGCGCTTAACCACATCATCTTCATGTTTCAGGAGAACCGTTCCTTCGATCATTACTTCGCCCACCTGAATACCTATCGTGTGAACAAAGGGTGGGGCGGGCCGAGCGACGTTGATACCCTCGATTCCACAGCTCTCGCTAATACAGGATTCGTCGCGCAAAACGATGCGGACGCCGATGCTCCATTCAACTGGACGACTTCGAACGCCGCGACCGTGACTCTCAATGGCAGTCCCGTTGCGAGCAGTGGGAGCATGAAGGTTGCGCCAACGACAGCTACTCTCTATACGCTGGTCGCGACCTCCACTACGGGAGCTACTGCGCGGGCTTCGCTTGTGGTGGGGACTACTCCCGATTCGGGATCCCGGATCCTGGCGGGCCTGAGCCCGCAGACTGTTCAGCCAGGCAACACGTCGTTTCTGACGTGGGCGACAACCGACGGTTCCAGTGTGAACATCACTCCACCACCAGATCCATTGCATACGCAGGCATACGGTCCGAACGCATCTGCCACGGTTAAAGCTCCGTCAACTCCGGGATCGGTGACTTACACCCTGACCTCCAGCTCTGGGCTGACTACCTCGATTACGCTCACTGTGGCGAATGCTGTTCCCGGAGCGCCGACGGCTACGATCAGCGACAACAGCCAGGCACACGTCAGCAACGGCAGTGCAGTCCATGTGCAGTCGTTCCGTTTGACTGACCAGTGTGTGGAGGACTTCAGTCCTGATTGGCTCGAGAGCCATGGAGCGTACAATCGCGATAATCCGGCATCGGACACCTGGCTGGGGAATGGCTTCGTCCACATCACCGCCGGTTTCTCACAGTTTGCCAATTCCCAAGATGACACTCATCACTACTTCGATGTGCGCGGCGAGCGCAACATGGGCTACTACGACGAGACGATGCTCCCGTTCTACTACTTCCTGGCAGCCCAATTTGGGACTTCGGATCGATTCTTCTCTCCAATTCCCTCGAACTCAGGACCGAATCGGGCGGCAGAGTTAGCCGCTACAACGGCTGGACACGCGCATAATCCTCCTACGCTCTCCGTCAAGAACATCTTCGAGCTCCTCGACAATGCCGGGATATCATGGAAGGTGTACTACTCTGATGTAAGTTCGAAGGGAACGCCGCTAACCACCCTGACCAACTTTTCCTGGGGACAAAGCCATGCCGATCCCCAGCACGTTGCCCCTGTCAATTGCCAGCAAGCCTCAACACCTTGCCAGTCGGGACAAACTGACTACTTCACCGACCTGAAGAGCGGAAACTTTCCGGCTGTAGCGCTGATTGAGCCAGGTTTCGATTCGGGACGCGACGAGCATCCGGGGAATCCGGTGCAGATCGGAGCTGTGTATGACAAGAGTCTCATCTCCGCATTCATGGGCAGCCCGATCTGGAAAGATTCTGTCTTCTTCTTAACGTACGATGAGGCCGGCGGGTTCTACGATCACGTGCAGCCAGTAAACAATAACCTGAATGCGAACGGCATCGCTGTCCAGCCGGACGGCATTCCGCCGCAGGACTTGGAATCAAAAGATCCGCCGGGAGACTTCACGCGAACCGGATTCCGCCTGCCGTTGATGGTCGTGTCGCCGTATGTAATACCCCACGTGGTTTCGCATGCGCCGGCAGATGCGACTGCAATTCTCAAGTTCATCGAAGAGCGTTTTAACCTGCCGAACCTGACAAAGCGCGATGCTGCGCAGCCCGACTTTGCGAAGGAGTTCTTCGATTTTACTAAGCCATCATTGTTGGCTTTGACGCCAAGCGACTTGCCTACTCAGCAGGCGGATGCGAATTGCGCCGCGTATGCGAAGAATCCGTGACCTACGTATCGGCAATAGGCTGGAGGCAATAGGCTGTAGTCGAAGCGATATTGAGGATGTGGTCTTCGCCTATTGCCTATCGCCTATCGCCTTGCCACTTACTGCCTGTCTCTCGAGCGCACGTTTGATCGTAAGATCAAGCGCAGCCTTCGCCTGCTGGTAATCGGCGTCTGAGATCTTTCCCTGGAGCCGCTCAGTTTCAAGTTGGAACAGCTCTTCTTTCATGGCTTCGAGGAATGTTCCACGATTGGGAGCAGGGTTTTGTGCGCGGATCACGGGAACTGATCCGACAGCAGCGGCAGCCGAAGCTGCTAATGGCGTGCGCGGCTTTTGATTGATCACGACGATAGCTCCGACTAGCAATGCCGCAGCAAGCCCGCCGATGATCCACCAGCGATAAGCGTGAAGAGGATCGGGCGTGTCCTCAGGACGGCCGAGTCCGCCGCCTGGCCGATTGTCCGGTTGACTCTGCGCGGCTTCCGTTTGCTGACCACCGGAGCTTTCGTCTTGCGCATCGCGAGGGATTTGTCCGGTTCCCGAAACGGAAAATGCCATCTGCTTACCGGCGGCTACGTTATGAGCCACGAAGATGCTCATGCCTTTTTCATCGCCGCCGCTGGCAAATTGCGAGGTGTCGCCTTTGAATTCCATGCTCTTGGGAAGCATGACGACTACGTCTTCCATGGGCATGACGATCTGCGGCTGGAAGGCAAAACTTCCCGAATAGGGAAGGTGGTAACTCACTTGAAAGCGGGTCTCGCCGGGCCGAATTGGGAACACGAATGCGTAATGATTCTTATTGCCCGTGGGCACAGGAGCAGAATTGACCGGCATGCCTCCCGGTCCCGCAGCGAGGGAGCCATCGACAACGGCGGCTTCAGGCAACGTGAACTCGAAGCTGCGCTCGCTCATCTGCGTCTTTGGTGGCGTGGAGTTGTTCTGGATGACGAACATCTCGGTCACTTCGAGCTGGCTGTTCTCCGTTTGGACGCGCATGATGTCCGCGCGTCCGGCAACGCCTTGCACCTGTTTGCCGGCGTCATAGACTTCGAGCTCAACGGAGGTCGTGCCCATCGGCGCAGGCTTGAAGTAGTTCACACCCTGGTGAGTGACGCGAACCAGATGCTGCCCGCCATCGTCCGGAATCGGAAGAGTGAAGTTCCCCTTGGCGTCGGTCTTGGTGCGACCAGCTTCCTGCATGCTTTGCGAAAGCTTCAGGATGACGACGTCATCGCCCGCGGAAGGCTTGTTCGACGTCTTGTTGGTCACTGTTCCGGTGAGGTCCACAGCAACGGTGGTGGCAACCAGCATCAGGACGAAGATCGTGCAGCGCAGAGCAGGCACAGCGAAACCAGTTTTCAGGAAGGAACTTTTACTCATTCGATTTAAATTTTTCAGTGATTGGAAACAGTCTATCGCGCCGCTTGCATTGCAGTCTGCGTGTCCTGCAAGGCTGCCATCTCGGCCAGAATCTCGGCGGCTTCGGCTTCGAGCGAGCTTCGCAGCGACTCATAATCCTGCGCCGGGTACTTCCCTGCTTTGTAGTCGAAGTTCAGGTCGCGAAGGTTTTCGTAAACCACCTGCTTACGCTCTTCCAGGTAAGCCAGGCGCGACTTGTCGGTTGCGCGTTCGAAGACCACTCCGGGAGCAAAGACATAAAGGAGCAGCCCGGCGGCAAACAGAATGCAGACCACAGCAATCACAGTTCAGTCTCCCGTCGCGCCTGTTCCCGATATGGGTCGAAGACTGCCGAGTTCGCCGGCATCGCCGGAGCTGGCTGTCGCTCCTTCCATTTGCGGATCACAATGGCCGCTCCAAATGTCGCAGCGAAGAACACTGCAAACGGCATGATCCAGGCCACTCGATCGAATCCCCGGGCGCTCGGAGCCGCGAGGACCGTCGTTCCATACTCGCGCACGAACGACTGCAGAATGGCGTCGTCGTTGGCCT
>CAYNPS010000116.1:0-11295 GCA_964399125.1 uncultured Terriglobales bacterium
CATCGATGATCGGCTGATGAATGCCTTTGTATTCGACTCCCTGCCAGCAGAAGAACCCCAGATAAAAGCGGTTCTTCAAAATGGTTTCAAGATACGAGCGGTTGATGAGAAAACCGGTTTCTGACCGCACAGCCTTGCGCAGTGAGGTGAGCGAGTGCGTACCGGACGCGTACAGCTCGAAGATACGTTTCACCGCGGGCGCTTTTTTCGGATCAACACTGATGCTGCGCGTGAGTCGGTCGTTGCGATATCCGAACGGTGCGTGACCGGGATAGATGCCCTGCTCGGCTTTCTCGCGCATTCCTTTCTTTACTTCTTCGCGCAGGTTCTCCGAATAGAACTTCGCCACCGCCACATGAACGTCATGTGTGAAGCGAACCTGCGAACGCGAATCTTTCCCAATTACGGTGTTCTCCTTTACAAGATGGACCTCAATATCGCGCTCCTGCTCCAGTTGCTCGACGCGAAGCGCATCCGTACGGTTCCGGTACAGCCGGTCAGTCTTCTCCACCAGCACCATGCGGCACTGCTCATCGGTTTCAAGGAACCGGAGCATGTTGCCGAACTCGCGCCGCCCTGGGTTCTTGGCGGATTCCACATCCACGAATTCCCGAACCACTTTCAATCCGCGCTGCCGCGCGTACTCGTGCAACAGTTTCAGTTGTGCGGGGATCGAATATCCTTCGCGCTCCTGTTCCCGACTGGAAACTCGAGCGTAAATCACTGCGGTATTCATACTGTTCTCTTTCTCCGGGTCGTCTGACGCACGCGCTTTTCTTTCCGCCACCGCGCATCGGCGGCGAGCTTGGCGATCTCTGATCGCCGCTCCGGCGGGATTACTTCTAATCGCTTCTTGCCGCCGATGCTGCCTTGGTGACGGAACATCTCCCTGATTTTATCCGGCAGTTTCATGAGATGCTTGCAGCATATGCTTAGGGGGATAGAAGATCAAGAGTCGGAGATTCAGCCCGATGAGGTTTGTCATCAGTACGGGCCACGGTCTCCGCGCATCGCTTCGATCTATCTCCAGAGTCCTGCTTAATTGCTGTATACGCGTGCTGGAGAGTGTTGAAGAGAGCCGTTGAACCCCACCAGCATTCTTCTGTAGCAAGCGCCTGTATACAGCTTTTGCAGAAGAGCACAACGGGAGAGCATCGTTGAATCCGTGAACTAATGCCAACAGTTGAGACAATCAACGCCAGCGAAT
The DNA here is from genome assembly GCA_964399125.1 of uncultured Terriglobales bacterium. GTDB lineage: Bacteria > Acidobacteriota > Terriglobia > Terriglobales > Acidobacteriaceae > Gp1-AA112. The sequence continues at coordinate 1,208 of CAYNPS010000116.1, forward strand.
ATTCCGCTGGTTGTGAGCAGCAACTGCATGATTTTGCCATTGCGATTTGCCTCCAAATCCCATTGATCGAGTGTTCTGAAGAAACCGATCAGCGCCGAGAGCGCGACATCATCCAGCTCATCGGTTTCGGCATTTACGAGTTGTTCCGCGCCCATCGGCGCGGGGTTAACGAGTGAGCGATCACCGCCGAGATCGGCGGTCGTTTGCAGTCTTGGCCCTCTCGCCACGAGTCCACTCCACGATTGATTTCGGTTGTGGATTGGCAGCAATGGAATGCAAAGGGTGGTAAAGGGTGAATGGGTAAAAAGGGAATGGGCCAAGGGAAAGGAGTCCGCCCTGTGGCTTTCCCGTTGTGGGCTGACCGCGCAGTGGCGGGCTTGGCAGCCCGCCACTGCGCTTGGTGTTGGTGTCTGCTTTTGCTTCTGCCCCGCAGCCGGGCAGCCGCCCGGGCCTCTGTGTCAGTCTTCGATCACATTCAAGACTTGTCTTTGGTGCGTCTCGTTCCCGCCAAAATTGTGTTCTTGTTCGTTTTCTGATCCCCAATCGTCGGTCTCAGCTTTTGGCCACGTCAACTCCGTGATGCTCGGTACCGGAGGCTTGACGGTGTAGGGCTTTATTCTTTCGACCAGGCTAAACAGATCAAGTTTTTGAATCGTGCGATTGGTTCGCAGAAGTCGCTGATATGTGTATGCGCGGCGCCTGTCCGCTGTCACGATCAGCAAATCCAAGTCCTGTCGCAAGTGGCGGAGCAGAGGCAAGTACTGCCGAATGAACAAGCGTAGTCTGCGCAACATGCCTGGTTGCGGTAGATCGACCGTTGCGACCGCGATGCGACCGGCAGGAAACCAGAGAACGAAATGTTCCCGCAGATACGGCTTGCCGTTGCGTTGCGGCAAAAGGCTCAGTGGACAGCCCGCATTTTGGAAGGTCATGATTTTCTCGTCGTGGTCGAGGGCGAAATATGCAGGCCATGGGCGCGCCTCTACATAGAAATGCACCCCTAGGAGACGGGACTCCACGGTTGCCAGAGTGTGCCGCCGGCGGCTGCTGGAGTCCGGTCCGAGCAGGCGAGTCGCCGATTTCGTTACCTGGTACACGACCGGATATTTAGTTACGCGCCGCAGAAATCCCAGGCAATGCAGCCTCCTCAGGCGCGCCCGAACCCGTTTACTAGACTGTGCAATTCCTATGTGTTCGGCCTGCTGCGCCGTGCAATAGCCGCCCAATTGGACAAGCCGCGTCAACAAATCTTGCGAGACTTCATCGAGCAAAGCCTCGCGCTTCGCAAATGATCCTTTCATGCAGATTGCTCCCGATTTTGATTTTGATGTGGGTATCTGACCTTGTTTGGGTCTTTGGGGATCGGCGAAAACGCGTTGGCTGTGAGGAGTGTTGAGTCTGCGGCTATTAGCCTTGATTTTGGATGAGGGATGCTCTGACGCCGGGCTGTCAACGCCAAGCAAGAAAAAGCCCACCACTATACTAAATACCCATTAAGTCGGGAAAATCGACCGCGTCTAAGGTGAAAAAGTCCGAAAAAACTTGACTTAGAAAAATATACATAGCTGCTCTTTCACGAGTCGTCTCCTGACTTACTAAATGGGCATGGATTCGGGAAAATGGTCGCGCTTTAGCTAAAACATTCTCGGGTCAGGCCCCCCGAAGAAAAACACGATCTTGCTAGTCGGCGCTCCGCCCTATATCTCCGAATGCACAGCGAGTCGGCAAAATCAGGGCTTTGTCGCAAACTTTCTTGCCCGTGCCCCTCATGATCCCCACTCAGAACGCGTTCAGTTAGCTCTGCGAGCCCTGTTGCCCGAGCCTGAACTGCAATGCAGTAGCCCCCAAGGGAAACGTGCCCGCGTCAAATACTCCTGCGAGACACAGATTCACTCCCGGTTTCGATTTTGGATCTGTCTTCTTTTGGGATCGAGCTGTAAAACGCTCGTAGCTGGGGTCTTGATGTGGCGGTGGTCAGGTACGGTTTTGGATCAGGTTGTCCGGGCGACATGCCTATCATCCGACAAGTAGGCAAAACTCCTTTACCTATACTAATGCCAATCAATTCGGGAAAATTCACCGCGCCTAAGGTTAAAAAGTTTAACAATGGCGTCTTAGAAAAATATACATAGCTCCTGCTGAATGTTGAATCATTCACGTACTAAGGAATGGGTGTCGAATCCAGAAAAATGGTCGCGCGGTCCGACGAAAAATTTTGTGTCTTGACGTTAGCCTTCTCCGAATCGAAGTAATTGGCTGAGACGAGACAGTACCTCTATTACCCTAGTGCCCATCGACTCTGCAAAAATGGTCGCGTTCTTATCAGAAAAATTTGTCTTAGATAAATCTGAACACGAATTGACTGTCAATCGGCCGGGCGAAACTACACGCGTCCGGCGCATCGGCGCTCCAGCCGAACAGGCACCGCCAAAACATTGGCCCGTGCGGCGCACCATCACCGCAAATCGGGGAGGCAAGCCTGCTCCCCGATTTGCGGGCAGACGCACCTCCATGAGGAGGTGCCGGTAACGGGAAGGGTATAAAGGAAATTTGCTCCTCCCGGTTTGGCGGCAAATCTCGGTAGAGATTTGCCGCCTCCGAATCCATCTTGCCTTATGGACCATTCGGCTGCGGCGGCGACGCCGCCGCAGCCGAATAACGCTATAGCTGCCAAAGATTGACTAGCTAGTGGCGAACCAGCAGCAAAAGCGACAACTCGGTGCGCTGGTGCGCAAGCCCCCTGTCTCCTCATTGCACATGAAGCGACGAAAATCGTCGTTCCGCACAAAGTCGCTGTACCGGCGCAACAAAAAGTTGGTATCGGCTCAGCGAGAGCGCGCTCGCACGAACGTTCTCTACTCTTACTAAATGGGCATGGAGTGGAGAAAAATCCGCTCCTAGGGACAAGTTTTTTTGGCCGTCTTTCATTCCGTACACGCCATCTGTGTTAAGGAAACGCCCGGCCCTCCAGTCTTCTCCGAGTCGGATAGCTGCTCTGGTTGTCTGGTGAACAACTTGGTGTACCCGAATTGCGCGCTGGTCGCAAAGACAGGCGGCCCTAGATCTCGTGCTCTGTTTTCCCACTCGCCCCTTAGCATTTCGTTGGCGTTCATCTGCCCGTCTTATACGCAACATTAGAATTCTCTAATCTTCTAAGGTGTGAGACGGTATTGAAAGGGCGGGCTAGGAAATTTTGTGGCGGTAGATTCCCGAATTGAAGCCCTCCGGATGATTTACCGATGAGTTACCGCCCGCTGTATTTACCGACGGAAAAATCGCGCTCCTAAGTTATTGCGGAGGCGATTGGCCCAATTTTGGATGATTTAGCAATTAGTAACTCAGGTAATTTCTAATCTTTCTCCAAGCATCCCGAAAACTGAGAGGCAGAATCCCAAGTTTCCAATTCAGAGTAGCTGGTTGACGCTAGCCAGCTCCTCGTATTGGAGGCACTATGTACCTTCGCGCAGGATTACTGCTCTTGCTGAGCGCGATTCCGCTGAGATGCCAGAACTCGGTTCCCAATTCGGTCCCAAGCGATCTACAGGCAGTGCAAATCGGCGAAGCCTGTATCGCTGCCTCGGGCGGACGCGCTGCGATTCAGTCTTTGCGAGACATACGAGAATCTGGAACGATCACTTACAATTGGGGGCTCGAGCCTCTTAAAGGGAGTGCCTCCATTGCCGTTCTGCCCGGCTCGTCTATTCGGTTCGATGCGTCTCTTCCAGACCAAGAGCGCAGTTGGTATGTCGAACGGGGGCAAGGAAAGTCTCGGCTAAACGGCAAGACCTCAAAGATTCCCTTCCATGCGGGCGCAAGCCGCCTAGATTTAACTCTGCCGTTCGTACCGCTTCTTCAAGCGCTTTCCCATTCTGCATATCGAGTCTCCTATCTTGGTGCAGAGACTCACGAAGATCACGACGTCTATCGCCTTCGGGTCGAACTGATGCCCGCTAACGACGATGAGAAACAAATCGCGCGCCTCCTGACAACTGAATACCTAATCGACTCCAAGAGCTATTTGATCCTAAGAATCGAGGATCTGGCACACCCGCCCGAAAGCATGGACATCAACCAACGGCACGCCCTCGACTATGCCGACTACCGCAACGTGGATGGAATTCAAGTTCCGTTTTCGGTGGTTGAACACGTTGAGAACGCGCAAACGTGGTCGCTGCAATTCGAGGATGTCACCGCGAACGCGGGACTGAGTCCATCCGACATCAAGTTCTGACAACTTTGACCGAGAGAGCCATTTGGAGAGGGTCTATGCTGCATTTTCGTCGATTCTGCCTGGAAGCTGCCACGTTAACATTCTTCGTAGTTACGGCGATTTCCTCGTGCCAAGCACAGAGCTATGTGTATGCAACTGGAACGCCGAGCTTCAGTACTGCATTTCCTGTCGAGTTGGGATTTGTCGATGTTGCCAATGGTAATCTGCACATCGAAATTCCGTTGGCCTCACCGCCACAGCGCGGCTCGCTGGTCGCAACCGAAAAGTTAGTCTACGACAGTCGAATCTGGCAGCCGGTCGGCGGCGTGTGGTCCCCGACGAATGGAGCAGGATCGATGCTCGGCTGGCAGTTTTCCACGCCAGCCGGCACTGCTGTCCATCGATATGCGGCTTCCACCGCGTGTGATACACGAAGCGGGCACTTTACCGATTACTCAGGCTGGTCATGGACAGCGCCGGATGGGACCAGCAAGAGCTTCAGTGCGATCGAAACCGAATATGATCCAACCGGTTGCGATGGCGGTGGAATTTCCTCGTCCGATGCTTTTGCTGACGACTCCTCCGGATTCCACATGTATGTTACCAATTACACGTCGGCAAGAGTTGTTGGCCCGGACGGAACCCAGGTCTATCCAACCTGGAAGGACACGAACGGCAACAGCTTCTCAACCGATGGAAGTGGCAATCTCGTGGATACGCTGGGGCGGACGCCAGTTGCTTATTCCACAAACGGCACAAACCAGAACTACTATGACGTGCTCGGTTCCGATGGCCAAACGCACCGTGTAACGGTGACATACACCTCCCAGACAGCCACGAGCGCATTTACGCAGTACACGAATCAGTCCGTGAATCAAAACGCGATCACGCGAATCGATTTGCCCGACGGTTCTTATTATCTCTTTGGTTATGATTCGTGGGGAGAATTGAACACCATCACTCTTCCTACAGGTGGGCAAATCACCTACGGATATACAACCTTCGCCGATGCTTATGGAAATCAGAACCGGTGGATCAGCAGCAGGACAGTAGCTGGCAATACGTGGAATTTCACACCTCAGGTGGTCGCCACAAGTCTCTGTCAGAATATCCAGAGCGGCACAATCAACGGCTGCCAACAGGTAACGGTAGGCAAGCCGAGCGGCGACAGCATTGTATACACGTTTTCAATGAATGGAGGAGCGTGGAATTCAGAGGCTGATTATTTCAACAATGGCGGCACAAAGGTAGCGACGGTTACACAGGTCTTCGATCTTTCGAACACATGCAGTCTTTGCACCGGCGCGACATACGTGCGCACGGTTACGAACACAACTCAATTGCCTACGGTGAACAGCCAAACGCTGCAAAAACAAACCCAATACACCTACGACACCATCTATCACGGAAATGTCACCGCGATCAAGGAATGGAATTTCACTACCGGCAGCTTCGCGGCAAATCCTGATCGTGAGACAGACATTTCTTATCTAGGTAGCAGCCCATATACTTCCATTGATATCGTAAACCGACCTTTGTCCAGCAGTACTTACGCCGGAGCGTGCTGCGGGACTCTGCTGGCACAGACAAACTACAGCTACGATGTTGACACGGCTCTGACATCGAAGACCGGCATCACTCACCACGACGACACGAACTTTGGAACGGGAAATATCACGCGCGGAAACGTGACCAAACTGTCGAAGCTCATTTCTGGCAGCACCTATTGGACTACCACGCTGACGTACGATATGACTGGCCAGCTGGTCCAATCGCAAGACAACAAAGGAAACGTCACGTCGTTCGACTATACCGATCATTTTTACAACGATAATGGATCGAATCCGCCGGCTTCAGTGAGTCCTCCTAACGGGCCAACGAATGCCTATGCGACGACAATCACTCTGCCTGTGATCGGCGCACAGACAGTCAATTATTACTTTGGAAGCGGCAAGACTGCTTTTGCAACTGATCAAAACGGCGCAACGGGTTATGCCCATTATCAGGATCCTTTGGATCGCTCGACGGTTTCTGTTGATCCAATCGGCGGATGGAAATTGGCAGCTTACACGAGCACAACACAGCAGGACATTTACACTGGTCTGACTTCTGCGACGCCCTCCTCCAGTTGCACGAGCTGCCGCCACGACCAGATCGCGCTAGATAACATTGGCCGTATCACGAATACTCCTCTGATCAATGATCCTGATGGGCAGATCAACGCCACAGTTGAATACGATAACAATGGTCGAGCATACAGGACGAGCAATCCGTACCGGACGACTACAGAGAGCACATACGGCAAAACCTCCCTTTCCTACGATGGCTTGGAACGAGTAATCCAAATCACTCGCCCAGACGGAAATATTGTTCTCCACAGCTACGGTGCAGCGTTGCCTGCTTCAACTTCCTCCGTGTGCGGTGTTACGGCTTTTCCAAGTACTACCACCGACGAAGCAGGCAAAAAGCGCCAATACTGGAACGATGGCTTCGGGCGACTCGTCGAAGTCGATGAACCTGATTCGGGTGGCAACTTTACGATTGCCACTTGCTATCAGTATGACCTTCTTAACAATTTGACGAGCGCGACTCAGCGAGGAGGAACCACGGATCAGAGCCAGTGGCGTATGCGTTCCTTCTCTTACGATGGCCTCTCGCGTGTGACTCAAGCCACTACTCCCGAAGCTGGATCTGTGGCCTACTCCTACACAAATGGCGGCACTCCTTGCAGCGGAAATCCCAGCCTGCCGTGCAGCCGCACCGATGCCCGCAACATAACCACGACGTACACCTACGACGCGCTCAATCGGGTGACGGGTAAGAGCTACAACGACGGCGTCACGCCCGCGGTCGCCTACTACTACGATCAGACTTCCTACAATGGACTGACGATTACCTATGGCAAAGGCCGGCGCACGGGTATGAGCGACGGAACCGGGCAAACCGCCTGGAGCTACGACGCCGATGGCAACGTCCTCAAGAAGCAGCAGACGATTGCGGGCGTAACCAACAGCATCAGCTACACGTACAATCTAAATAGCTCAGTGGCCACTCTCACTACGCCCAACGGTCACGTGTACACCTACGCCTACAGCAACGCCTTGCGTCCGGTCTCGCTCGTGGACAACGGTAACGGCTTCACCTACGTGCAGAACACACACTATGCCGCTCCGGGTCTGCTCACTTCAGCGCAGCATGGGCTAAATCTTGGGATTACCGAAACCAACAGCTTCAACAATCGCTTGGAGCCGACGATGCTCTCGGCTGCGGGGTCACAGACTGTGCTCAGCCTCAGCTATAACTGGGTGCTGCCGGGGAATGTGAACAACGGCAGCCTGTACCAGATCAACAACAACCGCGATTCATCCAACAATCGCAGCTTCCAGTACAGCTACGACCAACTGAACCGGCTGTTAACAGCGGGTACGGTCCCAGGCGCGAGTTCGCAGTGGACAACCAGCTACGGCTACGACAACTGGGGCAATCTGCTGCAGAAATCGACCAGCGGACCGGGCGAGCCCAGCATGGGACCAATCACGGCGGACGTTCACAATCACGTGAATCCCAGCGGTTACACGTATGACGCTGCCGGCAATCTTACGTTCGACGGCGCGAATTCCCTAAAGTACGACGCCGAGAACCGGCTGAATCCAGTTACGGGATGGGTGTATTCCTATGACGGCGACGGTCATCGCGTCGAAAAGAACAACAACGGCACGATCACCTACTATTGGTATGACGACAACTTCAAGGTGATCTCGACCACGGGTAATTATGTCCGCGACTACGTTTATTTCAATGGCAGACGTGTCGCGTACTACAGCCCGAGTAGCGGCAATCAGCACTACTACTGGTCTGACCACCTGGGTTCACAGAGGACGATGTCGAACTCATCTGGCAGTACGATCGAGTGGGAGGCCGACTACTATCCCTTCGGCGGCCACAACGTGCTGAACAATTATCTCGACAACTTTAATCAGTTCACCGATTACGAATACGATTACGAGCTGGGCGACAGCTATGCCGATTTCCGTGAACAATCGCCAGTATTAGGTAGGTACTTCAGCCCCGATCCTTACAGTGGCAGCACGGATGTGAGCAATCCGCAGTCGCTCAACCGGTACAGTTATGTGTTGAATAACCCGCTTGCATTTATCGATCCGCTTGGACTTGACTGTATGTACTTTGACGACGCAGGGACAGGAGTCGAATGGATTGATCAAGGCAGCAATTATGGTGAGTGTGGGGACAACGGTGGGACTTGGGTAAATGGCACCGTTGATCCAGGTTCCGTTAGCTACAACCCGGGTACTGACACCTTCAATGTTGGGAGCTCCGATCCAGCCTCAGGAATAAATTACAACAGTACTGTTGCGGCAAACGGCCCGTGGTACGACCCTGTACAAGGGCAGATGGTTAACGTTCAAAACGGAGTGCTTGATGTAAGCGGTAGCCCGGCAGCAGGAAGCGGCTTCGGAATTTCGATTCCGGGGGTAGTCGTCAATCCGGACGGTACATTTGTGGCCAACGGCTCGTTCAATAATACAATCACGAAATTTAGCAGTGTAGGTGTATATCCGAGCAAAATTGACAATTTCGGTAATCCCCTTCACGGAGGAGACTTCCACTTGAGAGATGCTCTTCCTTTCTGTTCGTTACATGTGACTATAGATCCAACCTCGGGAAGGGGTGCTCAATCGACGGTGGGCTCGATGCACTTCGATTCTGTTAATCCGTCAGTTAGTGGACCATACGGTCAGCCCTCTCAGATGGCAGGACATTTCTTTGTTGATGTGTTGCCCTACGGATTAAACAAAATGGGAGCAAACGTCGGAGTGCCGGCGAATAACTGCAAGTTGTGAGGTGGTGACATTGTTGGACCCTAAAGGAACGGCGAGGTATGGTCAAATCGCCTTGTTTATCGCTATCGGAGAACTAGTCTTAATTTGGGGTGGATCGGCGATACTGCACACTATCGGACTATGGCGAGGGCGATCGGGATTCAACGCGATCTTTGGGCTCATGTACCTGGTCGGATTGATAAGCTCGTTTACACTTGCAATTCTAGGAAGCACACGAGACCAAAGACGGGGTTTTGCCTTCTGTGCACTTCTAATCTCAATAGCGAATTTCTTCCTTTGTGCGATTCCAATTCTAGTCTGAGACGGAGCATCGGAGGAAGTTCGTGCAAAGCTGGTCTTTGGCACTAGGGTGGCGATGGTGAGGTCGCCAACAAAGGTGAGTGGATGGATCTTCTGTTCCTTTGCTTGCATTTTACTTCCTTGCTTTTACACGAAAGCTTGCATTTGAAACATTGCGGGGCATTGTTTCTTTTTAGCAACAGGGGCATTCGCTGTGCGGATTCACATTAGCGGACGGCAAGGATTGCTCGGCGGATCAGGCTGGACATGCGAAAACCTTTGTGAGGGGCGAATCCAATTGAGATTCTATCCCACAGAGTCGATGTATCTCATAAATTGCCAATGTGCGATTCCCACTTCTACGACCAGCGCACGATAATTGTAGTTCGGAAGCACTCTATGCGATTAGAGGTCCTGCTGTGACGAGCCTGGATTCATTTAATTGAGAAGTTCACCTCCACATTCAATTTTTGGAGGTTGATGAGAATGGTCAAAAGAACGCCGGAGCCAGCATCTCGATATCGCACTCTGCGGAACCGCAAAACTCTGCATGAACAACGAGTGGACTTTGCTACTCTCTCGTGGCTGCTGCCGTGCATGGTTGCTGCTGCAATTTACCTTCCGAGCACTTCAGCAGATTTCATCTACGATGATACTTTCCAGATTGTTGACAACCCTCAAGTCCATTCTTGGAAGTATTTGTCGCACTTGCTGACGAGCGATGTGTGGAGCCAGAG
>CAYNPS010000117.1:0-11233 GCA_964399125.1 uncultured Terriglobales bacterium
GGCCGCGCGCGAGCAGGTTGGTACGACTCTGAAAGCTGCGATGTTGGACTGGCATTTGGATTTGTTGAAGGAACTCTCGGCTCCTGCGCTCTTCATCAGCACCGCTATCCACTCGCACGAGTCCGTAGCCCATTACCTCGAAGAATATGATGAATGGGCTCGGGTAGCACCACATCCCAACCTAGTTGCAGGTATCTATGTAGTGCAGCGCGTAGTCCGAAGGAAGCCCGAGTTACTCCGCTTGAATTTGACAACAAAGACTGCGGAGCCGACAGTTTGGCCAGCGAATATGAAGGGCCTGCGTCAAGTGCTAAAAACGCCCTCTCGTTTGCAGGCACGGTCAGAACGGACGCAGGGGCCTCCCCAATCCACTCTCCATAATGAATGGCTCTTCGATCCGCACATACCGGCTCTGATTTACGCGGCGGGCTGCGCTGATGCTGACGCTATCGACGAAAAAATAGTTTCGAACTGCGTCATTATTGAGTTCAATTCCCAGGTTCTCGAAGATGTTGTCATGCCCGAGCTCGCACAACGATACTTCGGAACTCCCCGCGGTTTGGAATATCAGCTGGCCGTGATCGACGACAGCGTTCAGCATCATGCGGTTTACACCTCCGCCGCAGACCATCAAGAAGACTTTACCGTCGCAGACGCCCGAATGAATATCTTCGGCCCGCATCGACACAGGGACGAAACCACTGATCGTCCTGAGTTATCCGCGAGTTTTCGACCTGAAGCGACAATATCGTCGATGCAGAGAAGTTCCTGGCGCGATTTCGCTGCACCGCTTTGGTTTGACGTCATCCGCTATGCTCCGACTGAGCCTGATTGGTACCTGATGGTGAAGCCGATGCAGCGCTCGGTGGTAACGGAGGCACAACGCCGGAACCTGATTGTTGCGTTTGCAGTCTTGTTGCTGCTCGCGCTGAGCACGATTACGGTGTTTGTGAGCACTCAGCGTACCCAGCAATTCGCTCGTATGCAGTTGCAGTTTATCTCCGCCGTGTCACACGAGCTGCGTACGCCACTCACAGTCATGCGCTCCACAGCCGACAATCTGGCTGACGGCATAGTAGAAGGAAAGCAGCAACTCTCGCAGTACCGCGCAATCATCGCCGGCCAAGCCAGCCAACTGACTGTCCTGATGGAGCAGCTGTTGAACTTCGCCGCTACAAGCGAGCACACCCCGCAATACCATCTCCGTCCAGTGGAAGTATCCGAAATCATAGCAATCACGCTGAAGAAAACCGCCGGCTTAGTTGAGGTAGCGCGATTTGAGGTGGAGCAAACGGTCGAATCGGGATTGCCGAAAGTGATGGGCGATCTGGACGCGATTTCGCAATGCCTGCACAATCTGATTGTGAACGCGGTGAAGTACAGCGGAGAAAACCGCTGGATCGGAGTGCGAGCTGCTCTTGGTAGGAGCTCTCGAAAGACAGCGGTCCAGATCAGCGTCGTCGATCACGGTATTGGCATCGAGGCTTCGGATCTGAATCGGATTTTCGAGCCCCTGTATCGCAGTCCTTCGGTGAAGTCAGCTCAAGTACATGGGATGGGACTTGGCCTTTCACTTGCAGCCAACATTGCGCGTTCTATGCACGGACACCTGAGTGTCTCGAGTACTCCGGGTGAGGGGAGCGCGTTTACTCTCCACCTGCCGCTCGCGAAATAGATCTTCAACGCCGATTTCGGTGTCGCCCAACCATCCATGAATGAAAACATTTTATTAATTGAAGATGAAGAGGCTGTGGCCATTCCTGTAAGCGATCGCCTCCGGGCGCAGGGCTATGTGGTCAACTACGCCCGGGATGGGAATGAAGGACTCGAAAAGGCCATTCGTCTGCCATTTGACGCAATCATTCTTGATGTCATGCTGCCGGGTAAGAATGGTTTCGACGTATGCCGCGAGATTCGTCAGGCGGGACTCGCGACCCCAATTCTGATGTTAACCGCTCGAGGAGAAAGGGCGGAGAAAATTGTAGGACTGAAATTGGGGGCTGACGACTATGTAACAAAACCCTTTGACATGCTGGAACTTATGGCCCGCGTGGAGGCGCTATTGCGGCGGACGCCAGGCAAGGGAGTACAAGGATCGGTGCAGCACGTAGCATCGCTTCGGATCGATTTTCGTAGCACGGAGGTGTCGCGCGCCGGCAAAGTCGTATCACTCTCGACCCGTGAGTTTCAGCTCCTACATTACTTCCTCGATCATAGGGGCGAGACTTTGTCACGTGATCAGATACTGCGCGAGGTGTGGGGCTATAACGTGACGTCGTTCACACGAACGGTTGATATCCACGTTGCACGTCTCCGTCAGAAGCTGGAGGATGATCCAAAGCAACCATCCCTCATCGTGACTGTGCCCGGATTTGGTTACAAGCTGATGCTCTGAATCACGCCACTAGAGAACCGTCACTTTCGGTGACGATGACTCTTTCCGTCATCTCCCGCGTGTCATTCAGGAACATGTAAATTCAACACTCTTGTGCAGCGCAGCACGTGTAAATTCAACACTCTAATATCCACAATCTTTGCGCTAGAGTTTACACAGAATTTACCCCTCCTTTTGTCGCGAATAGTGTCTACTCGTCTGCAACAAAGATAGCGTCTACTAGCTTGGTAGGAACACTGAAGCGAGGAAAAGCTGGATATGAAAGATCAAAGCGCTGCCGTCATCGCAAACCAAGCTTGTGAGGGCGCACAATCAGTAACCTGGATTCAATCAAGAATAATGCTGTTCTGCGGATGTCGCGGAGAGAGTCGTGCGCCCAGCAGCCCGCGATACTAGGTTCTCCGTTCGAGCGGCATCTTCACGCAAGACCAAAGAGTTCGCGTTAGCTAAATAGAGTCTGCCTCATGCAAGTGTCCGGGGCGATTCTGATCCGGCAAAACGGGGCGCGCTGAACAACTTTGATTCGATCACGGTGAGCCAACCTGATCGCAACTACATTGGCGAATGTCCACCGACAACGTAGGTTCACGAACATCATAGGTTTACCGACAACACAGCAACATTGGCAAGTCCACCCAACCACAACAGTGCCAAGCGAAGACAGGAAGAACAACCAACTTCGTGTGAGGAGCGACACAAATGGTGACCACCGTAGAGTCAGGCCTGATAACTATCGTTGGAAAGTACTCAATCCATTGCGAGTATCACAAGAAAGAGGGAGTCAGCAAGACTGCAATTATGGTGAACGGTGCGTTGGCCACAACAACATCATTCAGTCAGAGCATTCGCAACTTAAAGGATCACGCAAACATCGTGCTGTTCGACTTGCCATTTGCTGGGCGATCCAGGGAGCACAATACCAATACGAGCGACCTCTTGACCAAGGATGATGAAGTAGAGATCCTGCTGTACCTCGTCGAGCACTTCAAAGTTAATTTCATGATATCTGCGTCTTGGGGAGGCGTGTCCACTCTGTTGTCGTTGGCGAGGCGCCCGCGCACCATCGAAAAGGCCGTCATCCTCTCATTTTCTCCAGTGATTAACGCCGCCATGTACAGCTATATGGCCAATGCTCGCCGTTTCTTGTGCGACCAGAATATTCCGGGAGGAGCGCAATTGCTGAACAGCACCGTGGGGAAGTATCTTCCGCGTTTGCTTAAAGCTCATAATTATCAATATCTATTATCGATGGTTCAAGGCAATGAACAGCAGATCATGTTTCATATCGACCAGATCTTCAAGCTCGATCAAAGCCAATATATCGATGAGTTTGCCGCTATCGATGTACCGGTTCTGTTTATCAACGGCGCGTTGGATGAGTACACCACGCCCGAAGATGTGCGGTCTCTCGCCAGACACATCAAACGTAGCCAATTTGCTGTGATTCCCGAAGCTGGACATTTTCTTGACCTGGAAAGTTCGCAAGTGCGGCGCACAGCCGGCGAGATAGAGAGGAGTTTCTTGTTCGGAAGATATCCAATGGCCGAGGGCATGCATGCCGGTGCGGGCAAAATAGGCGCTGGAGGCCTTTTTCTCGAAAGTTAACCATAGGTCAACTTCGTACGAAGATTGGCCGGCCGCGAGAGTAAGTGCTTGTATCTGGAGTTATGGGAGGTATTGTGCACATCATTGTGATCGCTGTGGGTTCGTCCGGTGACGTTCATCCGCTTCTCGGATTAAGCCGCGCATTTGTGAAACGTGGCCATCGGGTTTCGTTCTGCACAAGTCCGGCGTTTGCTGCGGTGGTCGAACGCTGTGGTCTCAGGTTTTTACCTTTTGGAACGACAGAGGAATACTATGCCGCAATTAATGATCCCGCGCTGTGGAACCCGCGAACCTCACTGAAGACATTATGGACGGCGGTTGCAAGAAGGATACTGCCCTTATTCGACCTTCTGGAGACCGAAGCGGACCGTGACACCATTATGGCCGCGCACCCGTGGGCCTTTGGCGCAAGATTATTGCAGGAGAAGCACGGTGTGCCGCTGGTCTCGGTGCAAATTTCGCCGTCCACTTTTTTGTCCGCGCGGAAACCTCCAATCCACAAGCAATTCACCATTCCAATGTTCCTGCCATATCCGGTGAGGGCGGGTGTTCTATGGGCATTCGACCGCGGCGTGCTTGATCGTATTTGCGCGCCTGACATTAACCGGCTACGTTCAGAGCTTGGATTGGCGCCAGTTAAGCGGATCATGGGACGTTGGATGCATTCGCCGCAAGGTGTACTGGGGCTGTTCCCCGATTGGTTTGCTTCGCCACAAAACGACTGGCCCCCCAACGTAACGCTTACCGGATTTCCGTTGTTTGACGATGCAGAATTCGGAAACGTTGACGAGGAACTGGAGGCCTTCTTAGCGGAAGGTCCGGCGCCCATTGTGTTCACGCCTGGCTCGACACTGGTTGATGGACTGTCCTATTACACGGCGGCAACCGCGGCATTGAATGCGCTTGGCTGCAGAGGCATTTTTCTGGCAAATTCGGGTGCGGCGCTACCGCCGCCGTCCTCAAATATTCTGGTCCGCTCCTATGTGCCGTTAAGTAAGTTATTGCCTCGCGCCAGGGCGATTGTGCACCACGGTGGAATTGGCACCGCGTCCCAGGCATTCGCGGCGGGAATACCTCAGCTCATTACACCATTTGCTCATGATCAGTTCGACAACGCTGCACGCGTTGAGAGCTTGGGATGCGGAGTTCAGATGCGTTCGCACGCAAGTTTCCAAGCCATGCTAGAGATGCTCAAGCGGCTCTTGGCGGACGAGCGTATCCAAAGCAATTGCACAGCTTTTCGCCCAAGAGTTGTATCAGGCGAATCAGCCTGCATGAAGGCATTGTCCGTAATCGAGATTGCGGCCGCAGAATCCCTGAGGAAGAACCGGGTTGTAACTTCAGAGCAGCGGCAGGGACTTGCTGCTACTGGGACACATAACTGAAAAAGAAAAATGGATAAAGACTACTTACGGGGATTATGAAAATGGCTCCAGGTGCGCTCGTGGTTCTGTTCCATCCATCTGAAGCGCATATCTGCAACCTACTCCGTCTCAAGCAACTCGTTGAAGATC
Source organism: uncultured Terriglobales bacterium (assembly GCA_964399125.1). Lineage (GTDB taxonomy): Bacteria > Acidobacteriota > Terriglobia > Terriglobales > Acidobacteriaceae > Gp1-AA112. The sequence goes on from CAYNPS010000117.1 coordinate 5,515, forward strand.
TGGTTGCTGTCGATAACTCGCCGGTATTGGAAGCAAGACTTCATAACCGTATCCGGGATGCTGGCATCGAGATTCTCCCGAACTTTAACAAAGGAGGCGTTGCGGGAGCATATAACAGAGGTCTCGAACGGCTGATTGAGAAGAGGTGCCAGTTACTGTTTATATTCGACCAGGACTCGGCGGTGCCGGACGATTATTTTGCGCAAATGGTGGACGCCTGTATTGCCTTGGATAGCCCATATTTTCTAATAGGTCCGAAGGTTTTCGATATCAATGTGAAGCGTTATCTTCCGGCGCATGTCGTCCGCCGGTTTGGCGTGACGCCGATACCGATCACGGACCAGAAACATGGCCTGGTGTCATGTTCTTCAATTATCACTTCCGGCTCGGTGATGTCCACGGAAACATATCGCATCTTAGGCCCGTTCCGGGAAGAATACTTCATCGACCATGTTGACACTGAATATAGCTTCAGGGCGATGTGCAAGGGTGTGCCAATCTATTTCAACACTTCGGTTGTACTGAAGCACGAGGTCGGGAAACGCGTTGACCACAAACTTTTGTTTTTCAAGCTTATCGAATGGAACATGGGTCCGCTACGGCAGTACTACTCTGCCCGTAACTGTATCCACATTTCACGCAATTATGGCAAGCAGTTCCCGTTATTGATTCTGATCAACGTCATTACCATGCAGCAGATCCTTTCAATAGCGCTTTATGAAAAAGATAAGCGCAAGAAACTTGTAGCGATGATGGCCGGTATTTTCGATGGCTTACAACGACGGTACGGTCCATTTGAAACCTGCCGACCGCAAACTTTCGCCTTCTGTGTCAACTAAGTTATTGGACATTGTGGCGGCACAGCGACAGTGACAAAAAGTGCGGAAATTCTGAGACGGAGTCCTCCTTTATCTGCGTCCCGAGCTTGCGGCGGTTGCTAGCAAGGACGCTGAGGTTCCTTCAAGCAATGCTTCACCGCCACAATGCTTCACCGCCACGCGTGAGCAAGAAACTATTGTGAGGTGATCAGTGGGATTGTCATGGCACTCAAGGTGGATTGCCTACGACTAACGCAGACAATTATGCAAAGGTTAGTAGAGGCCATGAGAACGAGCGCGTGGACAACGCTATCGACAAGGCTGTTGTGACTCCGAACATGCGAGAGCACAAGACGCTGTCGAGTGCGAGCAACAGGAGAGAGAGAGAGAGAGAGAAGAAGCAACGTCATGATGAAAAGGGAACTGTTTTTCTTTGAGAGGCTCATGTATGTCGACGGCCATACGCCCGTCAACTGCATAATAACGGCGAGAATACGCGGGGATCTTGCTGTGGACAATCTTCACTTAGCGCTGGAAAAAGTACAAGGCAAGCACCCGCTTCTTAGGGCCGTTGTGGTCTACGAAGACGGTCACCTGTATTTTTCGTTTAACGAAAATCCCTCGACGATTCCGGTTCGGATTGTTGAGCGCGATAGCGACGAACAATGGAAGGATGTAACGGCGACGGAATGGAAGACGCCTTTCAATATGGATGAGGGCCCGCTGGTCCGAATCGTCTGGATAAGGTCAGAGGGTGTGTCCGAACTGATGCTCATTGGCCACCACTGCATATGTGACGGTACTTCGCTCATCAACATCTTCCGGGAAATTCTGCAGGTTGTCGATCGGCCCGATCTGCAGTTGAGTCCTTATCTTCCCTTTCAGTCTCTTCAGGCGTTGTTTTCGCAAGAAGTTCTGTCGAATCGGAAGATGGCGCTGCTTGTTAATGCCAAGGCGGCGTTGTTCCGGCTATTTGCTTTAGCAGTAAAAGCGACGCATGCGGCGCCGCGAGGTGAGCACTACCTCATCTATTGGCGGGCGAGTGAGAAAGAATCCGCAGCGCTGGCGCATCGATGCAAGGCGGAGGCAACCACGCCATATGCTGCAATGTGCGTTGCGTTTCTATTGGCGTTTCGCGAAGTCAACAGTGCCAGGTTCAAGAACAGGATCATGTGTCCTGTCGATATCCGCAGGTTTATCGGCAGCATTCGGCCTGATGTGATGTTCAACTATGCTCCGCCCATTCCACTGCGTATTGATTCGCGAATTGATCCGCGAGCAGGTTTTTGGGATTTGGCTAGAACGCTGAAGCAATCGATGTCCGACAAAATTGCCCGTTTGAATGCTTATGAGCATTTGATGGTGGCTGAAAAGCTCCAAACCATGACTCCCAAAGTCATCAGCTTCCTCCGGCGAAGTAAAGGAAGTTATGACTTTGCCTTTTCCAACGTGGGACGTCTTGAAATACCAACTGACTACCAAACGTTTCGCGTGGAGGGCCTTCTTGGCGTCACGGTTGCGGTGCCTTGGAGAAACGCAACTACACTTATAACAACTCACTTTCATGGGCATACAGATATTGCGCTCGTCTCGAACGACGGCTTTTTGCCGTATGCGGAAGCCAGCGCAATCAAAGAAACGGCCGTCAAGTTGCTCATGGAAGCGGCCGCCGTGTCAGAGGTTGAGGAACCGCGTATGGACAGGAAACTCATTGAGGAATTTGGCTCAGAAACATGCGCCTCCGTTGCCAGAAGTTCGGAGCTGCACAAGAGTCTATGAGGAACAACAACCTTTTCACCACCTTAACGCGCTGGGCGATTGTGATGGTTCTGATTGCCGCAGGACTATTGCTCGTTGCTGGCACTACTCATCTCCTGATCTTGAACGCATACATTGTGGCATTGGCGCCGTCTCTGCTATTGATGATGCTGGCTATTGCCCCACGAATCGCCCAGGAGCGCGGGAGCGCCGACGTTGGGAAAGACGACCTACATGACCGAAGAGCACGATTGGCCCTTGTGAGTCTCTTTCTCGTTACGATCCTGATGGCAGCTCTAGATGCGGGTCGCTTGCACCTGTCTAACCACGTACCCCTTATGCTCAGCGTAATTGCGCTCGTGATGTACATCGCGGGCTCGGGATTTCAGGCTTGGGCGATCACCGTGAATTCTTTTTACTCTCCGGTCATTCACCTTCAATCAGAGCTGGGGCATGGTGTAGTCACTAGTGGGCCTTACCGCATCGTCAGGCATCCCGCTTATCTTGCGAATATCGTTGCTATTCCCGCGAGCGCGATTGCCATAGGTTCGTGGATAGCCTTAATCCCCGCCATACTCTTCTGCGCGATTACCGTGTGGAGAGCACGAAGAGAGGACGTGTTTCTCAAGCAGAATCTACCTGGCTACAAGGAATATATGGAAAGAGTCTCAGGTGCCGTTTTCCCACGGATATCAGTCAAGCTATAGCTTTTGCCCATCCAAAGCGAATACACACTCAGACTAGTTTATGACTTATGAACCATCTAGTTATGTAACAAACATCTGCGAGTTGTGTAACGAAGATACAAAGATGAATTACTTTCTCGAGAAAATCAGTGCGATTCAAATGTCATCGCACAACTCTCCTTCCACGCTGATCCGTAATAACGTTGAGGAAATGCGGGCTACTGAAGAGCAGTCGAATGGCGCCGCACTAGTCATTCGCGAGCTTCGTAAGTCATTCGCAGACGTCGTTGCAGTGAACGGCCTAAATCTTGACGTCAGGCGCGGAGAGTGCTTCGGTCTGCTTGGTCCAAACGGCGCCGGCAAAACCACCACCATTGAAATCTGCGAAGGGCTGATTTCCCCAGATTCCGGCACAGTGCAAATGCTTGGACACAACTGGCGCGATCATGCCAATGAACTCCGCCAACGCATCGGCATCCAGCTGCAGGAAACGCAATTTCCGGAAAAGCTCACAGTGGAAGAAGTGATACGCCTCTTCCGCAGTTTCTTCGGCCAGGGACTTACCGCAGAGCAAGCGATCACAATGGTGCAGCTCGATGAAAAGCGAACGTCTCGTGTAGGCAGCCTCTCGGGCGGTCAAAAGCAAAGGCTCGCAATGGCTTGTGCCCTGGTAGGAGATCCGGAATTGCTATTTCTCGACGAACCTACCACTGGTCTTGATCCGCAGGCGCGACGAAATCTATGGGATCTAATAAGCCAACTGCGAGTGGCTGGACGAACCATCATCCTGACGACTCATTATATGGATGAGGCTGAGCGGCTTTGCAATCGCGTGGCCGTCATGGATCACGGAAGGGTCATCGCGCTCGGCACCCCGAGCGAACTTATAACCGCCATTGGGGGCGAGCAAATTGTGGAGTTTGCAATCGCCGCAAACACGCCTTTCAACGCGACGATGTTGACAGGAATACAAGGAGTGCAATCGCATCGGGTATATGCAGGGCTGCATCAGCTTTTCGTATCTGAGTTGCATACGGCAGTGCCGCGAATCTTTGAATCTTTGGCGGCCCAAGGGCTCAATTTAACCGAGTTTCGGACGCATTCGGCTACGCTGGAAGATGTTTTCGTCTCGCTCACTGGCAGGAAGCTGCGCGATGAGTAGCTTTTCTCAAAGCTCTCTGTTCCAACTCACAATGATTCGCGTTCGTCTCTTTTTCCGCGAGCCTGAAGCGGTCTTCTGGATTTTTGCCTTTCCCATACTGCTTGCAGTCGGTCTGAGCATTGCTTTTCGCAATCGGCCAGCGGATGTGCTCCCGGTTGCGGGTACTACGATGCAGATAACCCAGGCACTCAATGCCGACAAAGGTTTGAAGGCAATCACACTAGACGTCAGTGGTGGCCGCAATGCACTTGCGACCGGTAAAATTCTCCTCTTGGCGATTCAACAGCCTAGCAGCATCAAGTTCCTCTATGACGATACAAATCCAGACGCCGGGACGGCACGACTGATCGCCGATCGCGCCATCCAAAAAGCCGGAGGTCAGCGAGCGGTCGTGGAAACTCAGTACGAATTGAATCATGAAGCTGGTTCTCGATATATCGACTTTGTGGTTCCTGGCCTGCTTGGCATGAATTTAATGAGCGCAGCAATGTGGTCGCTTGGTTTCTGGATTGTTGAGGCGCGGCAGAAAAAGTTGCTCAAGCGGCTCATTGCCTCGCCAATGCCTCGCTGGCAATACCTTGCTTCCTTTGTTTTTTGGAGGCTCCTGTTGCTGCCGATCGAGGTCGGGGTATTCCTCGGATTCGCGCATTTTGCCTTTGGCGTGCCAGCACGGGGGTCCTTCTTGCAACTGGCATTGTTGTGCGTCCTCGCCTCGCTCACCTTTTCGGCAATGGGGCTTTTGATTGCATCGCGCGCAAAAACAATGCAAGCCGCCTCTGGTCTGATGAACTTAGCCATGCTACCTATGTGGATCCTTTCGGGAGTCTTCTTTTCAGCCAGCCGCTTCCCCGACGTTGTTCAGCCATTCATACGTGCTCTGCCCCTTACTGCAGCAATTGACGCCGTACGTGCCAACATGCTGCAGGGAACCTCATTAGCATATCTGGGGGCATCTCTCTCTGTTCTGCTTGCCTGGTTGCTCGTAACGTTTTCGCTTTCCTTGCGGATTTTCCGCTGGAGATAGATTCCTCTTCTCCTTGCATTAATAGCCGTTATCTATCTCACCTGTGCGGCAGAATTGCTTCCGGTTTGCCGACAATTCGGGAGTTGACGGCGACAAACCCGTTTCCCATTACCTATCCTGCTTTGGCCCTGCAAACAAGCTCAATGAGTGCATAACAACGTAGACATGTTCCAGTCTGAGAGTCGAAACGAGTTGGTAAATATCCGCTGCCATCGTGGCTGCATCGTAGCCGTCCGCGGATGTAGTCGAGCCGCCTATGCCGCGCAGATCG
>CAYNPS010000118.1:0-11132 GCA_964399125.1 uncultured Terriglobales bacterium
CGTTGAACAGTTCGTTCCGAACAAACCAGTAAGCATTGCCGTGGAAGTCCTTCGTGCCCGACTTCGTCGTCACCAGCACGGTCCCCGAAGCCGTGCGACCGTACTGCGCGCCATAGTTCGACGTCAGCACTTTCACTTCCTGAATCGCATCCAGACTGGGATACACCATGAGCGTGCTGGACGCACCATTCAAACCGGTGTTGAGCACATCGCTGCCGTCTATATCGAACGTGTTGTATTCGACGCGCCCGCCATTCACGCTGTACTTCACGCTTCCGACCACTCCTACTTTGGCCTCGTCCTGTCCAGACTGGTTGCTGACGCCGGGCGCCAGCACGATCAGTTGCGTGAAGTTCCGTCCGTTGAGTCCGAAAGTAGTCAGCTGTTTTTCCGAAATCGTTCCTGAAACGGTCGCATCTTCCGTTTCCACTTGGCCCGCGTTTTCGGCTTGTACGTTCACTTCGCTCTTCGCGATTGCGGGCTCAAGCGAGGCATCCAGCGTCAGTGCTGCACCGGAGGTCACTGCAATGTAGTCCATGGTCTTGACGGAGAAATTGGGAGCCGTAATCGTTAACGTGTAGGTCCCATCCGGCAAATCGTGAAAGACATATTCACCTTTATCGGTGCTCTTTGTTTCCTGTTTAAATCCGGCCTGATTAGTCACAACCACGACTGCGCCACCAATCACAGCTCCGGTGGCATCTGTCACTGTGCCGCTTATGCCGGTTCCCTTATCGCCACTGGGTTCGGTTTTCACGGGCGTTGCGACCGCTGGGTCCACGGTTTTGGCTGGTTGCGCTGCTGCCGCCTGCACGGGTTTCGCTGGTTGCGCGACCGCTGGTTCCAAAGAGGCGTCGAGCGTCAGCGGCTCACCCTTTGTCACCGTGATGTAATCCAAACTCTTTACTGCAAAGTTGGAAGCGGTAATCGTCAGCGTGTAGGTGCCGTTCGGCACATCACGGAAGGCATATTCGCCTTTGGCGTCGGTTTTGGTCTCCTGCTTGTGTCCGGCTTGGTCGCTCAAGACCACGACAGCATTGCTGACAGCAGTCCCACCCGCATCGGTTACGGTGCCGCCGAGGGCGAGCGTGCTTGTCGCTTGATTATTTTGCTGTTGGCCCGTTGCCGAAAGTGACGTTAGGAATGCAAGTACTAAGAGGCAAATGGCAAAGCTTAGGCGGGCGTACAACCCTCTGATCACTTCTTATGTACCTTTCGGAGAATCGTCAAGTTGTCTCTGCTAAACGAGGTTGACCGATCTTTCTTACACGCAGATGGATCTGCGAAAATCCGTTGAATCGGGAGACGGTTCCTTGAATAAGTGTGAAACAAACCTTTTATGTGAGATTTGTTATTCGACTGTGAAATGGATGTTATTTCAATGTTAAATTGTTTCCGCTTTGTGCACGCGATAAGGATCTGAGATTACGGAGCTTGATGTTGGGCTTGTTTTGCCAGTTTCTTGTCGGTCGTGGGCGGACCGAGTGCCTGCAGCTCATGCTCTGCCCATACCAGGACGTTGCTTCCGGTAATCACTGATTTCGTATCTTCCTCAGTTTGATAAATCGTAATCGTGACGCGACCCGGTTCGGTGCTCACTGTTTGGCGCATCTTGTCTTTGACAGCCTTTGGCGTTGACGGGGCAAACATCGCCTCCTGTAGTCGAAACTTCTTCGCCTCGATTTTAGGGATCCATATGGTCGGATCTAAGGGTGCGACCTTCTTGAGGAACTCCGGTTTCAAGTATGCCGCTCGTTCGGCTTCCGGCACTAGGGGCGAAGTTGCGAGCCAGGTAGGCCAATCGCCCCAGGGGTCCACTGCGTCCAGCACCTTGATACGCGGCTCTACAGCAGACGCGAGAATGGCAATACTTGCACCTGAGTCTTGCGCGAACAGCCCCACTCGGTCCATGTCAAGGTCGCCCCTGCCGGCTAAGTAATTCAGCACCATCTGTACATCATGCGCAGAAACCGCCAGGCTCTCCTGCAATTCGCTGACGAACCACTGTTGTAGGGGGCGATCGTGATAACGGTGCCCCGATAATGCGGAGACGAAACCCACTGCAGCAAAGCCATCCTTGGTCGCATTCTCTCCGAACCATGGATCGCGAAAACGGTCCGTTTCCGAATCGTATCCATATAGATAAACGATAACCGGAGGCTTCTTGACCCCCTTAGGCTTCACGATGTAGAGATCGATGGGATCGGCCCATCGCCATTGCACCCGCACCATTTCCAGAGTGTAGGAAGCGAAATTGCTTATCCCGGACGAGATCGGAGGACTAGGCAGCAGATGGCTGTGGTTAAGATCTGGAGAAGTCCAGTCTTCTGTCACATCCGCAAAACGTTTGTCAGTCGGGTCGGCAATAGGCGGAGACGCTGGAATCAACTGGGCGCCGGCACTCGCCAAGCATGTAAGTAACAAAACCACAACGAAGACGCATTTCATAATCGGAATGCTGGAAAATTCCACAGGTTAAAAACAGCAACAATCAGATTGAAAGGACGTGTGGGAAAAAGAGTGGCGGGCCATCCCCGGCCCACCACAGAGTGTGTTTACTGGAATTTTACGAAGTTGGCCTGAGGTGCATCTTGCGTCAGGTTGATTGTAGTGTCGCCAATCCGGAGAATAGAACCACCGGCATCGCGCCCTCTTTCGCCGCTGCCTGCATTCAACGGTGGCTTTACACTCGTACCTTGCTTGCCGCATAGACTGGCCGTGCAGCCAAAATGCGAGCGCACGAGCTGTAGGCCCGGATCTATGACAGTGTTGGCGGTACAGCTAAAGCCGTTCACAGAACCACTCGCCGGACATAGAACCTGACCGAATGGAACGTAGTCTGGAACAGTCGTGACGACATATTTTTGAGAGTTGTTCACCAGAGCGGTTGCGGCGCCTGAAGCTGACCCAACAACCAGACGCACGACGGACCAAGATGCATACGAGCCGTTGCGCAGATTCGGGAAGGAGTAGCTGTTGCCGCCTCCGAAGTTGTCGGCCTTCCACATTACGCTCTCAGCGCAGGGAAAAGCGCCGGCGCCGCCGGCGCAACCGGCAGGAAGGTCGGCAGGGCCAGGGAGATAGCCTGGATGGCTGTTCTGAGCCGGATCGCTGATGCCAGCGGTTCCCGCTATGTAGTTGTGCCAAATTGGATCAATTCCATTCAAGCGGATATAGCTATAGTTAGCGCTGTCTCTGAGTGAGTTTATGTTCCCATAACTGAAAAACGTATAGCCGATACCATCCGCCTTGGTGTTGATGGTGGTGGCGTTTAGTACTGACTTTACTTCTTCACCGGTGCCGATTGCACGATACCGGTTGCCGTTGCCGGCAAGTGGGTTGTCGACAGAAGGATCGACGTTCAGCTCCTGGGTTTGGCGATAGATAGCGAGGCTGCTGGGGTGACGCATCACCGTTTCCTCGGTGGTGTTATAGGTGCCAGAAAGAGGCTCTCGCAGAAACACCTGGAAATTGCCGGCGCAAGATGGGCAGCCGGCAAAGACTTTACCGGCAGCGAGGCCGGCCGCTTGGCCTGAGAATACAAAGCCAAGTTCGGACTCATTAGCGTCAGTCAGGCCTGCTAACTGTCCGCCGGCGTTCGAGTGAACGAATACGATTGGCGCCGCGCCTACCGGTATGGTGGTATAGGTCGATGGAAGAGATCCGCAAGTGAAGGGGTCGTTGCCTGTAAGATTGAAGGCGACGACGTTGAAGGCGCTGGTGGAGCCCGGATAGCCGGACTTAATGCCATTCCCAACCAGATTGCTAAGCGTGCTCGTGCCGCTGCAGGTGTTGTTCGGTGTGGAGATTGCGAAATCAGGTCCCGTACCGGCACTTATGGTCGTGTTGTTCGGATTATACCCAAGTCCTTGATACGCGCCCGCCGGCTGAAGAGACGCGTTTACGCGGGTCGTAGCATAAAAAGCGTCTTCGGGGCGGATATCCGTGGAGCCGACATTGATCAAATTGGGCAGACCCGGCGTACCGGTAGGCGCGACAAACAGGTTCTGCACTGCCAAAGGGGGCGGGACGCCAGTGCTGCTGTCACCCCACAGGCTATTGGAAATATTGGCATCATCAGGGCCCCAGCCGTTAGCCCCTACCGTAATGTAGGTTCCATAGTTGCCTCCGCCAGCAGCACCGAAGTATGCGCGGTTTCCAGCGACGGAATCAATATTGATGTACGCCCACACCTTTGGGGTGCATGTCACACCATCGTTTGTGCTGTCCCACACAATCCAAATACCGCCTTTATCTTTGACGTCATTCCCAGTACCGAAGACATTTGGACGGTTGTCCCAGAGAAGGAACCTAAAATCAGTGGGAGAACTGGTATTGTTGACGTAATGGAAAGTAGGCGCTGTGGCTACGCCCAGGACGCCGTTACCACCATCATATGCGCCTAGCGCAAACGTTTGCCACATGGCCGAGGAGCCAGCGATCATCGTCTGGACCTGCGGAGTACCCATGTTGAACGCCGGGTTGGCGGAGTCGCACACTGCGGGGAGTGGTGTTGCGGCATAGGCCGATTGCACCATCCCGGTGAATGCGGCCAGCAACAGCACCGCAAACATTGATTTCATACGAAACATAGATTTTTCCTTTCGAGATTCTGCTACTGCGTTAAAGGATTACGAGCCGTTGCGCAGCACGGTCTCGCCCTGGTTCGCGTCACTGAAAGCTAGGTTCAGACGCTCGATGAGTGATTTATGGGTCTACTACGCGATCTACGTGAGATGGGAAGCTACGTGAGCCTTTGGATCATTGTTGCGGTTACAACCATCTAGGTTCGCCTTGCGTCTGCGAGCTCGCTGGTTGTGTCGTGGAACGACTCTTATTGGTAGATAACACCAGAGAGACTGTCGTAATGACCTGAACGACCGGTTCCAAATGCCCAGCTACCACTCGCGGTACTTAGTTCCGTCGAGAGCAGTCCGGTCCGATTTTGAGTAAACATCAAAAACATTTTGACCTCCCCACGAGTCACTATCTGGGTCATCGGTCATCGAATGCAGTCCCCACTCGGCTTTGTCAGTCATTGGATCGACGGGGATATGACGAAGAAAGCGCTGCTTCCTTCCTCCTCCGACACTGACGCCGTTGACGAGCGTCTCAAGGTCGGGAGGATAACCTTCGCTCCCTAGCTTGGTCTGGAAGGTACCCTTGTCGGCCGCATCTTTATAGCGGTCGATCGCATCCCGTATCTCCCAAACAGCGTGCCGCAATTCGCGCTCTTTCTCGCGGCGCACGGTAACTCCAACAACTGGCAAAGCCGCCGTCACCAAGATTGCCATCATGGTAGTGGCAACGATTAATTCCACTAGAGTCAGGCCGGATTCGGAGTTAAACCTTCCACGCATGCAACGCAAACGCACATCCTTCAGAGGATCTTTCAGCAATTCACTTTGTTATCATGCACAGCTCAAACTCACTGACACCAGGGCCTATTCACATGCTTCCAGTTCATGCGCTTCGACATGCGTCGCGACGCTGCGCATGATCATGTCGACACTAAGAACTATGCGGAGTCGGTCGTCCTTGCGAACTACAACGCCTTCCAAGCCGGCGAGTGGACCGGATCGGATTCGAGCGCGATTGCCTACTTTTAGATAAGGGTGCGGCTCGAAAGGCCGCAAGTTAAGACCGTTGCGGAGAGCTTCAATTTCCGCGTCGGGCAGCGGCGTAGGTCTGCCTCCTACTCCAACAAGTGACAGCACGCCAGGCGTGTCCAAAACTTGCGCTCGCTCCTTGGCTAATACGTGTACGAAAGCGTATCCGGGGAACAACGGCTGTTCCAGTGTCGCGGTCGTGCGGTTCTTCCACCGCTTAACAACCTTGCACAGAGGCAGAAACACTTGGATAGCCTTGGACTGAAGTCGCAGTTCTACGCGCTTCTCATGATTTGAAAGGGAGTAGACGGCGTACCATTTGCGCGTCAGATCTACTCGACCCATTACTGCTGGCAAACCTTCGCTACCAGTTTCTGAGGAATCAAGCACGCTCGCCAGCCCTCTCCACCTGACCAAATCGAGCGAGGCTTCGCCATCCCGAGTTAGCAGGTGTTTTATCCAAAGCTTGAGACTGATTGGCCCTGGGTAGTTATCGAGCAGTATTCGGAAATCGTATGAAGGCTAGAACGACTGAAATAACCGAAATCTGCGCCCCGACTTGGCGTAGCTACAGTGTTCGAATCAGTTGGAACAACCGAACTGATTCGAAGAGGATCTGCAGGAACGCCAAGATTCTGCTTGTTATGAATCGAGTGCAATCTTGCTCCAGAGATGTTATTGAATGATTGAGCGTGCGTTAAGCTTGGAATAATTTTTCTGCACTTCTGTGGAAAATAGCCAACCAGCTTGCTGACCGAGATGATGACTAGCTGAGCCCTTCTCCCGAGCAACTCCCCCCGGGAGCACGGAGCTGATCGCCAGCCTTCCTGTTCGCGACATCAAAGGTGACACGAGTTGTTTGGGCGGTTGGGAGCTTCCCCCCTTTGAGCAAACGTATAAAAGCAATCTCGGATTCGACAACACTAGATAACAGTTTTCTGTTGGAATCAAAGGACACTTGCCCGGTCCACATGGAGCATGGCTTTCGCCATCCCGAATTAGCAGGTTGCTCTTATTCAACCGTCCAGTTGGAAGCAAAAGCTCGGTACCCGTTGGATGAGGAACCCGGTAAAAGACGTGCCGAGTTCAAACTGGTTATGGATCGATGCTATTTTGCTCCAGGGATGTTATTGCATGATTTTGTCTCGGTTAAGTTTGGGTTTAATTTTTTTGGACAATACTCAAGCAGGCTGACCGGACGCGGATGTCAGCCGCTTATGCTGGAGCAACTCCCGAGCATCAATCTAATCGCCACCCGTTCTAAACGCACACTGGCAAAAATTGGGAATGTACGCAAAAGCTGTGCACTAAATGTGCAGCAGGCTTCATCTTGACATCAACGGTAACGCAAGTAGAATGAATGAGTTTAACCGTCTGTCCTTAAGCAAACGTAGACTGCAATTTGCGGTTCGACAGATTCTGAAGGCCACGGCTCTTTTGCCTCTTAGCGAAAATTTCGTCAGGTGGAAAAACCTGCGCGGATTTCATCCTGTGATTCGCGCTTCGCTGAGACCTATTCTTCTCCTCGTCTTGCTCGGCTGCACGATTGCCGTCCTGACCTACGCTACCGTAAAGATCTCCAACAGCCGGAATAACTCTAAGGCAGCGTTCACTATTCCCATGAAGCCCGGGTCCGGATCACTGCTGGCGAAGCCGCAACCCAGCCTAGATGAAACTACGCGATCTTCGACGGGTGCTAATTCTCAGAAACCCGTAGTTTATGGATCCGCGTACGAAGGGTGGAACCCAGATCCGACCGCTCTGGAATCTCCGTCGTCTCTTGCAACAAATCTTCTAAGTAATCTGCCAGTTGAAGACAGAGATTACGGGACTCAGGGAACAACTGTGCCGCTGCACTCGTCTGACGATGAACCCCTATTCCCCGCCACGCGGTTCTGGGACAAGCCTACGCCTGGCTTCTATGCAATGCCCGCGAGTCCTCTGCCCAGCCATCACCCTAGGCCGGTCGCGCCTCCACCCAGCTCCGACTTCCCTACATCCCCGACTCCGGCAGGTCCAGGATCCGCTGAGGGTTCGCCCTCACAACCAATAATCGTCGGTGTCATCGACGTGAATCCAGAGAAGTGCAAGCCTCCTGTCACTCCGGTTCCTGAGCCAAGCTGGTTTCTCTTGGCAGCAACCGCTCTGGCTTTCAGTGTCTTTGGGTGGGCAGCTAGGGCCGTGCTTACACGCTTATCTCGCGAACGGCGCACGCATTCCGGTATGTAAGTCAACTGACGAGACGATCAACCTACTTCGAGAGGGTTCCTTATCCTCGTATTCCCAAGGAGGGATAAGCATAAGGGCCGAATGGGACCTGCGATCGTACGAATTGACGTACCGGGATTATATGCCTGTGCCGCACCGATGTTAGTTCGCCCTCGTGTTCGGATCCCTCGCCCAACTTGGCCGTGAATTCCTTTAGTGCGGTTTTCCAGGCTTCATACTGGCTATCGAGTTCCCGTTGAAGCTCGAGTGCGTTGCAATACCCTTCTTGGGAGTGCGAGGCAAAGCGTAGATGTGAGTCGCATAAGGTGCAAAGTTATCCGTTATCACTCCGTTGACCATGTTGACTGTACGCGACTCATTCATAACAGGGACGATGGCTGTGCCTGTGAGTCCGGATACGGTAAGCTCCGTACTCAGGGGCGATGCGCCTGCCTCGGCTGGGTTCGCAATGTCGTCCGTCAGACGTTGGGCGACGACCCAAACTGTATTCCTAGTTTCCGCTACCATTGCATCCACTCGGGAGCCGGCCGTGGTTTGGTTGCTGGTGATAGTACGTCGGGTTGGAGTAGACAGAATGGCTGTTTCCATACCAACCTTCATGTTTGACTCAAGATTTACCATCTCATGTACTACGTCCGAGCGTATAGGTGCTCCAGGACCTCCTGCCCAACTTGTCCAGTAAGTCAGTCCTTTCGCGCCGTGAATAATCATCAAGTAAGCTTCCATGCGGAACTGGTCGCCGTTAGGACCAGGACAGTGGTGGATTAGAGTATGACCATTGCCGTCTTGGCGGGTGTAACAAATGGGCGTTGCTCCATCTGCCATACCACCACCTTCGATTATGGGATTCACCGGAGTCAGGCCATGGAACAGACTCTTAAAGTATTCGAAGAGGTCAACGTACTGAGCAACAGTGAGGGCACAGTTAGAAATATCAGCGCTCACAGCGACAGTACATCTAGGGGTATTGTTAGTGTTACTGATATAACCGTCAGCGGCAACCGGAGTGGGAGCGCGACCTTGAAGTTGCTCATAAAGGTAATTGTCGTATCCGTGAATGTCCGCTACTGCTGCAGGCCAAGGATTAGTGTATCCCTTACCCTGAATGGAATAAGACATGAAGTACCCGTAGAAATCTTCGATTATGGGCCGCTGATCTGGATCATTGTTGTGAGTTGCGTAGTACAGATAGCGTAGCTTGGAACACCCATCTCCAGTGCTTGCAGTTCCCTCATTGCCAGCAGAGCAGTTCCCATCCCAGGTAGGCCCGAGATTAATATCTGGCTCATCCTGCCAGTACCAGTACAGCATCATGTCGCTGGAGTACTTGTTAGTAGCAGCATTTCGATAGCTGACATAATCAGGCACCGTTCCTTTGAATCTGCCCCCGGATGTAAAGTCATTGCCACTAGGCCCAATCACCCCATAAGGGGAGTAGGGGTAGAGGGATGTAGACAACGTGTTATTCCACTCACTTGCTGAATATGGTCCTTCGCAGTTGCCACCGACACATAGTTCCACCCAACCATAACCTGTCAACGCGCCCATACTGTTCCACTGCTGGAAGCGTTGTAGTGTATCCATCCACAGATTCAACATGAACTTCGGCTTGCCATTAACGAAGATATTGTCATACTCGTCGATCGTGACTGATCCGGTGGCCTTGATCGGGAGCGTCTCAGTAGCGGACGCCTTCAGCGTTCCCCCCGAATTGAGCAAAGAAGTCACCATCGTATAGTTGCCGGGAGTTCGACCTCCATAAGAGAATCGCACTGATTGACTAGATCTTATATTGCCTATTTGGCGGAACACCTCAGTACCATTGAGTGTGATCGTCAGAATGTCGGTAGAACTTTCTCCGGTCAGCGCAACATTCATGCCCAACCCAGTACGAGAGTATGGGCTGTAGTGCTTAACGGTCACGGTCTGAGCTTGGAGCGCAACGCTCAATCCAAGAATTAGCAGTAAGAGTCGCATCTATCTTTCCTTGTAGCAGGAGATCAAATCGAATCGGTATCGGGTTGGAAACTACTGGTGTTTGCGGACAGACTCCTGAGACTCGAGCAAAGCGAAGCCTACGCCACTACTGACGGGAGCTTGCCTACGAGAGCGTGCATCGAATGTTGGCGCCCCCGATTCAAATCCTTGCGCACGCGCTCAGCGCTCGTACAAAGCCCCTAATGAAAAAGAGGGGCGACCTCCAACGCGTCCGCTTCCGGAGCCGCCCCCATGAGTCATGCATTCAGAATTGATTTTTGGATTCTATTCGGGAGAAAGCTGCGCAACCTTGAAATTCAGGTAAAACGTAGAAACGTGCAGCGTTCGTTCGAGAGCTCTTAGTCCGTTGGTAAGGCGGCGGTCAACCGTAAGATGTTCGATACGGTAAATTCCGATTTGGGCGACGCCAAACTCCCCACCTGAACAATATAGCTGCGACAATTGAGCTCATACGTCCTGCTCAGGAGAATCGTGTCAACGACCTTCTCGTGAGGCGCGAGCATAAGTGCATGCCGATTATTCAGAGCTTCGAGCTTATGTTTGCTGCCGTCACAATCGCTCGCAATGGCGAACCGTGCCCGATCTGTTCCACGCCAGCTAGCACCGTTGCACGACTCCCAAGTCAGCTCCTCGCACGGCAGCGTGCAGCGCATTCTCTTACCATGTGCAACTCCGCCGCGGATGGCGAGAGTGTTCGCCGCTAGATAGACGTAAATAGCCATGAAAAACAAAACCACGAGGGCTAATACGATCACGTTGCCAATAGCCGCATCTAGAGCCTGATCGCCCTGCGCCAACGCAGTACATCCAGCGAATAGAACAGCAAACAAACCAAGCGTCAGGCGCGATCCAAATCGACCCTTCATAAGATTTCCCTTTTCCTAATGAAAATAGCTGGAACGTCTGCTAGCTCTTCCATGCTAGAAAAAGTGGTTCGCTTGCGCGAGGGTACGTTGGTACCTGCGGAATGCAGCTTTAGTTTGGGATAAGAGAGGTCGCATCGGCAGATCGAGTTCCGGGAGAGCGGAGCCTCCTGCGGTGAGCCCAGGCCGTTCCCATGATCTAGTCCAGTGATGAGGTCAAGTGGCTCGCAGATATCCCAAAGATCTCCGAAAAGACGGATCTTCAATTGTGCCACCCAACAATATATATAGATGTCGAATCGCAACCTAGCTGCCGACATCTGCGGCGCAAGCCATCGAGTTCTTCAGCGTGGACAAGCAGTTCAGCGTCATGGTCAAGCGCGGTCCTTTTGAGGACATAGCCTGTGACGAGTTAGACTGTTGCGCAACATGA
>CAYNPS010000119.1:0-8932 GCA_964399125.1 uncultured Terriglobales bacterium
CGGCCAGTTTCAAATTCGAGTCGCTTACCGCCTGTGAGTTCAACGGTTGCGTCTTGCTTCATGGATTCCTCATTTCATGGAGCGCTGCCAGCGGGCAGCGTTGGGGAGCATTGATTGAGCGGAAAGGCACTGAGCCTTCGCTAAGGCGAAGTCGGGTTGCAAGGCGGAGCGGACGGCCCGCCTGGATGAACGGATATCGACCGAAGCTCGGCATCATGCGTGTGCTCGGGATGAGGGAAGGCCGATTCTGCGCGGGAAATCTGGTTAAAGTCGTCCGAGTCGAGATCGCTCGATTTACGAACGGCGGTGCGAGAACTGGCCGCCCAGGTCCTGCTACTTGCGGATGCCGAGTTTCTGGATTACGTCCTTGTAGCGCTCGGAATCGTAGTTCTTGAGGTAGTCGAGCAGGCGACGACGCTTGCTGACCATCATCAGGAGACCGCGGCGGGAGGCGTGATCCTTTTGGTGCGTCTTGAAATGGTCCGTCAACTGACCGATTCGCTCGCTGAGCACCGCGATCTGGACCTCGGGGCTGCCGGTGTCGTTATCGTGGGTGCGGAACCGGGTAATGACGTCTGTTTTACGCTCTCTAGCTAACACTGAAGCTGGTGACACTCCTATATTTTTCGAGTCGTTTAAGTCTCTCTAGCAGAGTAACATGGGCGCGGATTTTTGCACAAACGCGCGGATTCACCACGGAGAGCACGGAGAGGAAAGGAAAAAGCAAGATTGAACACGGAGGACACGGAGGAAACGAAGGTTGGAGTCTGGGTCATTCGACATGCATCGTAGCCCCTGAGTTGTTCTTCTGACCGAACCCATATCTCGAAAACCCTCTGTGGCCTTCGTGTCCTCCGTGTTCAATTTTGCTTTTCGGCTGTTCTCCGTGCCCTCCGTGGCTCCGTGGTGAAATCCGCTTTAGCCAGGCTCCAACGCCGTCGCAAAGGCGTCCAGCGAGAGCGAGCGCAGCAGATTCCGCCTCATGCCACGCTCAACCTCCGCAAGCCGTTGTGAGGCATTGACAATCCAATCAAAATCCACCGACTGAGCGATTCTGCCCAGCTCTCCTTTGATATCCGTGTTACGAACGAGCTCAGGCGTGCCTGACTTCAGCATGAGCAGGTCTTCGAGCAGGGCATAGAGCGTGCGCAGAAGACGACCAGTCTGCTCACGCCCCTCTGCTCCGGCGCGATAGGTCTCGGTCACCTTGAACAGGTCGCTGTGATCACTGCCGGCAACGGCACTACGCAGAATGATCAGCGCGTGGCTTCGAGCTTCGATGTATTCGTCGAGCTTGAAGTTGAGCGCGCGCCCCATAGCTCCGTTTGAGAGTCGGGCGATCAGTTCGCGTTGCGGAGCTTTCAACTCTTTGCGTGAGCTCGCAATCGCCGATTCGAGTTCCGAAACAGGAAGCGCGCCGAGTGTGAACGTTACGCAGCGTGAGCGAATGGTCGGGAGCAATTCGCCGGGATTGGTCGTGAGCAGGATGAGGCTGGCGTACTCGGGAGGCTCCTCCAAGACCTTCAGCAGCGAATTCGCCGCTTCCTTCATGAACGATGACTCCGTGAAGATCACGATCTTGTGCCGGGCTTCGACCGGCTTGTAGAAGATTGAATCGATCACCTGTCGCACCTGTCCCACTTTGATCAGCATCTGCGGCGGATCAGGTGGAACGACCAAAACTTCTGGATGCGTCTGAATCATAATCCGGGCTTCACGCTTGTCGGCTTCGCGCATCCCTTCTCGCGTCTCGACAGCCTCGGCGAAGCGAGCATCCAGATCGTCGGCCTCTGCGATCCGAGTGCAATTGCTGCAATGGCCGCAATAGTCGGGCAAACCGTCCGAGTGCGGCTGTTCGAGGCAGTTCAGCGCCTTCGCGATCATCTGCGCCAGCGTGTACTTCCCTGCACCATCCGGACCGGCGATGATCGCCGCATGAGGAAAGCGGGCACGCGCGATCATCTCGCGAATGCGCGCCACCGTTTCGCTGTTGCCGTGGAAGTCGCGGAAGCCCATCAGGAGCAGCTCCCTGCAGCGACAGGCACCCTGGTTTTACGACTTCCCAGATGAGGAAAGCGTCTCTCGACAATCTTCAAAATCTCTGCTTCAACACCCTGAATAGTTCCCGGCGCAATCTCCACAACACGTTTCTTCTCGCGTCGGGCAATGCTCTCAAAACCTTTCTGCACACGGCGAAAGAAGGCCGCATCTTCGGCTTCGAATCTTCCTTCGACTGAGTCGCTGGTCTTGTTGCGGTTGCGAGCGCGATTCACGCTGGCGTGAACATCGGTGTCGAGCAGCAGTGTCAAATCGGGCCAGAGGTCGCGGCAGAGCTCGCGATGCAAATTCAAGACCACCTCAGATCCAAGCCGCCGACCATATCCCTGGTAAGCTTCGGTGCTATCGGTATATCGATCGCACAAAACTATCTTTCCCATTTTGAGTGCAGGATGGATGACTTCTTCCACATGCTGAGCGCGATCGGCAAACATCAGCGCGAGTTCGGCAAAAGAAGTCAGACCAGCAGTTCTGGAATCGAGCAGGATGGAACGAATGCGCTCGCCGAGGGCGCTGCCGCCGGGCTCGCGCGTTGCGATCACTCCCAAGCCGCGAGCCTTGAGTGTTTCAGCAAGGCGCGTGAGCTGCGTTGTTTTCCCACAACCATCAAGGCCCTCAAATGTAATGAAAATGCCGCGCGCCGAGCGCATGGCAAGAGTGTATCAATCGCGTGTGCTGTAACCCAGTGGCGCAGTTCATCGTGCTAGTATTCCGCGCAGAAGCTGGAGGAGTTATGCCGAGACTCGGCGATGACATCGACGATTACTGCTCGCGCTGCAAGCGAAGCACCGATCACTCCGTGGTCACCATGAGTGGAGAGGAAGTTCAGAAGACCCGCTGCCGCACCTGCGGCAACGAGCACTCGTATCGCAAGAACAAGGGCGGCAAGAAGGAGCTGACTGCACAGGAAGCATTCCAGAAAGTCCTCTCCAGCGTAAGCGGTCAGATGCCTGACAAACAGAACCGCCGCCGGTAGGCGGTGGGCCGGAGATGGCCGTAGGCCAGTTCCGGACATTACCATGCTGCAGAGGGAAACCGAATTCGCCGCCGCAAAACGCGCCGCTGCCGCCACCGCCTAACACCGCCGGTTCCGTTACTGCCGGGCAAACTCCCGTGCCGCCGCAATGCGTCGCGAGACCGCGGGATGCGAGTGGAACAGTATTTCCACCAGCCGCGAAGGCGTCTTCTCCGACAGATTCTGCGCGCTCAGCTTATCCATCGCGGTGATAAACGGATCGACGCTTGCCACCGACGTCCAGCAATACCGATCCGCCTGGCGCTCATTGAATCGCGAATAGGCATTCAATGCAGGCAGCAGGATCAAGGAGAGCGCCGCCGAGACGAGCGCAAGCAAAGGCAGGTTGGCAAAATCCGACAGTGCGGCAAACATTCTTCCCGGCCCGGTAGCATAGCGCAGCGCCTCATTCGCAGCCCAGAACCCAACGAATGTGACTGCCATTTGTAGCAAAATGCTCTTGAAGATGTGTCCATGTACATGGTGCCCGAGTTCATGTGCGAGAACAGCTTCGATTTCATCGTCGGAGTAGTTCTGCAAAAGAGTGTCAGCGAGGATGATCCGCCGTGTATTTCCTAACCCGGTCAGCGCGGCATTAGCCTTCTTGCTCTTCTCCGAGAGCTTCCATTCATAGACGCCGCGTACGTGCGTGCCTGCACGCTCACTTAAGCGCACAAGGCGATCGCGCAATGCCTGATTTTCGAGCGGAACAAACTTGTAAAAAATCGGAAAGAGGATCACCGGGGCAAGCTGCGCGAATACGACAAACAAAGCAGTGAAAGCTGCCCAGGAGATCAGCCACCAATGCTGCGGTGAGCTGCGGATGATCCAGTACACCAGCTCGGTTAGCAGTGAGATGAGAACCAATCCCACGAGCCAGCCTTTAAGCTCATCGAGGATCCAGGCTCCGGTGCTCTGGTTGGAAAGATGAAACCGATGTTCGAGGCGGAAGCTGTAGATATCAAGCGCGAAGCTCAGGCCCTTGCTGATGATCGTGAGCAGCAGAACATAAAAGAAGAGCCCGATTACGTAGTGCTGGTGCGCCATGCGAAGGGCAATATCGCGCAAATTGCCCGTCCAGCCGGTCGCGAGCAGCACGATCAGGAAGACGATGCCCAAAGACGTGTCGAGTACCGACAGCCAGCGGCGAATGCGGCTGTACTGCCGCGCTTCGGGCGTGTCCTCGCTTTGCGCGGGAGGTGAAGTTAAGGTCGGCGTATTTTCCGCGATGGTCATCTTAATTCTTTTTCGCCACGGAGCCACGGAGGACACGGAGAAAGACTTATTCAATAAAGCATAGGGCAAAACTAAGCGTCACCTCAGTGGGTCCACTCTTAAATATGCGTCTCTCCGTGTTCTCCGTGGCTCCGTGGTAAACAAGGTTACCGCGCGGCCGTCCCCGCGAGCTCTCCCTCGTACACGAAGGCTTCTGCCGACCTGAGCAACTTCTGCACGACCTCAGGCGAACCGGCCTCGGAGTACACGCGCAACAACGGCTCGGTTCCGGAAGCTCGCAGCAACAGCCACGATTCCGCAGCAGGCCCCGCCGTTCCCGGCCTGCCCTTCGGAGCGTCAAGGAAGAACTTCACGCCATCGAGCGTTTCTACGCGCAGCACTTTGTATCCGCCGATTTCGCTCACACCACTGCGTGCGCGGCTGATCGCTGAATCCTTCAGCTCGTTGGGAATGTGCATGTCGAGTCGCGCATAGTAGTGCGCGCCATACTTGTCCTGCAGGTCTTGAACGAGCTGTGCCAGCGTGCGCTTCTCTTCCGCCATAACATTGGCTATGAGCAAAGCGTTGAGGATTCCGTCCCGTTCCGGGAGATGGCGCGTAATGCCGATGCCGCCCGACTCCTCGCCGCCGACGAGAATCTCGCGCTCGAGCATGAGATCGCAGATGTTCTTGAAGCCGATGCCGCACTCGTGCAGCTTGCGTCCGTGCTCGGCGGCGATACGATCGAGCATCTTCGTCGTATTGAGCGCGCGCACCACTTCGCCCGGCCATTTCTTTCGCTCAAGCAGCCAGCGCAGCAGGATGGAATAGATTTTGTGCGAATCGACATAGCTGCCGTCTTCGGCGACTGCGCCGATACGGTCGGCGTCGCCGTCGGTGATCAGCCCACCGTGGCAGCGCTCGCTGACGACCATCTCCTGCGCCATGCGCACGTGCGGCTCGATGGGCTCAGGATTGATTCCGGGAAACAGCGGATTCACTTCGGAGCGAATTTCGACATGCTTGATTCCGCGCTCGGCGAAGATGCCTGCAAGCACTCCGCGTCCCGCGCCGTACATGGAGTCGATCAGGAACTTGAAGCCGGCGGAACTGATCTTGTCCAGGTCGGCAAATTTCTTGATGGCTTCAACGTATGGAGCGGTGAAATCCGTGTCCGTTATTGTTCCTCTTTTGGAACTCACGGCCAAAGGCTTATCCAGTTCGGCCTCGATGGCCTGCATGATTGCCGGACGCCCCGAGCCGCCGTAGTACGCCTTGTACTTCACTCCATTCCAATTAAATGGATTGTGGCTGGAGGTGATCATCACTCCGCCGGCAGCACCAAAGTGCTTCACGCCGAAGGAAAGCGCAGGAGTAGGAGTGTAGTCATTCGCCAGACGGACGTCGATTCCGGCCGAAGCGAGCACGTCGGCAACGGTCTGGGCGAACATGCGTGAGCCGAAGCGCGTGTCATAGCCGACCACCAGGCCTCGGCTGCTGTCCTCGTTTTTGAGCACGTAATTAGCGATCGCCGATGCGGCTCGGCGAACATTCGCGACGGTGTAGTCCTCGGCGATGACTCCTCGCCAGCCGTCAGTCCCGAATTTGATTGGTTGCATAGAAGCGGTGGGTAAACCTTGTAGTTTAGTTGATCGTTCCATTTCACCCAATGGGCGCTTAAGTTAGATGCAGAGCTGCTGGTCAACCCCACCTCTCGACGTCAAAAAGTTCCATCGAACACCAGGCCGTGCACATCGAAGACTAGGAACTCGAGATTGAAGAATTGTAAGGACGTTCTTGGCCTTTCATTTTGCTTTATTTTCGCCTAAGATAAAGCCGCTGTCCTCTGCGTATGTGGGCTACAAAGGGGAATGTTGAACGGCGATTGGTTAGTTCACTGGGAAAGAACATCCGAACGTCGAGGGCGCCGTCCACGAGCGTTCGAATGGCGGTGGATTCATGAACAATTTCCTTCCGCTGGCTCTTAGTTGCAGAGGCTAATCACAAGATATTCTGATTGCAAACTCAGAATCACAATAGGTTGTGTTTAGCTTTATCGATTTTGCCCAATTTTAGAAGCTCAGGACACGTGTTTGCAGTCACTTGGGCGACCTTATGGGGAGGGGGAGGGTACCGGCCTTCGGAAGCTGGGCTGAGTGTTCGATGTCGAACTTGACTGCTGAAATCCCGGCCTCGCTGACTTGGGCTCATCCCCTGGTGCAGGAGTGGTTCGTCCAAAAATTCGGTACGCCAACGGAGCCGCAGGAAGAGGGCTGGCCGCACATCCTCGGTGGCCGCTCAACCCTGATCTCAGCTCCTACGGGATCGGGCAAGACTCTCTCCGCGTTCCTAGCGTGTATCGACCGCCTGGTACGAAAAGCTGTTTCCGGCGCGCTGGAAGACCGCATCGAAGTCCTATACGTTTCTCCGCTCAAGGCGCTCGGTAACGACATTCAGAAGAACCTCGAGCGGCCCTTGGCTGAGATCGCAGAGCTAGCCGGCCAGCACGGCTACTTGATGCCGCAGATTCGGACCTTCGTCCGGACCGGCGATACGCCCCCTGCGGATCGACAGCGGATGTTGAAATCGCCTCCGCACATCCTGGTCACCACGCCGGAATCGCTCTACATTCTGCTCACCGCCGAGCGCAGCCGCGAACTGCTCCGCGATGTTGAAACGGTGATTGTCGATGAGATCCACGCCATTGCTGATGACAAACGCGGTGCGCACCTGGCCATTTCACTTGAACGGCTAGACGCACTGGCTCATCGCAAGCCGGTTCGCATCGGCCTTTCGGCGACGCAAAAGCCGATTGAGCTCGTCGGGGAATTTCTCACTGGAGCTTCTGGAAATCCCGAGATCGTGAATGTCGGTCACAAGCGGCGAATCGATTTCGCGGTTGAAGTCCCTCCAAGTCCACTCGCGGCTGTCATGACCAATGAAATGTGGGACGAGGTCTATGACCGCCTTGTGCAGCTCATCGAGCAGCACAAGTCCACGCTGATCTTTGTCAACACGCGATCATTCGCGGAACGCATCGCTCACGCGCTAGCCGACAAGCTCGGCGAAGATGCAGTGGCCGCGCATCACGGCAGCCTATCGCGCAAGCTGCGACTGAACGCTGAATCGCGCCTGCGTAAGGGCGAACTGCGCGCGCTGATCGCGACGGCCTCGCTTGAACTTGGAATCGACGTTGGCCACATCGACCTTGTCTGTCACATCGGCTCACCTCGGTCGATTGCAGTAATGCTCCAGCGCATTGGCCGCGCTGGACATTGGCGGGGCGCCATCCCCAAAGGACGCATTTTCGCCACCACGCGCGACGAACTCATCGAATGCGCCGCTCTCGTGCGCGCCATTGAATCGAGCGAACTCGATGCCCTGATCATTCCTGAGTCTCCGCTCGATGTACTGGCACAGCAGATCGTCGCTATGTGCGCTGCTGAAGAATGGCCGGAGCGCCAGCTCTTCGAAGTAGTTCGACAAGCCTATCCATATCGCAACCTCAGCTACGACGATTTCGATGAGATCGTGAGTATGCTGTCGGACGGCATTGCTGCGAGCCGCGGACGGTATGGCGCTTATCTGCACCGCGATCGGGTCAATGGCATATTGAAAGCCAGGCGCGGAAGCCGCATGCTCGCGGTCACCAATGGCGGCGCCATCGCCGACAACTCGCTGTACACCGTCGTTGCTCTGCCGGAGGAAGCAGTAGTCGGCACCCTGGATGAAGATTTCGCAGTCGAGAGCCAGCGTGGCGACATCATGCTGCTGGGAAGCACGAGCTGGCGCATTCATCGAGTTGAATCCAGCGGACGCGTACTGGTCGAGGATGCGCAGGGCGCCGCTCCAACGATTCCCTTCTGGCGCGGCGAGGCTCCGGCGCGCACGCCTGAGCTTTCGCATCAAGTGGCATTCATTCGCGCCAAGGTCGATGAACTCACGCCGAACATCACTCCGGTCGGCATTTCGCGACATATTCCCGAAGTGGCGGCGGCGGTCGAATGGCTGAAAAACGAATGCCACGTGGACGACTCCGGCGCCGAGCAGATCGTCGAGCACATCGTCACTGGCCGCGCCGTTCTCGGCGCAGTACCCACACAAACCACGCTCATCGCAGAACGCTTCTTCGATGAAGGAGGCGGCATGCAGCTTGTGATCCATGCTCCATTCGGCGCGCGGATCAATAAAGCTTGGGGCCTTGCCCTCCGCAAACGTTTCTGTCGGTCGTTCAACTTCGAACTTCAGGCATCAGCAACTGAAAATGGCCTGAACATCGCTCTCGCCGAACAGCACAGCTTTCCGCTAGCGGATGTCTTCGAGTTTCTGCGTGAAGAGAACGTGCAGGAAGTTCTGGAACAGGCGGCGCTTCCCTCCCCTATCTTCAAGACGCGTTGGCGTTGGGACGCTGGGCGATCTCTGGCTCTGCTGCGTTACCGAAATGGGAAGAAAGTCCCGCCGCAAATTCTCCGCATTCGCTCGGACGATCTCCTCGCGGCAGTCTTCCCCGATGTAGCGGCATGCCAGGAAAATATCGAAGGCGATATTAAGATCCCTGATCATCCGCTGGTTCGCGAGGTGATGAAGGACGTGCTCACCGAGGCGATGGACATCGAAGGTCTCAAGCGCGTCATTCGCGGAATG
>CAYNPS010000119.1:9032-11049 GCA_964399125.1 uncultured Terriglobales bacterium
GCACCTCCAGGAGCTGCAACGCGGCAAACGCGCCACTCGCGTGCGAGTCGGTGAGAAGTATCTCTGGGTGGCTGCTGAGAAGCTTTCGAGCTTTCGTGCGCTGTATCCCGATTCGGAACTGGATCCGCTGATCGACTCGGCAGAGCGCGAGAATCTGAGTCTAGATGATGCTCGGCTCGCGATGATCCATGGCTGGATGATGCACTCGGGTCCGATCACCGCCGAGCAGCTTGCTACCGTGCTTCAGCAGCCGGTAAATGAAGTCGATATTGCCCTACTGCGGCTCGAATCGAAAGGCTCGATTCTTCGCGGCAAGTTTGCCCGCCACGATGGAGTAACTGAATGGTGTGATCGCAGGCTGCTGGCGCGCATCCATCGCCTCACGCTTGGCGTGCTGCGCAAGCAGATCGAGCCTTCGACTCCGGCGCAGTTCATGCGCTGGCTGCCGCGCTGGCAGCATGTCGCACCCGGAACGCAGCTCTCCGGCGAACGAGGTCTTCTCGAAGTTTTGCGTCAGCTTCAAGGGTTCGAGATTCCCGCGAATGCATGGGAACGGCAAATCCTGCGGCAACGTCTGCGCGAGTACGACTCGGCTCATCTAGACAATCTCTGTCTCACCGGCGCAGTTGGTTGGGGCAGGCTCTCGCCCCATCCAGCAACGCTCGAAGCTGCTGCCGGAGGAAATCGTCGAGTGGTTCCGACGAGCGTCGCTCCAGTCACATTTTTCATTCGCGAAGAGTCGGACTGGATGAGCGCTGCTCCGCATCAGCAGCCAACTGAGATCGAACGATGCCTGAGCCCAGTCGCCGCCGAGGTGCATGCGTATTTGCAATCCCGCGGCGCATCGTTTTTCACTGACATCGTTCGTGGTACTGGCCGACTAAAGGCGGAGGTCGAAACCGGTCTGTGGGAGCTTGTTGCTGCGGGCCTGGTCACGGCCGATGCCTTCGACAACTTGCGCACGCTGATCGCGCCTAAGCGACTGCACAACAACAGCCGCCACAAGCGTCCCAGGCATGCCGCCGGACGCTGGACTCTGCTGCACACCGAACCGGCGCGAGATCACGCCATCGCCCTCGAAGGCGCCTGCCGTATGCTGCTGGCGCGCTACGGAGTAGTCTTCCGCGAATTACTTGCTCGCGAATCCGTGCTACCGAAATGGCGCGAGCTCCTAATTACCTTCCGCCGCCTGGAAGATCGGGGCGATGTGCGAGGAGGTCGGTTCGTGTCTGGCTTCATCGGCGAACAGTTTGCTTTGCCGGAAGCCGTGGAGTCACTGCGTGCGATGCGATCGAGTCCCGTTTTGGGAGAGACGATCACAATTTCCGCAGCCGATCCACTCAATCTGGTTGGCATTATTGTTCCGGGCGAGCGCGTACCAGCAATTTCCGGACACACCGTGACCTTCCGTGATGGGAATGCAGTCGAGCCGGGCTCAGTAGTAAGCCCTGCAATGCAGGTGTTAGCAACAGGATCGAATGGCGACTGAGCAAAAGAAACCGATCGAGTCTTGCTCAGGTGATCGCCTCGTCGAAGGTATTGACTACTACATCGAGAACGACCTCTACGTCTTCACCGAACACTATCTGCTGAAGCGCGGATACTGCTGTCAATCAGGGTGCCGCCATTGTCCCTACGGCTTTGCTGGTGGGAAGGTCATTGCAAATAAATAGGGCGGCTCGAAAGCCGCCCTGGGTTGCAGGTTGATATCAGAATTAGTGGCTCATCGGGCTGCTGCTGTTGTTGTTCGCAGAGCTGCTAACTTTGATGTGGTCCTTTACCTTCTTGCCGTTCGCGTTGTCCTTCGCGATGCGGACTGCTTCCTTGCGATCCTGCGAGGTGTTCGCAGTGCCGCTCAGCTCGATGTTGCCTTTGCTATCGGTGCTGACCGTCACGCCAGAGAGATTCGAGTTCTGCTGCAGGGCAGACTGAATCTTGCTGGTCGCGTCGCCGCCCATGTCACTCTGCGGAACGCCAGAAGCGGAGCTTGAAGAAGCTGCGCCGGTCTGTCCGCTGG
>CAYNPS010000120.1:0-11026 GCA_964399125.1 uncultured Terriglobales bacterium
GTAGTAGTCTTCTGCTCAATGGCAATCGATGGGCTGAGTCCGTCGATGGCGTCAACGTCGGGCCGCTCCATCTGATCAAGAAACTGCCGAGCATAAGCGGAGAGGGTTTCGACGTACCGCCGCTGACCTTCGGCATAGATTGTGTCGAAGGCGAGGGACGACTTCCCCGACCCGCTAAGGCCGGTAATAACCGTAAGCGTGTTACGGGGGATCTCGACGTTGATGTTCTTCAGGTTGTGCTGGCGAGCGCCGCGGACCCGGATCGAGGTAATTGCCATTACAAAAAGTCGAGCTCTACAGAGGGCTTCGTTGACTGGTGGGCACAACGATACGTCCGTATCTTAGTTGTCAACACCGGGGACGGTCAATGCAGTTAAAGTGGCTTTGCCGCTTCGTCGATGTGTGATTCAGCAGGGCTGAAAAGTTACCTGCGTAATCTGGCCGAAACGAGTGATTTCCTTCATAACAAAGGAGTTCGCTCCAGTTTGGCTTCTGCGCGGAAGTACATGAACCAGGGTAATAGATGCATTCCTTGGTTCCAGGAGCAGAATGGGCCAGCTAAGCAGAGTTTATCCAACTGGCTCTAGCGGAATCGACATCAAAAAGGCGGAACGACGGTGAATCCCCAATTGGTGAGCTCGGCAACTTTGAACAGTCTGATCCTAAGCACAATCGTTTTCGCCACTATCGTCTCGGCCATGATCCTGGGCGTTTATTCCGGGTATGTGGCTGTCTCCGGCATCCTGCGGGCGATGAACCGCCGCCCGGCTAAGGCGCAGGCTACAGTTATTGAGTTCCCGGCCAACGTCGCCAGCTAAGTTTCCCTACAACGTTACCTCCCCAAAAGATAGCTCCCTCGTGGAGCTTTTCTTTTTTCGCGCTAAAGATCAACTCAGGCGGCAAACCATCTGGGCCCCGGGAGTTCACTGATGATCCTGTGAAAGCGGGCTAGTGCGGCGTCGGCTGCTGATTTTGTTGTTGCTGCTGCTGCTGACGCAGGCGTTGCAGCTCCTGCAGCAACTGTTCCGGAGTCTTAACCTGCTGCTGTTGCTGCTGCTGAGGCGGCGGAGGCTGTGGGGGCACCACCTGCTCCGAAGGGACCTGCTGAACGGGTTGGCCCATTTCTCCGCCACCCTGGAGCACTGGACGCGCCTCATTTTCTTCCTGCTCTTCAGTATTTTCGGCTGGACGGTATGGCTGGGCATTCGCAGCGCTAGCGCCGGTGGCTCCGGCCCCATGCGGACTGAGGATGATCGTCCGCACGTTCGCAGGATTATCAAGACTGCCGACGAGGATGAAGTCGTACCGGGAGCCATCGAAAAGCGAATTCAGCACATCGCGCGGCACACCTGGGCCAAACTGGCCGAAGACGCGCTCTGTATCTGGACGCGTTCCCTCGACTCGAACACCAGTCGACCGCTCTATTCCGCTCACAATATCCGCCAGTGACGAGTTGTTAGCGACAATCGTCAACTCTCCGTTCGCATAGGTGATATTGGGCGGGTTTGGAGGTTGTAGAGCGAGGCCATAAGGCTGTTGCGGCTGCTCCGAACCTGGCGTGGCGGCAGATTGCTGCTGCGATGGTTGAATACTCTGATTTGGCGCGGTGCCTGGATATGACGGCCCATTTTGCGGCTGATTTATCGGCTGGGGAGCAACTGGGCGTCTTGAAAAATTGGGAACCTGCCCCGGCGTTGGTCCAATCTGTTGCTCCGGCGGAAACTGCTGGGCAGGATTGGGGAATTGTTGGGCCTGCTGTTGGGGCTGCTGGGCACCATTTTGCTGAGCAGGCGGAGTCCGGCGCATGCGGTTGTACACCGACGAGGTCGGCTGAGCCGGCTGGCCTGTTTGCGACTCCTGCGCGTGCATGCTCGTATAGAAAAACAGCAGGAGAATGACTACGAAATTCGTTTTTCTGCGCACGCTGGGCTTATGCTACTCCAAAATCAGGGTTCAACAGAACCGCCGCCGGTAGGCGGTGGCTCGGAGGTGGCCGAATGGCCAGCTCCGAGCAGCCGCATTGTCGTCAGGGTGCAATCACAAGACGCGAACGCCTCACCCCGTGGTTCTGTTACTACTTTAGGAGAACGGCTGAATCCATCCGAGTTGCAGCCTTTGGCATCTAAAAACGCGAGCGGCTGCTGGCCGGCAGCTCCAACCATGCTTTTGAGAGGACTATGATCCGCCTCCGTTATTTGTTTCCCCTTGCTCTTTTAAGTCTCTGTTTGCTGCAGGCAGCGAACGCCGCCGAATCGTGCTACACAACCCAGGATCCCGATTTCGATGCTGGCACTCGCGCCGCCATTGAATCCGCGGCGCAACAGCTATTTAATGAGGCAGCCGCCGGCAACATTGCGGCCATGCAGCAGAATTCCATTCCGGGAATCGCCAGCAACTTTCAAGGCATCGCCAACGTAGTCACGGCAAACAAAGCGAAGCTCGCAGGCGGCCAGGCGCGTATTCGCAATGAGTGGCTGCTCGATGCTCCGGGAACGCAGACTTACGAGCGCGCAGAATTTTTCTGCGGAACCTTCAACTCCCCGCAGCATTCGTCATTCGTGATCCCCGGCCTGCCGCCGGGCAAGTACGCTGTCGCGATTCAGGACGTAACTGGCGTCAAAGAGCCGTACACAATTACCTACGTTCTACAGCAGGATGGGGGCCAGTGGAAGCTGGCCGGCTATTACGCCAAGGCGCATCAGGTAGGTCCGCATGACGGATTGTGGTATTGGGTGCAGGCGCGTGACTACAAAAAACAGGGTTTCCAGCACACGTCATTTTTCTATTACCTGACTGCAGTGGATCTGCTCGCTCCGGTGCCATTCATGAGCACGCCACAGCTAGAGGCGCTCTATCAGGAGCAGCAGTCGGCTCAGCCAAAGGACATCCCACAAAATCCACAACAACCTGTGCCGCTGACGCTCAACGGGCAGACATACAACATCGTTCAGGCTTTCGTCGTTCCCGACGACAAGCAAGGGCTCGATCTCGTGTACAAGTACTCCAGCCCCGATATCACCGACCAGGTGAAAACCTTCCAACAGAACATGGCGTTCATCAAGGCTCTAGCACAGCAATATCCGGAGTACAAGCAGGCGTTCACATCGATCGTCGCCCGCGCCGTAGCGCCGAGCGGGCAGGATTTTGGGACGCAATTGCCAGTGAACGAAATCAAGTAAAGTTCCCTTTTTCACCACGGAGCCACGGAGAGCACGGAGAAAAACAACTTTAAAGGGCTTCCTCCGTGTCCTCCGTGGCTCCGTGGTGAAAAAGCGACATTGGTATCAAGATCCGGATAGCCGCCTCCTATCGCGTTAACATAAGCTGCAAAGCATGACTACCGCAGCAATCGCAGCCCACAATCCCGCTGAGCTTTGGGAAGCCGTTGTCGCCCGCAACCGCAGCTTCGACGGTGCGCTGTTCTACGGCGTAAGCACGACGCACATCTACTGCCGTCCGACATGCCCGTCGCGCCGCCCAAAGCCGGAAAACGTGCGGTTTTTCTTCGATCCGGATAGCGCCGAGCGTGCCGGATTCCGCGCCTGCAAGCGCTGCGAGCCACGCAAGCTTGAGAACTCAAAGAAAATCGCGCTTGTGCGCAACGTTTGCCGCGCCGTTGAAAGGAACGTTGATTCGCCGCTGCCGATGAAGCAATTGAGTGCCGAGCTGAAGATGCATCCAGCAACGCTTGATCGCGCGTTCAAGCAGAACACCGGCATTACCATCAAGCAATACTCCGAAGCTCGACGCTTATCGCTCTTCAAGACGGCACTTCGCTACGGCCGTGACGTAACTACAGCGATCTACGAAGCCGGCTATAACTCCAGCAGCCGCGTATATGAGCACTCGAATCTGCGCCTCGGAATGACGCCAGCTGTATACGGCAAAGGCGGCGATGGCGTGCGCATTCGCTACGCCATCGCTCCATATGCTGCAGGAAGAGCGTTGTTGGCGGTTACGGAGAAAGGTGTTTGCAGCGTCAAGCTGGGCGATGATCCTGCGCGCCTGCGGCAAGAACTCGAAGGCGAGTTTCCCAAAGCGGAATTAGTCGATGCTGGCGAAGAGCTGAAAGACTGGATGAACAACCTGCTTCGGCGCCTTGAAGGCGAAGTCAATCTGCCTGATTTGCCCATCGACGTTCGCGCCACCGCATTTCAACGACGAGTCTATGAAGAACTCAAGCGCATACCGGCGGGCGAGACGCGGACCTACTCACAGATCGCGAAGAAGCTCGGCGGCGAATCAGGCCGCAGAGCCGTCGCGCGAGCCTGCGCGACGAACAACGTGGCGGTGCTCATTCCCTGCCATCGCGTCGTCCGCACCGACGGCGGCATGGGCGGATACCGCTGGGGACTTGAGCGCAAGGAAGCGCTGCTGTCGCGCGAGCGCGAAAATATGCGCAGAAAATAGTCCCGGCCCCAAAAAGCAGCAGCCGCGAAAATCGCGGCTGCCCCGCCGCCTACCGGCGGCGGTTCTGTTGCTGGTAGCTGGCAGCTCTACTTAATCTGCACCGTCAACAACTGCGAACCAGACACTACGTAATCCATCGGCGTGGCTGTTTCGTCTACCGCTGACTCGCCGCTCACGTACATGTCCTGTCCATTACGCATGCCTTGCATTACGTTCATTACCGAGAGCGGCAGCGTGGGCATGACTTTGTCTTCCACCATGGCTTCGGGATTGGCTTCGAGTAGCGAGACGTACAGATTGTTGTTGGCGTGCTCTTTGTTGAGCAGGTCGATCGTCGAACCCAGTTCGAGTGTTCGACCCAGCCCGGAAGGAACTTTACGGCTGTGATCGAGCGTTTCTGAATCGCTGACCAGGATGCGCAGTTGTCCGCGCGGTACCGAAGTGGGAATCTTTACGGGAATCTGGCGCACGATGGGATCGCCGCGATATGGACGCAGCACCGCTTCCACCGTGATCTCGTCTCCGGGACGCGCTTCAGTCACATCGGTGCGCGCGGTCTCGAGATGCGCGGCACGACGTTCGGGTGTTACGTCGAACTCAACGTTCACGCCATTGATTCCGGGTGTGCTGTATGGGTTCTCGAAGATGCGGCCAAAATGTTCGCCCAGGTTCATCGCCGCCAGCACTGAGCTTTCGGCGGTGTCGTTGGACGTGAACATGTTATGCATGTGCACCGACGGATAGCCGTTTACGGCGATGTCGCCGTTCATGCGATATGTCACCTGATCGCCGTACTGGTTCTGACTCTGCAGCGCCTGATAGACGGTGGTCATCATGATCAGCGGCGTCAGCTTGGCGTTGTTGAGGACCGAGAACTTCATCTGCTTGGGCTTGCTGCCGCCGTGGATGGTGACCGTAACGGGAATCATCTGCGGAGCCTCGCCGAAACGACCGAGAATGCCGCTGTGACGGTCCTGGACAAAGGTGCCGACTTCGTCGGTGGTGTTGACGATTTTGTACGAGTTGTACGGCGAAGCCAGCGTGGCGATGACGTTCGCCTTCGTCATGGGCATATCCACCATGCCGTACTGCGTCAGCGGATGTCCGCATGCCAGAAGCCGCTGCGGATCGATGTAGGTGACCGTGCAGGTGGCCGCGATGTCGAGATCACCGCTTACGAGCACCGCGCTGACGGCTGAGCCCGGCTCGATCGGCTCCGGCTGATGTTCATGGCTTGCTGAACCGACTCCCATAACGGGAACCAGTCCGGCCGCCGCGAATTGCGACGCGAACTGGCGAATGGTGGATTCGGTAAAGCCGCTGAAGACGAAGGGAGCATCGATGGGCTGCATCATCGAAGCGAAGCCCTGCAGATCAGGGCTTGCGTCACCTGCGTTCGAAATCTTGTTCATCGTTTTCGCTGCGTGGGCCGCACTCACCTGCTCCGGCTGGCTGCGATCCATGGCATCGATTTCGAGCATGTCCTCGATGGGCGTAATGCCGCAGATAGGCTCCTTCGAAAATTGCCCAATTCGGTACGAGATCGCGCCGACGAGCTTGCCGTCGATGTACACCGGGCTGCCGCTCATGCCGGCAACCACACCCGTGTACTCCACCTTCTCGCCATGCAAGCGGGCGAGAATCAAGTCGCTCTTTGGACCATTGAGGTTCGGCAGCACGCCGAGGACTTCCACGTCCATCGGCTCGGGCTTGGTCCCCTCGAATACCGTGTAGGCGACGCCGCGCATGCCGCGATGCACGTCGCTGACCGGCATGACTTCCGGCGCGACGCGCGTTGCCTTAGCGACGGGTTGAGCAGCGGGAGTCGTTTGCGCGCCCGCCAAGCTGCATAACAAAATTAAAGGGGAAATCCGAGCGAGGTAGGAAAGAATGCTCTTCATACTGTGTACAAACACTCGGAGCACACCAGAGATGCGGGGATGAAACGACCCGCAAGCGCAGGAAACACGCAATCCACGATGGTTTCCGAGTAGTTCGGCATCTATACTAATACAGAGACTCACGAAAGCAATACGTAAAGAGTCAGTAGGAAGGCATCAAAAATGTCCCTTAGTGGTACTAGGGTGCGACTATCAGGCCTCATTAAGGCGCTCCTGATGGCGTTGTGCACCGTTGCATTTGCAGTTTCTCCCAGCAGCGCACAGAACGCGCAGAATTCGCAGAACCAATCGCAGAACCAGCAAGGCTCTCAGCAGCAACAGCAGACACCGGAAGCCGGTGGTCCGACGGGCGATATTGGGCCAATCGCCGTGCCTAAGAAGAAGCCCGAGGATGAAAAGCCGCCGGAACGCGTACCAAAAGTGAAGAATCCGGAAGAAATCGGCACATTCTCGCTGAAAGTCGATGTGCCGCTGGTGAACTTGCCCGTTGATGTCGTTACGGCCAACGGCCAATTCATTCCCGGACTAAAAGCCGAGAATTTCAAGATTTTGGAAGACGGCGTTCCGCAGAAGATCGATACCTTCGCCCAGCAGGGCGACAAGCCGATCACGGCCGTCCTGCTGATCGAGTTCGCTGCCAACAACTACTACTTCATGATGGACGCGCTCAACGCGGCCTACTCCTTCACCCAGCAGATGAAGAAGGAAGACTGGATTGCAGTCACGTCGTATGACATGAAGACGCACATCCTGGTTGATTTCACGCAGGACAAGAACCAGGTGATGGGTGCATTGGGACAACTGCGGATACCAGGCTTCAGTGAAACGAACCTTTTCGACGCGCTCTACGACACGGTTGACAGGCTCGAAGGCGTCGAAGGGCAGAAGTACATCATTCTCATCTGCGACGGGATTGATACCTTCAGCAAGCTGAACTATGACAAAGTCCTGAAGAAGATTCAGGGCTCGAAGAACATCACCATATTCTGCGTCGGTACGGGACAGGCATTTCGTCTGTGGGCCGAATCCCATGGATACATGGGCCCAATCGCGAATCTCGACTTTCTCCAGGCCGACAATCAGCTCAACACCTTCGCCCGTATGACCGGCGGACGCGCCTACTTCCCCCGCTTCACCGCGGAATTTCCCGAGGACTTCGCAGACATCGCCGCAGACATTCGCAATCAGTACATGATTTCGTATCGTCCGTCGAACGCGAAGCAGGATGGCACTTGGCGCAAGGTTAAGGTCGAGCTGGTCGATCCGCAAACGGGACAGCCGTTGATCGTGCAGGACCAGCACCGGAAGAAGATCAAATACCAGGTGATCGCACGCGACGGGTATAAGGCGAAGAACGAGGTAGAGTAAAAGCCTTTTCACCACGGAGTCACGGAGGACACGGAGAAAGGCATATTTGTAATTCAAAAGACCGGAGCATTCTCTGCGGTGTGTCTCCTGGAACGACGACCCTCGTTCGTTCCTTTTCGGAACACATTGCTGATGCATTCAGCAGCCACTGGCCTTTCTCCGTGCTCTCCGTGGCTCCGTGGTGAATAGGCGGGTTCGCATCTGATATGTTCACAGGATGCCCGAATCGACCCTGGTCCTCCAGCCAGAGAGCGCGGAAGTCGCGCAGCCAGTAAGTCTTCGCCTGCCGCTCATCATTGCGATCGTCAGTTGCGCGAGCCTTCTGCTGGAGCTCGCGCTGACACGGCTCTTCTCGGTCGTACTCTTCTACCACTTCGCGTTTCTGGCGATTTCGGTCGCGCTGCTGGGATTGGGCGCTGGCGGCGTATTCGCGCATATCTTCCGAGCGAGGCTCGCGCGGTGGACGGTCCCGGAACTTGGCAGCAAGCTGCTGATGCTCAGTTCCATTCTGGTATTCGGAGTTCTTGAGGTTGTCCTTCATTCTGCGGTCTCGCTCAATCTCGAGCTGCGCAATTTCGAGAAACTTACCTTCATCTATTTGGCCGCGGCTGTTCCTTTTTTCATTACAGGATTGATTTTTTCGGTCGTGTTTGCGCGTGAAACCGACCAGGTTGCAAGGCTATACGGGTTCGATCTAATCGGCGGAGCCAGCGCCTGCATTCTGCTGGTGCCAGTTCTGAATGTTGTCGGCGGACCCAATGCAGTGTTCTGCTCTGCTGCGTTAATGGCCGTCGGTGCGGCTCTTTGGAGTGAGACCCGGGCCGTACGGTCGTTCGCGCTCGCGATTGTGATTGTGTACCTCGCATTAATTGCTGCCAATCGCAGCGGTCGCCTCATCGACATCATCTACGCCAAAGGAGCGCGCCGCACTGGTGTGGAGTTCGCGCGTTGGAATGCACTCTCGCGCGTCGAAGTTGATCAGGTTGGTCAATCGAAGTACATCGTCATCGACGCCGATGCATCCACGGCAATCATGAACGTCGATCCAGCGCTGTGGGGCCATGACATTCCTGTGAGTCCCACTTCAGGAAATTCATCCGCTTCCTTTAATTGGCGGAGCGATCTCATGAATGCTGCGCCATCGCTGGCGAACGTGCTCCGTCCGCATGGAGACTTCGCGATCATCGGCCCAGGAGGCGGTGTCGACGTGCTTCGCGCTGTTGCCAATGGAAGCCGCAATGTGACCGGCATCGAGATTAACCCGCTGATCGCCAGCACAATCATGCGGGAAAGATACGCGGATTATGCGTATCACCTCTACGATCGGCCCGAGGTTCACATCCACGTTGCCGATGGCCGCTCATATCTTCGCAGCAGCCGTGACCAATACGATGTGGTGCAGATGACGCTGGTCGATACCTGGGCATCGACTGCTGCGGGTGCCTATGCGCTCAGCGAGAACAACCTCTACACGGTCGAAGCATTTCGGGAGTACTTCGATCATCTTCGGCCAGACGGCATGATCGCGATCACACGCTGGGAGTTTCGCCAGCCGCGTGAAGCTTTACGAGTTGTGTCGCAAGCAATCGAAGCGCTGCACGAACTTGGAGTCCCAAATCCTGAAGCCAATTTCATCGTTGCATCGGATGGTCCGCTGGACCAGGATGGGCGTCCGGTTATTGTGCTGGCCAAAAAATCCGCATTCACGACAGAAGAGATCGCATCGGTCCAGTCACATTTGAGTGCGCATCCGAAACTCGTATGCCTGTACGTCCCTCATGGTGACAATGCGCAGAATGCGTTCACACGATTGATTCAATCGAATGATCCGCGAGCGTTCGCGGCAACGTATCAGTACAACGTCGCTCCGGTTTTCGATTCCTCGCCTTTCTTCTTCTTCACCTTGAAGACCGGCCACGCATTGGCCGATCTCAGAGGGACGCGCGGCGGCATGGACTGGCGCGTGAATCTCGGAATTGTGATTCTCGGTATGGTGCTGGCGGTATCGATCGTCGCGGTAATCGCGTTTCTCGTAATTCCTTTGGCACTGGAGCCGCGAGCGTCATATCCGCGCATCTTGCCGCTGTGCTACTTCATCGCCGTGGGGCTTGGATACATCCTCGTTGAGATTACCTTGATTCAACGCTTCGTTCTCTTCCTCGGGCACCCAACCTATGCGTTGACGGTAGTCATCTTTCTCATGCTGCTGGCCAGCGGCGCCGGGAGTCTCACCGCGAGACGCTGGATGCCGCGAGTACAAACGCTTCGTCCTGTCCTGTTAGCAATCGTTGCCTGCGTAATTGCGTATCTTGTTCTGCTGCCGTTGATCCTGAGGTCGCTCGTCGGAGTTCCCTTCCCGCTCAAGCTTCTCATCAGTGGCGCATTGATCACTCCGCTTGGTTTCATAATGGGAATACCGTTCCCTACCGGCCTTCGCCTGCTCGACGAGAATTCAAGCAGCGTTGATGGGATGTGCGAATGGGCCTGGGCAATGAATGCTTCGGCCAGCGTGCTGGGCTCGGTAGTGGCGATGGTAATTGCGATTCACTTCGGGCTAGCTGTGACACTCGTTTGTGGCGCGTTAGCGTATTTGCTGGCACTGATGTTTGCGCCCGCGCTTCGACTCGCGATCACAACTGAATCAGATTGAGAGCAGTTTCAAATTTCTTACTCTACCGAGGAAAGCTTGGTCGAATGTCACCAGAGTCAGATCTCCAGAGGCCGCAAACGCAGCAAGATAGTCATCCGTCCAGGTTTTAGAAGTGGGATGCGGTCGCGAAGAGTGGCGACGGAACTCGTTTTCAAGTTCCGCAGGTTCGTTTGCGAATTCTATACGATCGTCTTCGAGAAACTCATCATAGGCATGCCATGCTTCCGCTTGCGTGAGAACTTCTGGACCCATGACGGTCTCGGAGCTCAGAAGCCTGAGTAAACCCATCTGCGTCACACGGCAGAAGTACACGCGAGCTTCCGGAGGTAGTGAGTCGAACCATCGATTAGCAACGGAGTGATGGATGTGGGCAGCGGCAGAGGCAGCGAGCCAAACATTGATATCAGGGAAAAGGCACAAGCTCTGCGATCTTGGCATTATCGATATTCAACCAGCCTGGCGTTTTCGATTTCACAATGGGAAGCTTGACCCGTTTGCCGGTCTTCTTTTTTCTGAGGCCCAACTCATTCTCGACACTGCGCAGAACGATCGCCTTTACTGATTTGCCCTCCTGCGCGGCCTTGCTTTTCAGAATCCGGTAAACAGGATCCGGAATGTCCAGTGTCGTTCGCATGCCACCATTCTGCCATATTTATGGCTGAATCGCCACGCCTTTCCGCTTTGCGCTACTAACCTC
>CAYNPS010000121.1:0-10820 GCA_964399125.1 uncultured Terriglobales bacterium
CGGAAGCCCTTTGCCTGCCCAGATCTGTTGTGAGGTCCACGGAGCATCCGGGCTGTTCCAAAACGGGTCGGATGGAGGAAGTCCGAGAGGCAGAAGCGCAGTCGCGCAAAGATAAAGGCTTCCTGTGGAGATGTAACCCTCAGCTAACGTCGGCTGGTGTCCACAAAAGCCGATTCGTAACCAGCCCTGCTCGTCGAATGTGCCCGGCACCTCGATTTGCCGCCGAATCACGGAGGTCAGAGCGCAGCGCACCTGGGGTGCACTTACTCGCTCGGGGAGCTTATGCATCCATGCGACTTGCGCCAGAGCGTGAAAAGCGCCGAAGCGATAAGTAATCGAGCGACCAACTGCGGGATAGGTTCCATCGGGGGCAATCAATCGCTCTTGAATTTCCGCGTAGCGACGAGCACGCTGCAATTCGGCGTCGTATATTGGCGCAAATTTCTCATCCTTTTCTTTCAGTATTGCGAGCACATCTACCAGCATGGGATGAATGACGAAGCTGTTGTAGTAGTCGAAGTGGAAGAACTCTCCGTCGCCATAAACTCCATCGCCTTTGTACCAGCTGAGCATGCGTTCGACGCATCGTTCCAGGCGATCTTCCATCGTCTTCTCGCCGAAGATATGCAGCGCAGCTTCGACCATGGCGGCGAACATCACCCAGTTGTTGCGGTCGGGAGTGGGAATGGAGCGGGAGGATTTCAGGGCCTCGATAAATTGGCGCTTCGCGAGTTGGTCGAGACGTTCCCACAAGGCGTCGCGAGCGCGCAGAATGCCTTGTGCTAAAAAAGCTGCGTCAACCAGCGGTTGATTGCCTTCTGATAAATTCATGAAGTCAGGAGAGCGAGGATCGGTTGCTGCATCGAGCGATGTATAAGTGAGTTCGAGCAGATGTCGTTGTCGTGCGCTCTCGGATGGATCCAGTCCAGTAGCGCCAAGCCACGGAGCAACTCCCGCAAGCAAACGGCCGAAAGCTTCGAGATGCGTGTACTTTGCACGATCGGCGGGATTGGCGGCCTCGACTGGCATCACCTTCTTCAGCCGGCGTTGCGAGAGATTGCCCAAAACAGGCAGAGCAAGTCTTTCCAGAACTGAGAGCCAATAAGAGCGAGTTTCCCGAATCGGGATTGACGCATCGATAATGTGAGCCCATGCTGTGGAGCCCAGGCCGACGATGCTGCAAGACAAGGCCGAGTTGAGGAATTCTCTGCGCGTATTCATGTTGTCGCACATCAGGACCGTCGGCCGCCCCGGCCGGGTGTTGAGGTCGGGCTACTTGACTTTCAAAGGGCAACGTATCTAGTCGCTAGCAAAAAACCCGCGCGGGGCGCGCGTCGGTCGTTCCAAGAAGACTCACTGCCCTGTTTTGCTCTCGGCGTACCTTCGGAAGAAGCTTTGCTGTTTCCATTCCGGACGCTTCGCGTCATCGGCGATGGTGAGCATGAGCTGACTGATCACTTGTTCGTACTTCCCCGCTGCGCTCTGATCGACGGGTTGGCTCAGATCGTCCGATGGTGCGTGGTAACGCTGATGCAGCCAGTCATGGAACATCTTGTCCTCGGTCGAGCCGGGCTTATAGCCAACCTTCATCGTGATCGCCGGAATTCCGTGGCGGATGAAATTGTACTGATCGCTGCGGATGAAGCTGTTGCGCTGCGGCTCGAGATCGTCCTGCACCTCGATGCCATCTTTGTCCGCAACGCGTCGCAGATCGTCGCCCAGATCGGATTCATTGAGTCCATAGACCATCACCGACTTCATCGGATACAGCGGCAGGAACATATCGATGTTGATATCGGCGACGATGGAATTCTTTGGGACTGTTGGATGAGCGGTGAAGTATTTTGAGCCGAGTAGTCCCTTCTCTTCGCCGGTGACGAATACAAACAGGAGCGAGCGTTTGGGCTTTTCCTGCGCGCTCTTTAACGCCGACGCAACGTCGAGCAGCACGGCATCTCCCGAAGCGTTATCC
This sequence comes from uncultured Terriglobales bacterium, assembly GCA_964399125.1. Lineage (GTDB taxonomy): Bacteria > Acidobacteriota > Terriglobia > Terriglobales > Acidobacteriaceae > Gp1-AA112. Next base: position 1,973 of record CAYNPS010000121.1, read on the forward strand.
ATCGCGCCGTTGTAGATTTTGTCGCCGTTGATGGGCTCGCCGATACCCAAGTGGTCAATGTGCGCGGAAAGGACCACATATTCATTTTTCAAATTCGGATCGGTTCCGGTAAGCTTTCCGATCACGTTCGCCGATTGCACATCGTGAGTGATCGTTTTAGCGCGTGCTCGCAGCGAGATGTTCAAAGGAAATCGCGGCAACTGCTTGCGTTCTTTTGCCACGTCGAGGACTTCTTGAAAGCCATGGCCTGAATTGGCAAAGAATTTGTCAGCATGCTCGGGATTGATGACTCCTGCGATTTTCGCTCCCGCTGTGTCGTTGAACTCGGCTCCAACCAGTTCCATGCTGGGATGGGTGCGCGAAAGGCTCATGCGCGACCATGGAATATCCATTGATGCCGGATTGGGAATTGAGATCGATCCAATGGCCCCGGCTTCCTTCAGCACCTTCCAGCGCTCTGCCGCTGTTTGGTAGTGGGAGCCGAGCGGTCCAGGAAGGTTCGATGGAATTCCCGAAAAGATAACCGCTATTTTGCCCTTTACATCGAGTCCGGCGAGATCGTCGTAGTTCTCTTCTGGAATTTTCAGTCCATAGCCAACGAACACTAGCGGCGCTTCTACTTGCGGGGCTAGATCGACGCGAGTGGAGAAAAATGCGTCTTCTCCCAAAGTGAGCGGCTCGGCTTTACCATCCTTCACCAACGCCATGCTCGAATTTTTCTCATCGATGGCCCGCGAGATGAGCTTCACCGGTTGGTAGTAGCCCTTCTCGCCTGCGGGCTCAACGCCCGCTTGCTTGAGCTGATCGACAACGTAGGCCTCTGCTTTCTGCAGGCCTGGGCTGCCGGTATCGCGTCCCTGCATGTTGTCATCGGCGAGAACCTTCACGTGATCCCACCAGCTCTTGCCGTCGAAATCTTTGGGTGGATTGGGAACTTCCTGACCCATGAGAAGTGTAGTTGCGAATAGAAGTAACAAGGATTTGTGCATCGAGTGCTCCGGTGTAGAAGGATAGAACAGAATCGTCGCCAGTAGGTGATGGGCAGCCGCGTGGTTTTGCGGGCGCGTTAGTCGATGTCCTCGGAGCTGGCCATTCGGCCATCTCCGCCCCACTGGCGACCGCAAGCGGTTTTGTCGCCGTCCTGTCCCGTGCAGTTGAAGCGAATGCGGCAGTGATTTAGCTTGAAAATACCTCGATGATCATTGAAGCCCTGCATCAGGTGGCGAACCATCGCGAGTCGCTCTCGCGCGAGGCTGCGCGCGAAGTGATGTCGGAGATCCTCTCCGGCGGCGCTACCGATGCGCAGATCGCTGCGTTGCTGGTCGCGCTGCACATGAAGGGCGAAACGGTCGAGGAGATCGTCGGATTTGCAGAAGCAATCCGTAAAGCATCTGCCCCTCTGCTGCTCCGCGACTCGGCACTCGACGTGAGCGGCACGGAACGCGATGCTCTGATCGATACATGCGGTACCGGCGGCGATGCCAGCGGGACTTTCAATATCTCTACTGCAACAGCGTTGACCGTCGCCGGAGCAGGCGTCCGCGTAGCGAAGCACGGCAATCGCAGCGTGAGCTCGCGCTGCGGGTCGGCGGATGTTGTCGAGGCTCTCGGAATCAACATCACGCTGCCGCCGGCGCGCGTCGCTGAATGCCTGGAAGCCGTTGGGATAGCGTTTTTGTTTGCCCCATCGATGCACTCAGCGATGAAGTACGTACAGCCGGCGCGGCGCGAGCTACGTTTGCGAACCGTCTTCAACCTTCTCGGGCCTCTGTGCAATCCAGCGAATGCTTCTGCACAGGTTGTAGGAGTTTATTCATCTGTACTGGTAGAAAAGCTGGCTCGCGCCCTGCAGATGCTTGGTTTGAAGCGCGCTCTCGTGGTGCATGGAAAAGATGGGCTCGACGAGATCACAATCACAGGACCAACGCACATCGCAGAAGTTCGCAATGGCGAAATTCGCGCTTACGACATATCTCCGGAAGAATTCGGCTTACGGAGCGCTCCCATTTCGGAAATCCAGGGCGGGGACACCAAAGCCAACGCGGAGATCATCAGGAAAATCGTTGCTGGGGAGAAGTCTGCTCGGCGTGACGTTGTGTTGTTGAATGCGGCTGCGGCTCTCGTGGTCGCAGGGCGCGCAGATTCGATTGCTTCGGCAATGCCGATCGCGGCGGAGTCGCTGGATTCGGGAGCCGCACGGGAGAAGCTGGAAAAGCTGGCGGAGTTCACTTCGGGAAAGCGGGTCTAACGTGGAGCCGGCCGCCCTCGGCCGGGTGTTCAGATTGTGGCATTGGAATCTTTGATTTGTTGATTTCAGGGTCGCGCAATCACGAAGTCACACAGCGACGAAATCCCACCCAACACCCGGGCGAGGGCGCCCGGCTCCACGTTGTCCTGTAGAATTTTCGGTTCCCTCTTGAACCCGCATGCCGCGCTACGAATACCGCACACTCCATCCTGACGCCGAGAAGAGCTTTCTTGCCTTCATCGATCATCTCGACAAGGAATTCGACAATCCCAATCCGACACATCGTAGCGAGGTAGTGCGCGATGCCTTACATCAGATTTACCTCGGGCGGCCGTACGTTCCTGCAGACGAAAACGAGCCGTACGACAACGCTTCGGTAACATCGCAGCTTGCCGGTCGAGCACTGACTCATTCCTTCGATCCACGGAACATCACACTCGAACCCGAGTACTACGGCGACATTGACGCAAAAAAGTACGAGCCACGCAAGCCGCTGATCTGGTTCTGGATGATGTTCGACCGCTCGCCTCTCGGCCTGAACCACTGGCTCGGATACCGCATGCGCTACATGATCGCGCGCCACGTCCTCAAGCACATCGGCAAGAACGTGAAGCTGTTTCATGGCATCGAAGTTTCATTCGGTTACAACCTGACTATCGAAGACAACTGCGTGATCCACAAGTACGTTCTGCTCGACGACCGTGGTGAACTCATCATTCATGAAGGCAGTTCCGTCTCCGACTACGCCAATGTCTATTCCCACGAGCATGATCTCAACGATGGGATGATCATCACGAACCAGAAGACAGAGATTGGTCCGAAGGCTCGCATCACCTACCACGCAACAGTAATGAGCGGAGTGAAGGTCGCAGAGCATGGGTTGGTTGGTGCAATGGGAGTAGCAACCAAGGACGTTCCGCCGTTCAATGTAGTCGCCGGTGTGCCTGCGAAGACGGTGAAGGTGAAGACGATAGCGCCGGAGAGGTTTCAGGGGACAGGGGACAGGGAACAGGAAAAACACCGAAGCTAATCGCTCGTTTTCCTGTGCCCTGTAACCTGTAACCTGTCCCCTGCACCTGATACCATCGAATTTTCCGCGCATGAGTTTGAAAGTCGTAATCATCATTTTCGAAATCGTGGTGTTTCTGTTCGCCATCAGCGTGCATGAGTCGTCGCATGCCTGGATGGCGAATCAGTTGGGCGATCCCACTGCGCGGATGCTCGGACGCATCTCGCTGAATCCGATTCGGCACATCGATATCATCGGAACAATTCTTTTGCCCGCGATCGCGGCCATCACCGGCATTCCGCTGCTGGGATGGGCGAAACCAACTCCCGTTGACACGCGCAACTTCAAGAATCCTGTTCTCGATGACGTGCTCACTGCTGTAATCGGCCCTATCAGCAACTTTGTTGTTGCGATCGGCTGCTTTCTTGTTCTCATCATTATTGGCAAGAGTTCGGTGGATGGGTTGGTGATCGTTCAGGCACTCGCGCGGAACGGGATTGTCGATACATCCTCGTCTCTCATGCCGATCGCGCTATTCTTTCATCTAGCACTTGAACTCAACATCTTGCTGGGAATCTTTAATCTGATTCCACTCCCGCCGCTCGATGGAAGTCATGTAATCCGGCATTTCCTTCCAGAAGGAGTGCGGCGGGGATTTGATATTGCTGGAATCTCGTTGCTCTGGATTCTTGTGCTCTTCGGCGGGAACTTTCTCGGCGCAGTTCTAGGGTCCGTAATGAGCATCTTCGATTTGCGCTTACTATCATTAAGACTTTGATGGATCAGGCCTCTGCTCAATCTTCCTCTCTCATGCAGAACCCGAACGCTTCAGGACGCAAGCAGCGCATCCTGAGCGGCATGCGGCCGACCGGCAAGCTGCATCTGGGCAACTACGTCGGCGCGCTTGCCAACTGGGTGAAGCTGCAGCACCAATACGACTCGTACTTCTTCATCGCCGATTGGCATGCGCTTACCAGCGATTACGCGGATACATCGGCAGTGAAGCAGAGCTCGATTGAGGTAATGCTCGATTACTTGGCTGCGGGGCTCGATCCACAGAAGTGCACGATGTTCATTCAGTCGCACGTGCCGCAGCACGCCGAGCTGCATCTGCTGCTGTCGATGATTACGCCGCTGGGATGGCTTGAGCGTGTACCGACGTACAAGGAGCAGCAGCAGAACATTCGCGACAAGGACCTGAATACCTACGGATTTCTCGGTTATCCCTTGCTACAGTCGGCGGACATCATGATGTACCAGGCCGACTTTGTGCCGGTCGGAGAAGATCAGGTGCCGCACATCGAGATCACGCGTGAGATCGCACGGCGCTTTAACGGCTTCTATCCCCGAGTGCTCAAGCCCGGCGACAAAGATCCTCAGCGGACCTATGTCTTTCCCGAACCGCAGGCACTGCTGACACCATCTCCGAAATTGCCCGGCACTGATGGACGCAAGATGTCGAAGTCGTACGGGAACTCGATTCTAATGAGCGATCCTGAACCTGTCGTTCGGCAGAAGCTGAAGACGATGGTCACTGATCCAGCTCGCGTGCGGCGCACGGACCCCGGAAATCCCGATGTATGCCCCGTCGGAGATGTGCATAAGATTTTCAGTTCTGGGGATACACTGCAGAAGGTGTATGCCGGTTGTCGCAGCGCTGGAATCGGCTGCATTGAATGCAAGGGTTGGGCAGCCGACGCCCTGGTCAGCGTGCTGAATCCGATGCAGGAGCGGCGGCGCCATTATGAGCAGAATCCACGAGAAGCGTGGGACCTGCTCGAAGATGGTGCACGTCGCGCGAGCCGCACCGCTGAGGCTACGATGGAGGAAGTCCGGGCAGCGATGAAGATGTCGAAGGAGTACGAAGCGCCTGCCGGACAGGCGGCAACGAAGTAGCTAACAGAACCGCCGCCGGTAGGCGGTGGGTCGGAGATGGCCGAACGGCCAGCTCCGAGCGCGACGCGCACGTGAGCATTATGAAAACGCAGCCGGAAAAATGCGGCTGCCCCGACCGGCTAGCGCCGGCGGTTTTAAATATGACGCAAACGCAACCAATCAAGCGCGAGCCCAGCGAGTTCCCCTTTGCCGTGACCGTGGGACAGGTGTACGAAGGCCCGCTCGACCTTCTGCTCGATCTGATTCGCAAGCAGGACATCGACATCTACGACATTCCCATTGCGAAAATCACAGCGCAGTACCTGGGATATGTCGAGCGCATGAAGCAGCTTGACGTGGATGTAGCCGCTGAGTTCATCTACATGGCCTCGCTGCTCATTCACATCAAGTCGAAGATGCTGCTTCCGCGTGATCCCGACGCTCCGACCGAAGCGCAGGAAGACCCGCGCAACGAACTGGTCGAACGCCTGCTGGAACACGAGAAGTTCAAGAGCGCGGCGCAGATGCTGCTGCAAAAACAGCAAATCGAAGAGGCGGTATGGAGCAATCCAGCGCTGAAGGAATTCAAGGAAGACGAAAGCGCCGAGCCGGAAATGGCGGCCGATGTTGTCGATCTCGTGCGGACCTTCCAATCGATTCTTGATCGCCTGCGCGAACGGCCGATACTGCAGGTGAACGAAGATGCAGTCACGGTCGGGCAGATGATCGACTATCTCCGCCGCCGCCTGCTGCTCGAAGAGAAACCGTTGCGGTTGAAGCGCCTGCTGCAGCCGATGCAGTCGCGCAATGCGCTGATCTGCACCTTCCTGGCGCTGCTGGAACTCGTGAGGCTGCAAGCCATTCTTCTGCGCCAGGACAAGGTTTTCGGAGAAGTCTTCATCAAGAAACACGAAAATTTCGAAGCCGTGATGGCCGAAGGAGCCGCCGTTCGCGACGACTGGAAGTGAGCTGAGCAGCCCGCTGCGGCGGGCTCAGGAGCTTAGAAGCGTTTTTCATGAGTCTTAAAGCCAAAATCGAAGCCATTATCTACGCTGCGGAAGAGCCGGTGACGGTGGAGCAGATCATCGCCGTTATCGCCGACGAGTTATCGACCGAACAGGCAGCGCCGCCGGCAGAAAACGTGCTGCCCATCGACGGAGCTCAACCCCAAACCGAAGAACAAGCTCCCGAGCGGACGCTCTCCGACGCAAAGCAGGAAGCCAGGCAGCAGCGCGACCGCGCTCGCCGCCGCGTGCGCGAGATCATCGAGCAGCTCACTGCCGAGTACGAATCGGCCGATCACGGTATGGAGATTCGCCAGGTCGCCGGCGGATATCGGATGTCCACCAAGCCTGAGCACCACGATGTGGTGCGCTCGTTCGCCAGGAGTCTCAAACCGCCGATTCGACTTTCCCTGCAAGCGTTGGAAACACTGGCCGTAATCGCGTACAAGCAGCCGGTGACTGCGCCGGAGATCAGCGAAATTCGTGGCGTCGATTCGAGCGGCGTGCTCGCCAGCCTCATCTCACGCAAGCTCATTACAACTGCCGGTCGCAAACAGGTGATCGGCCGGCCGATTCTCTATAAAACGACCAAAGACTTTCTGATGCGCTTTGGTCTGAAAGACATCAGCGAGCTGCCTAGCATCGAAGAATTTGAAAAGCTAACAGCGGCTGCGCAGAGCGATCTCTTTCAGCCGAGCGAAGGCGGCGTGGCCGACGCAACGGGAGTTCCCGATGTGCCGGAGCAATCCTCTGAGCAGGCTGACGCGCAGGGACACTACGAAGAGAACACCATTGAAACGCCGCGCGCGAGCAATGAGTAGAAAGCGGGTCCTTTTATGGCTCTTGAGCGATTGCAGAAGATCATCGCCGCTGCCGGCATCGCTTCGCGGCGTAAAGCTGAAGAGCTGATTCAGTCAGGATTGGTGACTGTGAACGGCACTACTGTCACCGAGCTTGGCAGCAAAGCCGATCCTGAAACGGATTCCATCCGCGTAAATAACAAGCTGCTCAAAGGCGCAGAGCGTCACGAGTACGTTGCTCTGAACAAACCTCGCGGATACGTCACGACGGTCTCCGATCCGGAAGGCCGCCCGACAGTGATGGAGCTTGTGCAGACGAAGGCGCGCCTCTATCCCATCGGCCGGCTCGACTTCAACAGCGAAGGTCTTCTGCTCCTCACCAATGATGGTGATTTAGCGCACAAGCTGATGAAAGCGGCGTCACACATTCCCAAGACGTATCTTGTGAAAGTCGCCGGCCAACCACAGGAAGAGCAGCTTCGTCGCCTTCGCGCTGGAGTCACGATTGCAGAAGAGCGTGATCCCAAACGCCGCGTTCGCACAGCGCCAGCGCAGATTCGCGTGATCAAGGAAGCAGACAACCCATGGCTGGAAGTCACACTGCACGAAGGACGCAATCGGCAAATCCGCAAGATGTTCGAAGAGATTGGACATCACGTGGAGAAGATTCGCCGCGTACGCTACGGACCACTCGAACTTGATCTTCCTCCTGGAGAATCCCGGCCACTCAGCGGCAAGGAAATTTCTCTGCTGCAGCGTGCAACCGAGCCTCAGACCAGACGAAGTTTCAAAACGGAACGCGAACGGCGCCCTGAACGCGAATTTGAGAGGTCTAAGCGTCCTTTCAGAGGGCGTGAAGGACGGGAAGCACGTAGAGATGAGAGGAGACCCAAATCTCCTCCAAACAGCGAGAGCTATACGCAGCCATCGACTCGCGATCGAGCTCACTCTCGCCCGCCATTCAAGAGTTCTCGCCCGCCGTTCAAGAAAGAAGGTCGAGCGGAGTGGCGTCGGAGCGACGCTCAGCGTCGCTTCTTTGACAAAGGTCCGCGACGAAGTGAGTTTCAGCGGGACGCCGACACGAATCGCGGACGCATGGGAGCTGAAGGACGGAAACCATTTTTCGCTCCGCGTGGAAAACGGCCGCACGAGGCGAATCGCGAACGCGATGAAGAGTTGAAGTTTCCTCGCCAAGGCAAGAAGCATCGGAATTCAGCACCGCAAGGCGAACGTGGAGCCGGCAGTGCTCGGCCGGGTTTTTCATAGCCGAATCCAAACGGTCGCAAGTGTAGGTTCCCTCTGATTGAGAGCCGGGTTAAAGAGTGCTCACTAACACCCGAAGGGGGCGCCCTGGCTCCACATTCTTCCTGATAGAGTCTCCGGTTCCCTGGCCTACGCTTTGTGCCCGCTGCGGCTTCGCGCAGCGGCTACCAGCCTGCAGTCGTTGATTATCGGTCGCCAACGCTGGGGCTTAGAAGCTCGGCAGCTCCTTTTCAGACCGCGCCTTGAATCCGCCAAGCATACATTTCCAGCTCCGGACGACGCGCAAACATATGCTCCATTGTGGCGAGGCCCCAGTGGGAGGACGGACTCTCGCCGTCGTCGTCGACACGGCTTCGTTCCGTGAGAATCTCAAGCATCACTTGCTGAGTCCTTTCGGTGCCAGGGGACATGGGGATTCTCCTTGGGGAGGCTCTCTGATAAGTGCAGGTGGGTGGCCAACCTAAGCTGCTGAAAATAGTGGATCGCGTCTGATTGCTAGCGTTTCCGTCGTGGAGTTTTTTCACGATTTGCAGCAAGTTGGGTGGTTTTTGCCAGTGACATTTTTTGTCTATTTCCGGATGCAAAAGAGCACCAGAAAGCGTTACCTCACAGCATGATCGCGCAAGTCGATTGCACGCCTCCTACTCCT
>CAYNPS010000122.1:0-2153 GCA_964399125.1 uncultured Terriglobales bacterium
GGCTTTGCTGGAAGCCTCCGTCGCTTTGGCATTGGCGTCTGTGGCGGCCTGCTGAGCCTGCTGGATCTGCTGGTCGCGAGCGGCGAGCTGGTTCTGCAACTGTTGAATCTGGCGCTGCTGCGATGCGAGCATGTCGCGCATTTCCTGCAGTTGCGAGGCGACAGATGGCTCAGTTCTTGTAGTAGTGGCGGCGCGGTGACGCGCAGCTGTGGACCGGCTCGTTCTCGTTTTGGCTCCGGTAGCGCTCTGCGATGAGCCGGCGCTCTGGGCCATGAGCATGCCGCCTGAAAGCAGACATGCCAAGCCACTGCGAAGCAAGAATTTCATTCCTTTCCTCCCCTAGGACCTCTTCTTAGTGTGTGCTGAATAAGGACGGACTGGCCGAATCAATTTTTGACGCGGACCCACTCAGTAATCATTGCTTTCCTCTCAGTCATATCGGTTCATTGTGAATGTTCCTTTACAGATGCGTTAAAACCAAGTGAATGCGCAGCGCCGGCGGCTGCTTCGATGAAGCAAGCTTCGTCGGCTAACAACTAAAATCGATAAATGATGGAGTCTTCTCCTATCAAAGTTATCGGCGCGGGACTCGCCGGCTGCGAAGCAGCATGGCAGTGCGCCCGACGCGGGTTGCGAGTCGTTCTCTATGAAATGCGTCCGGTGCGCACCACCCCAGCGCACCAGACGGGCAACTTTGCCGAGCTCGTTTGCTCCAATTCGCTTAAAAGCGAAAGCGAAAACACGGCTCCGTGGCTGCTGAAGCGGGAAATGCGTCGCGCGGGCTCTCTCCTCCTGCAGTGTGCCGACGCAACCGCGGTTCCAGCCGGTCACGCGCTGGCTGTCGATCGTGAACAGTTTTCCGCTCGAGTGATGGACGCGATTGCAGCCGAGCCATTGATCGATGTCCGCCGAGAGGAGGTCATGCAAATCCAGGAGAAAGACGGGATCACAATCGTTGCATCCGGCCCGCTCACCTCTGACGCTCTGTCGCAAGAGATTGCCCGCATGACCGGCAGCTCGCATCTGTACTTTTACGATTCGATCAGTCCCGTTGTGGAAACGGATTCCATCGATCACTCCAAGGTCTACCTGGCCGCGCGCTACGACAAAGGAACCGCTGACTACATCAATTGCCCTTTCACGAAGGAGGAGTACGACCGCTTCTACGATGCGCTGATTGCGGCGCAATCGGTTGAAGGGCACGAATGGGAGAAGCTCAACTACTTCGAAGGCTGTCTCCCGATTGAGGAGATCGCGCGACGGGGACGAGACACTCTGCGTTTCGGTCCGATGAAACCAGTCGGTCTCAAAGATCCCAGAACGGGAAAGATGCCTTACGCCGTGGTGCAATTACGACGGGAAAATTTGCGGGCGGACTCATACAATCTGGTCGGATTCCAAAATCATCTGAAATTCGGCGAGCAGGCGCGTGTGCTGCGTCTCATTTCGGGATTGGAGAATGCGCGCTTCGTTCGTTACGGTCAGATTCACCGCAATACCTATTTGAATGCTCCCACACTGCTGCGCGAAACCCTGCAAATGAAGCAGCACGAACACGTCTTCTTTGCAGGACAAATCTGCGGTGTCGAAGGTTACACGGAGTCGATCGCTGCAGGGTTGCTGGCTGGAATCCATGCGGCCTCGCTTGGGCTTGGCTCGGTTCCGATTCCTCCGCCGCGAGAGAGCGCACTCGGATCACTCATGCATTACATCTGCAATGCAGAAGCAAAGAACTTCCAACCCGCGAACATCACCTTTGATCTTTTGCCACCGATCAATGAAGAATCGCGAAGGAGAATTCGCGACAAGCGCGAGCGCCACCGCATCCAATGCGAACACGCGCTTCAGGCCTTTAACGATTGGTGGAAACAGCTGTCGTCACAACCTGCAGCTTACGATTCCGAAGCTCCTGCCTGTCGCTAACCGGAATTTTTCACCTAGTTCAGGACTAAGGGTGGGCAAAAAGTTCCCAAAAAGGTAATAGCCAAGCAGGTACTTTTCTCCTGAAATCAACTACTTAGGGATGGCACCGCAACTGCACAACTCACGGGCATGCGACAGGAGGGCGCGGTGCCCGAACGAAGTCAACGTGCTATCGACATCATGCGTTCGGTGCTGCCTGAGGCCCGCAAAGTTTCCCGCGTACATCTAAC
>CAYNPS010000122.1:2253-6088 GCA_964399125.1 uncultured Terriglobales bacterium
TTGGAATCTGCGCGCCAGTTGTGCTTCTCTTTCACATGCAATTCGAAAGCTGGCTTCGCTTCGCGTTGCCCAACAAGAGGATCGATTCTTCCTGCTGGCGTTAGCGAGAATGTCTGCTGGCACGCGGAGCAGCGCGCAACGATGATCGAGCTTCCGTCGGGAATGGAGACAATCAGAGTGGGACTATTCATTTCAACCTCTTACCGGAATAACCCATGATGTGCCAAAAATTTGCGAAGAGGCAATAAGGTTTACCGCGGAACAACGTTACTGCAAGGAGTGTCCGGTGGTTACCTGGCCAGCGCGCTCCGAGCCTGAAGCACCCGATCTACGGCTTGCTGCACGGTGTCGCCGATGGCGGAGAGATGTCCCATCTTGCGGCCCGGGCGTGGAACACTCTTTTCATAAAGATGCAGACGAACGCCTGGGATCGCCAGGGCACGATCGAAAGCCGGTGGTTTTGCGCCAAGCCATACATCTCCAAGCAAATTGGAGATCGCTGCCGGCTTGATTACTGCAGGATCTCCTAGAGGCAAATCGCAGATGGAGCGCACCGCTTGCTCGAATTGGCTCGTGACACAAGCGCGCTCGCTGGCGTGATAACTATTGTGCGGGCGCGGCGCGAGTTCATTCACCAGCAGATTGCCATCCTTGAGCACGAACATTTCGATCACAAGGAGTCCGACGACCTGAAGCTGTTGCACGATCTGCCGCGCGAGATCGCTTGCTGAGTTGTACAGTTCCGTCGGAAGAGAAGCAGGAATCGCGGACCAATCGAGGATCTGCGCTTCGTGATGATTCAGCGCGGGTGGATACGCCACGGCCTCGCCTCCCGGACGGCGCGCTACCAGCACGGAGATCTCATAATCAAGCGGCAGCGCACGTTCGACGACACAGGGACGCGATCCAAGGCTTGCCCACATCTTCTCGGCTGAGCTGCCGCTCGTAGGCTGTACACGGATTTGGCTGCGTCCGTCGTAACCTCCGGACGTCGATTTGATAAAGCACTCACGACGAAACTGCTCGACGGCAGCGGAGAGCTCTGAGGACGTCGTTGCAGAACGCCATTCCCCAATAGGGAATCCATTCGTCTGCAGCCAGCTCTTCTGTCGCATGCGGTCCTGCACGATCTTCAGCACGGAGGCATCGGGGCGCACCGGTGCGTATCGTGCAGCTTCTTCGAGGCTGGCAATCGCAATCTGCTCGATTTCGAGCGTCACCACGTCGGAGCCGCGCGCGAGGTGGGCAGCGGCGTTCACGTCGTTGTATGCGGCGGTAAAACAACTATCGACAACAAAGCTGGCCGGGCAGGAGCGGTCCGGATCGAGGACCTGCACGCGATATCCCAGCGAGCGCGCCGCCATAGCGGTCATGCGGCCAAGCTGTCCGCCTCCGAGGATGCCGATGGTTGCGCCAGGAAGGATCGCGCTCACGAAGGCAGCTCCATCTTGAGTACTTCCTCCTGCCGTGATGCGCGCCATGCCCGAATACGCTCGCGCAACGCCGCGTCTTTTAGCGCGCAAATCGATGCTGCAAGAAGGCCGGCATTAGCAGCGCCGGGCTGCCCGATTGCGAGCGTCCCAACTGGAACGCCTTTGGGCATTTGGACGATGGAGAGCAGTGAGTCCACGCCATTGAGCATGGTTGCCGGAACCGGGACTCCCAAAACGGGAAGAATGGTTTTCGATGCCACCATTCCGGGAAGATGCGCCGCACCTCCGGCGGCCGCGATGATTACCTGGAGACCTCGCTTCTCGGCTGTCGAGGCGTACTCAAACATCCAATCCGGAGTGCGATGTGCAGAGACGATTCGCTTCTCAAAAGGAACTTGCAGGTCGCGAAGGATCTCGACGGCAGGCTCAAGCACCTGGTAGTCACTGCGACTGCCCATAATCACGCCGACCAGCGGCGAGGTGGAGGTCATGGATAAATCTTAGCAGTCACCATTCGGCACTCAGCATTCGGCCAAAAGGCAACAACAAAACACGACACGGATCGCACAGATTCAACGGATCACACGGATGCAAGCAATAATGAGGCTGTACGGGGCTCATGCCGATTGCTGAGTGCCGACTGCTGACTGCCTCTTACCTTGAATTTCAATATAGACATTGATCAATGAAACTGCGGCTGGCGTGACTCCCGGAATGCGAATTGCATGCCCTAAGGTGCGTGGGCGGACGCGGGTCAGCTTTTCGTTCATCTCGCGCGAGAGGCCGCTTACCTGCGAGTAGTCGAACCATTCTGGGATTACGCGCTCTTCGGCTTTCTTTAGCCGTTCAATCGATCGCTGCTGTTGCTGGAGATAGCCGGCGTACTTGATTTCGGTTTCGACTGATTTCAGCTCGTTGCGCGCTTGTGAGGAAAACCGCTCTGGATCAGCGGAGTCGCAGGCGTCGAAGAATTCAGGTATCAACTCACGAAGCATAGGAGCAAACATTTCTATCGTGATTTCAGGACGCTTCAGAAATTGTGCATACGTCTGCCCCGCCGAGTTCGCAACTGATGCGGCGAGATCCGGCGACGTGCGGGAGAGCTTTTCGGAATCGACCTTTGTAGTCTCGAGTATCTTGCGCATGGCCGACGCGCGCTCCTGCTTTGCGAGATAGTCGCGCCACGCTGCGTCCGAAATGAGACCGAGCTTGCGACCGTACGGCGTGAGGCGGCGATCGGCATTGTCGATGCGCAATTGCAAGCGAAACTCCGCGCGCGAAGTGAACATGCGATACGGTTCGTTTGTGCCCTTGCTGATAAGGTCATCGATCAGAATTGCTGTGTAGCCTTCCGTACGATCGAGCACGAAGGGAAGCTCGCCTTTAGCCTTTAAGGCAGCGTTGATTCCCGCCATGATTCCCTGGCATGCTGCTTCTTCGTAGCCGGAAGTTCCGTTTATTTGTCCTGCGAGAAAAAGACGCGAAATCTTCTTCGTTTCCAGCGTGCGTTCGAGCTCCGTCGGATCAATTGAGTCGTACTCAATCGCATAACCAGGACGCAGCATCTCGGCGGTCTCGAGTCCCGGAATGGACTTGATTATCGCGAGCTGCACGTCGATCGGCATCGACGTGGACATGCCGTTCACGTAAATCTCATGCGTGTTCAGCCCTTCAGGTTCCAGGAATAGCTGATGCTGCAGCTTGTCGGGAAACTTGACAATCTTGTCTTCGATCGACGGACAGTATCGCGGACCAATCGATTGGATCTGTCCCGAGTACATCGGGGAGCGATGAACGTTCTCGCGGATGACGCGATGTGTTTCTTCGGTCGTAAACGCGATGTAGCACGGCACCTGCTTCTGCGCAATCTTCTTCGTGCGGAAGCTGAACGGAGTGGGATCGTCATCGCCTGGCTGTACGGGAAAGCGCGTCCAATCGATTGTGCGACCGTCGAGACGCGGCGGAGTGCCGGTCTTCAAACGGCATCCCCGTAGACCAAGTAGTTTGAGAGATTCGCCCAAAAGCTGCGACGGCGGCTCGCCCGAACGTCCCGCGGGATAAGTCTGTTCTCCACAGTGAATCAATCCATTGAGAAACGTGCCGGTGGTGATGACGACTGCGCCTGCGCGAACAAGGCGTCCATCGCGCAGCTTGATGCCTCGCGCAACGCGCATCCCGGGCTGGGAATCTTCGACGATCAGCTCTGCGACTTCTGCCTGCTTAATAAAAAGATTCGGCTGGCCTTCGAGTACCTCCCGCATCTTTAAGCGGTATTGCTGCTTGTCGCATTGCGCACGTGGCGACCAAACCGCCGGCCCGCGCGACGTATTGAGCAGACGGAACTGGATTCCGACCGCGTCGGTCACCTCGCCCATCACTCCACCCAGGGCATCGACTTCGCG
>CAYNPS010000122.1:6188-10783 GCA_964399125.1 uncultured Terriglobales bacterium
ACGGGCCAGGTACTCACCAAGTCCGATGCGCCTCTACCCGAGGCAATCGTTTACCTCAAAAACACGAAAACACTCACCATCAAGAGCTTCATCACCGAAAAAGACGGCGGCTACCGCTTTCACGGACTCTCGCAGAACGTCGATTACGAGATTTACGCCGACTATCGTGGACAGAAAAGTTCCACGAAGACAATCAGTTCATTCGATAACCGAAATAACATCACGCTGAATATTCGGATCGACACACAGTAGATTCCGGCATCGCACGGGAGTAAGCGGCAGCCTCAACCCTTTTCCGCACCCACCAGTTGCGCACCTCGCTTAGGTCTGCGATTCGATTGAAGAATCTTCTTCCGGAGACGCAATGTCTTGGGCGTTACTTCCACGAACTCGTCGTCAGAAATGAATTCGATTGCCTGTTCGAGATTTAGCGCTTTGAAAGGCACGAGCCGAATGGCTTCGTCCGCCGTTGAAGCGCGCATGTTGGTCAGCTTCTTTTCGCGCACGACATTTACATCGAGATCCACATCGCGTGCATTCTCACCGATTATCATGCCTTCATAAACGTCGGTACCGGGTCCGACAAACAGCTCACCGCGCTCCTGTAGGTTGTAGAGAGAATAGGCTGTGGCGACTCCCGGACGATCGGCGACCAGCGCTCCGGTTAACCGCTGCGGAATCTCGCCTTGATATTCGGTGTAGCCGTCGAAGAGTGAATTCATGACGATCGTGCCGCGGGTGTCGGTGAGCAACTCGCTGCGCAAGCCGATTAGCCCGCGGCTGGGCACGCGAAACTCGAGGCGCACGCGTCCGTAGCCGTGGTTGTGCATCTTGCTCATCTCGCCTTTACGCGGGCCGAGCTTTTCAATAACTACGCCAACAAAGTTTTCAGGAATGTCTATCGTCAGGTGCTCGACCGGCTCCATCAGCTTGCCGTCGATTCTGCGCGTGACGATCTCCGGTTTGCCCACCATCAGCTCGTACCCTTCGCGCCGCATCGTCTCGATAAGGATCGAGAGCTGCAGTTCGCCGCGTCCCATTACTTTGAAGCTGTCCGTGTTGGCAGTCTCTTCGACTTTGAGGCTGACATTGGTGAGCAGTTCCTTTTCGAGGCGCTCGCGCAGATTGCGCGAGGTGACATACTGCCCTTCGCGTCCAGAGAACGGAGATGTGTTGACCGTGAACTGCATGGCGATCGTGGGCTCGTCGATTACAATCGGCGGCAGCGGAGCAGGCGACTCCATTCCCGTAATGGTCTCGCCGATGGTGATGCCGGTGACGCCTGCGATGGCAACGATGTCGCCGAGTTCCGTCTTATCGATATCGACGCGCTTGAGACCGCTGAATGAGAACAGCTTCGTGATCTTTACCGGCTGGATTGAGCCATTCCGCTTGGCGATGCCGACTTCTTCTCCGTTCCTCAGTGTGCCGTTGAAGACGCGTGCAATAGCGAGCCGGCCAAGATAGTCGCTGTAGTCGAGGTTGGCAACCTGGATTTGCAACGGACCATTCGCATCGCCTTTCGGAGCGGGAATGTGCTCGAGGATGGCATCGAATAACGGCTGCAGGTCGCGTCCGGGCACATCGGTGCTCGTGGACGCAATT
This sequence comes from uncultured Terriglobales bacterium, assembly GCA_964399125.1. GTDB lineage: Bacteria > Acidobacteriota > Terriglobia > Terriglobales > Acidobacteriaceae > Gp1-AA112. The sequence goes on from CAYNPS010000122.1 coordinate 7,794, forward strand.
CCCATTTTGGCATTCGTGTAGAGCACAGGAAATCCGAGCTGGTCTTCTTTTGCGTCGAGGTCGATAAACAAGTCATAGACCTCGTTCAACACTTCTTGTGCGCGAGCGTCCGGACGATCGATCTTGTTGATCACCAGCACCGGCGGCAGCCCGGCCTCTAGTGCTTTGCTGAGCACGTACCGCGTCTGCGGCAGCGGCCCTTCACTCGCATCAACCAGCAGCATCACGCCATCGACCATCTTCAACGCGCGCTCGACCTCGCCGCCGAAGTCGCTGTGGCCCGGAGTATCGACGATGTTGATCTTCACATCGTGGTAGAAGATCGCCGTGTTCTTGGCGAGGATAGTGATGCCGCGCTCGCGTTCGAGCTCGTTCGAGTCCATCACGCGCTCAGCGACAACTTCGTTGGAGCGAAATGCTCCGCTTTGGCGAAGCATGGCATCGACCAGTGTGGTTTTGCCGTGATCGACGTGCGCGATGATGGCGATGTTTCGAATAGCAGGATTCAAAGGACTACCTTTCACTTCAGAGCTCTGGGGCTTTTAAAATATTCAGCTCTGGCATCGGAAAATGCTTGAGGTTATCGGTCACGAGGGTGTGACCTTCTGTGATGGCGGTGGCAGCAATCAGCGCGTCCGCCGTTGCGAGTGTCACGCCGCGCTTCCTGTATTGATGCTGGAATGTACCCGCTAATTGCGCGGCACCCTCGCTCGTCTCGACATATACGATTGCGTCAAGCAGATCGGATTGCGCCCTCTTGATCTCACTGGGCGAGGAGAACCCCGCAAACAACTCGGCAACTACGATGCTGCAGTATGCAAGCGGCCCGCCGCTAGAAAGCCTCTGCAGGAAATCGAGACGAGAACGCCTTGCCTTGAGAGCATCAATGATGATGTTCGTATCGACCAAATACATTTAGTGGCCTTTTTTGCGGATGATTCTGGAGCGGACCTCATCATTTTCCTTTCGCAGACGACGGACCCAACCGGACGAATCGCTCTCCCATTCCTTCGGACCACCCTTGAAGGGAGAAGATTTGAGTTTTTCCAAGGCTTTTACTTGTTTTTCGCGGATGAGCTTCTCGCGAATAGCGTCGCACACGAACGCGCTTCGACTACGTTGCGAGACGAAGGCGTCAACTTCGTCGGTTAGTTCCTTAGGTACCACTATGTGAATTCGTTCGGTCATAAGCAGGTTAACTTCAAGGTCCCACGTTATGTTAATAAATCATGTTAACACGTGATGTGCCATCACATTTGGCCTGAGGTACTATGAGTTGGTGCGCGCCTCTGAACAATGTCGTGCCATGCACGAGAAGGCGGAGAGCCTATTTCCAGGGGGTGTGAACTCCCCCGTGCGTGCCTTCCGCGCTGTGGGAGGAGAGCCACCGATCATTGTTCGCGCCAAGGGCAGCCGGATGTGGGATGCCGACGGCAACGAGTATATCGACTGTGTCGGCTCCTGGGGGCCGATGATTCTGGGCCACGCTGATCCTGAGGTAATCGAAGCAGTAAAACGCGCTGCCGAAAACGGCACTAGCTTTGGCGCATCCACTGCTGCTGAGAACGAACTGGGCGAACTGGTGCGGGACGCGTTTCCCTCAATCCAGATGATGCGCTTCGTCAGCTCCGGCACCGAGGCCACGATGTCGGCGATCCGGCTGGCTCGCGCTTTTACCGGCCGCAAGTACATCGTGAAGTTCGAGGGCTGCTATCACGGCCATGCCGATTCGCTCCTAGTGAAAGCGGGTTCGGGCGTGGCGACGCTTGGCATTCCAGGATCCGCTGGAGTCCTGGAGGAACAGGCACGGTTCACGCTCGCCCTGTCGTTCAATTCAACGGAAGCAGTCGAGCAGGCTTTTGCGCGTTATCCGGGGCAAGTTGCCGCGGTGATAGTCGAGCCCGTGGTTGGCAACATGGGATGCGTTCCGCCGTCGCAGGGCTACTTGCGGAAGCTGCGTGAAATCACTCGTGCCAACGGAACAATCCTGATCTTCGACGAGGTGATGACCGGATTTCGCGTGGCATACGGCGGAGCGCAAGAGCTCTACGGAATTGTCCCCGACCTTACCACTTTGGGAAAGATCATCGGTGGCGGCCTTCCTGTAGGCGCTTATGGCGGTCGCGAACAGATCATGCGGATGGTCGCGCCGCTCGGGCCCGTGTACCAGGCGGGAACACTTAGTGGCAATCCCCTGGCGATGGCAGCAGGAATCACGACACTCTGTCGGCTGAAGCGCGAGCGAAAGCAAATTTACGCCTCATTGGAAAGCCATTCCGAGACTTTGGTACGAGGAGTGGCTGCGGAAGCCAGAAGGCAAAGGATTCCGATTACGACGAATCGTGTCGGATCGATGTTTACTTGGTTCTTTCAAGATGGCGAAGTCCAGAATTACGATGATGCATGCCGATCCGATACGCAGGCCTTCGCACGATTCCACCGCGGCATGCTGGAGCGCGGCATCTATCTGCCGCCATCACAATTCGAAGCTGCGTTCCTGAGCGCGGCACACTCGGAAAAGGATATTAGTCAGACGATCGAGGCTGCGCGTGGAGCATTCGGTACATTCAAGAGCTGATACCGGTCGCTCTACCAATCCTTCGTAAATCCCGTCCAGTAATCAAATGAGTTGCATCGATCGTCCTGTTCCGATTTGGAATAAAGGGTCACATACGTAAGCGCGCGCATGCGGCCGAAGGTACGGCCGTCGGGAGTGGAGGGAATCACGTCGCGCCACGTTCCTGTGTTGATGTAGAACCGATCGCCTGATTCGTCGCTCTTGATCAGACAGACCTCGGGAGCGTGCGTGTGGCCGGCAAGAACCAGCCGAACTTTGTTGTTCTGGATCAATTCCTCGCGCATCGCGAAGAGCTGAGGCTGATCAGGTTCGCCGCCCATCATAAAGTGCGCGATCTTGCGTGCGGCTTCGCGAGCAGCGCGATTACGCCATCCGCCAAGCTCGAGCAGCCCGCGCGCAACTTCCAATTCCG